>NZ_JAMPTM010000017.1 GCF_025403375.1 Frankia gtarii
GACCGCCAGCACCCCGACCACCCGACGCACCCCCGCACCGAGCAGGTACGTGGTGAACATGAGCGTGACGGCCAGCAGCGTCATGCTCAGCGCCAGCACCCACAGCGCAGGGGCAGCACCGGTCAGGTGGGGACCAAAGACCAGGCCGATCAGCCAGTTCGCCCCGACCAGGCCGATCCCGGCGAGCAACAGGCCGGGCGTGACGACGAACGCCAGGGCCACCGCCAGGGTCGCCCCGGCCCCGCGGCCCTCCTTGCGCCGCCGGGCCGCCTCGGGCAGCAGGAAGTTGGCCACCGCGAGCCCGATGAAAACCGGCACCTTGCAGGCCGTCGAGATCGCCGCGTAACCGCCCACCCCGTCCGTGCCCAGCCAGCCGACGATGACGACGTCCATGTTCTGGAGCAGGGCCAGTGGGATGAGCGCGCCGAGCGCCACGGTCGTGTCGGCGATGACGCTCTGGCGGGCGCTGGCCCGCGGGGCCGGGATCGGCATCGGGATCGGCCCGGTGGCCGGTGCGACGCCGTCCTCGGGCAGCGGCACCGACCACCGGCGGGCGGTGGCCGGACGGGGTAGCCGCGGGGTGCGGGCAACGGCCCAGCGCGCGTGTTCGGCGCCCACGACCACACCGATGACGATGCCGAGCCCCGCGCCGTTGACCCCCATGCCCGCGACGACGAAGGCGATCACCAGGCCGATCCGGACGAAACCCTCGACCACGAAGTTCACGGCCAGTCGCTGGTAGGCACCACGCGCCTGCATCAGGCCGCGCTCGACACACAGCAGCGTCCACAGCGCGGCCCCGATCGTGGCCTCGGCGATCGCCACCGGGTGGGGGTAGGACATCAGCGCCGCCGCCGGCCGAGACAGCACCAGGGCGGCGACGGTGGCGGCGACGATCCCGATACCGCAGGCACCACGCAGCTGGCGGATCCACGACCACTGCTCGCGGCGGGTGTCCCCGGTACCTGACGTCTCATGCTGCACGACGGCGATGAGCAGGGCGTTACCGGCGACGGACAGGATCAGGAAGATGCTCACCTGAACGGACACGGCGCCGTAGGAATCGGAATCCAGCGTACGCGCGACGATGAGATTCATCAGCAGGTTACAGCCGTTGACGAGCATGCCGGCGACCGCCAGGGCTGCCGGGCCGGCCAGTAGGCCGGACACAGCCTCTCGCGAGGGCTTCGCCATCAATCTCCCCACCGGGCACGGAACACGTCGATCACCCGCGATGGAACACCGGCCATGGTATGCGCTACCGATTTTTCCGACATCTGTAGGTTGCAGGCGAACATGCTAAGCCCTGTCGATCGGCCGGAGAGGAACGCCACTGGTGATCGGAAGCCCCAGCACGCCGCATCCCACCGGGCTCGGGGAGCACCGGTACCTGTCCACCCTCACCGGCCGGCACGTGGTATTCCTCAACTGGCGTGATCAGAACCACCCCCAGGCCGGCGGGGCCGAGCTGTTCTGCCAGTCGATCGCCGAGCGGTTCGCGACGGCCGGCGCGCGGGTCACGCTGCTGACCTCCCGGCCGGCCGGGGACGGGGGGAAGGCGCTCCCGGTGGCCGAACACGTGGCCGGGGTGGACGTCCGCCGCGGCGGCGGCACCTTCGGGGTGTACCCGTCCGTGCTGGGCCGGCTGGCGAGCCTCGGGCGGGCCGGGCACCGCGTCGACGCGGTCGTCGACTGCCAGAACGGGATCCCGTTCTTCAGCCCGCTGGTACTGCCGGCGTCCACGCCGATCGTCCAGGTACTGCACCATGTCCACCAGAAGCAGTTCCCGCTGTACTTCCCGGGCCCCGTGGCCAAGGTCGGGCAGTTGCTGGAGGCGCCGGGCAGCCGGCTGGTCTACGGGCGCCGCCCGGTGGTCGTCGTCTCCCCCTCGACCCGGGCGCAGGCGCGCGAGGTGCTGAGCCTGCCCGGCCCGCGCTTCCTCGTCCCCAACGGCGTGACCGCCGCCGTCCCCTCCGCCGTGACCGCCACCGTCCCCTCCGCCGGCATGGCGTCCTCGGGTGATGGGGCGGACCGGGCGGTGGGGCGTCCCGCCGCGGCGCCGACGATCGTCTGCGTCGGCCGGCTCGTGCCGCACAAGCGGCTGCACCTGCTCCTCGACGCGCTGCCGGCGCTGGTCGCCGCTCATCCGGGCCTCACTGTCCATGTCGTCGGCGACGGCCCCGACCGGGAGCGGCTGGTCGCCCGCGCGGTCGCGCTCGGCCTGACGAGCGCGACCGCGAACGGCGCCCTCGGGGAAGGCCACGGCCGCAACGGCGACTCCCCCGACGGCGACGTGGTTCGGTGGCATGGTTACACCGACGCGGCCACCCGCGACCGGCTGCTCGCCTCGGCCTGGCTGACGGTGAACCCCTCGCACGGAGAGGGCTGGGGGCTGTCGGTACTGGAGGCGGCCGCCCTCGGGGTGCCGGCGGTGGCGTTCCGGGTGCCGGGGCTGCGCGACGCGATCCGGGACGGGACGACGGGCTGGCTCGTCGACGAGGGCGTGCCCCTGGCGGGAACGATCGGCGCGGCGCTGCGGACGCTGGCCGATCCGCCCGCCGCGGCCCGGCTGCGCGCGGCCGCACGTGCCTGGGC
The DNA here is from genome assembly GCF_025403375.1 of Frankia gtarii. GTDB lineage: Bacteria > Actinomycetota > Actinomycetes > Frankiales > Frankiaceae > Frankia > Frankia gtarii. The sequence goes on from NZ_JAMPTM010000017.1 coordinate 2,596, forward strand.
GGCCGGCTTCACCTGGGACGCCGGCGCCGAGCTGCTCGCCCGGGTGGTCACCGCCGAGATCGACCGGCTGGCGCAGGCACGTGGCTCGGGTCGCGGGGGGAGGGCGGCGCACGATCGCCGCCGGGTCGACGACGAGCTCACCCACGCCGCGTTCACGCTGCCGGCCGGCGCACCCCGCCCCGCCCTGCGCCGCACCGACCTGGTGTATCGGCCGGATCCCGACGGGGCCGAGGCGGTCGCCGTCCTCTACGGCGCCGGCGAGGCCGCCGCGCGGGCGGCGTTGGCCCGGGCTGGGGTGTCCGCCGAGGCTCGGCTGCGCCCCGGCACCGGGGAGGACCTGCTGCTTGCCACGAGCCGCGAGCTGGTGTCGGGGGCCGACGCACCGCCGCCCGCCGGATCCCGGCGGGCGGCCACCGAGGTGTCCGCCGGCCGCGGGTGAACGTCCCGGCCGGGCGGTGCGTCCGGCCCACCGGCGCACCGCCCGGCCTCTCGTCAGCGCGACGGGACGGCCCCGCCGCGGCGGGTGGTCACCGCCGGGGCTGCCGCGCGGTCCGGCCGCGGTGCCCTGGCCACGGCGGGCGTCGGCGCGGTCGCCGGCGTCGGCAAGGTGGCGTCGGTGTCGCCCAGCTCGACGAAGGCGGCCCGGTAGAGATCCGCGAAGGCCGGCACCGAGCCGGGGCCGAGGAGGTGGCGGTGGTAGCCGAACGTCACGTACAGGCTGTCGCCCATCCCGAGAACGCCGATGAACAACCCCTGCGGCATCCCGGCCGTCCCGGTGAAGTACACGGCGCTGATCGGCAGCCCGGCGGCCCCGGCCAGGCCGTCGAAACGACCGAGGTTGCTCACCGCGGCGGTCGGGGCGAGCATCGGGCGCCCCGCCGCGACCCCGCAGCGCAGCAGCGTGCTGCGCCACGGGCCGGGCACGAATCGCGCCGCGGCGACCCCGAGCGCGCCGGAGAGCCCCGGCACGACCGGCGGGACGGCCTGCTTGGCCGAGCCGGTCTGCTCCACCACGCGGACGGCGAGCTGCAGCGCGTCCACCCGGTCCGCGACCTCGCTTGAGATGATCTTCAGGCCGGTCCGGTTGCCTCTGATCTCGCCCGACGCGGGGAACGACGGCGACGCGGCCGACGACGGCGAGGACGCCAGGTCGATCGGCATCCGGATCCGCAGCCGGCTGGACCCCCCGCCCCGGCGGGAGTTCCACCGGTCGATCGCCAGATGCGCCGCACCGATCAGCAGGTCGTTGATGGTCATCCGCCGACCGTCCGGCAGCATCCGCCGGCCGGTCGGCACCGCCAGGATCAGCGGGTGGAAGCCGTAGCCGTCGCCCCCCACCGCCAGCGGCGTGATGTAGCGCCCGGACCGGCGGACGAGCGTGGCCCAGCCCGGCGCGCCGGTGCGGGCCAGCGGCTGCACGCCCGCCGGCACGCCGCGGTGTCCCTCGTCCGGGGCGACGGCGCCGTCGCGGTCCCCGTCGTAAGCCGCCTCCCGGTAGTGGTCGAGGATCTCGGCGACGAGCGCGGCGAGCCGCAGCCCGTCAAAGGCAAGGTGATGGGCCACCACGCTGAGCTGGTCGCCGTCGGGCCGACGAACCAGCGCCACCCGGACCGGCGGGTAGCGGCGCAGGTCGAACGGCGCCGAGGACAGGATCTCGTGGATGCGCCACCCGTCGGTTCCGTCGTCGACGAAGCCGACCGGATCGGCCGTCGGTTCGGCGACGAACCGCCAGGCGTGCTGGCGGGATCCGTACAGCACGGCGCGGGCCATCGGATGACGACGGATCACCGCCCACGCTGCGGCCCGTAGCCGCGCCGGGTCCAGCCGCCCAGTCGTCTGGACGAACAGTCCACAGGTCAACGGCGCACTTGCCCGGTCCGAGGCGGCGAGAATTTGCTCACCCGGAGTCAACACCCGATCGGGTATCGGCGGTGCCGAAGCGCCGCCGTCCTGCGCCAATCCCATTGTCGTAGGCCGGCCTTTCTGCAGGGGATCTCGCGGTTTCACGGCGATGGCGCGCGTCGCCGTCGAGGAGCTAGTCAAGCGTAACCAGGCGAAATCGCCCACCCTGGACACGGGGCACCCGCTGCGGGCCCAGCCGGACCCCTCCTCACGGGGCCACCACGAACCGCGACATCACCAGGCAGAGCCCCCTAAACAGGCCCGGTCCGAGCGGTAGATTCCGCCCGCGGACCGGCCCAATGCTCACGCCGGGTAGTCAACGCGGAGGCGTAACGAATCCCAAAGGTCTACCTGCGCCCCGCACCCTCGTACTACCCCCAGCCCCGAAACGGGCACCCTGTCACTGACTGTTACCTACTGGTCATCATCGTCGGGACCTGGAAGGATTTCGACCTTGCCCGCCCGCGGTCCGCAGTCCGCAGTCCGCGGTCCGCAGCCGGCTGCGACCTGTGCCCGCTCGGAAAGGAGCGCGATGACCGGCGACGACAGGGGCCCGTCGGACCAGATCGAACTCGCGGACCTCGTCTGCCTCATGGGCGGATTGTTGACGCACTACGCCGACCAGGCGATTCCCCACGACCGCGACCTGGCCATCGTCGCGCTGTTGAACAAGGCGCGGCGCGGCAGCGGTCTCGAGCAGCTCCTGGCACTGGTCCGCCCGGAGGTGGAGGCGGAGACCCTGCGGGCCTTCGGGCTGCGGATGGCCTCACTCGCGGTTCGCCACGCCGACCCCGGCCTGCTGCGCCTGGGGCTGCTGGCCGTCGGGCTCGCCAGCCTGCGCAGCATGGATTACCGCGACGACTTACGCGCGCTCGCCCCGCTCTGGCGGACGGCGAGCCTGCTGCTCCTCGACCCATCCCACGAGTTCACCGCCGCGGCGGCGGAGTTCCCCGCCGCCGGCGCGTTCCTGCTGGGCTGGGTGGACCGCACCCCCGACTCCCAGGATCTGGTCGAGATGGGCTATCGCGAATCGACGGACGAGGACGGCTTCCGATATGCCGAGGACATGACCGTCCATCGTCGCATCCTCGAAGAGGATTTCGCCCGCCGGCCCCGCATCATTCGGCTCCTGCTCGCCCGCCGGCGGCGCCGGTGGCTGCGAGAGAACGGCTTCGACTGACGCCCTCGGCTCAGCCTGCGTCAGCGGCCGGCCGGCGCAGAACCCGCAGCCGCGCCTGCGCGAGCACGGCAGGCATGTTGCGGATGACGTCGCGGTCGCGCTCGCGGTCCTCGTCGCTGAGCTTCTCCCAGCCCACCATCGACGGGTGCCGCTTGTCTGGTCCGGCGTCGCGGCGCAGCGGTCCGTAGGAGTAGCCCTGCCGCTCCTCGTGCCGGCGCCACCGCACGTGCTCGTCGCGGGCGAGCTCCTCGATCTCGGCGTCGGTGAAGGTGAACGGGTCGCCGTCCGGCCCGGCGGAGACGATCAACCAGTCGGGGTTGCGCACGATCGCCGCGTAGTAGGCAGCCTGCGCCCTGTTCGCCTCCCGCAGCGGCTCGGCCAGCTCCGCCCACGGCCGCAACCCCGGACGCGAGCCCGCCTCGTGCCGCTCGCCGAGCTCGTGTTCGAGGTAGCGGCGGTGGATCGCCTGCGCCATCCGCTCGATGGACCCCGAGTCGACCTGTGCCGAGGCGCCCAGCGCGCAGGCGGGGACCGGTCCGGGCTGCTGGGGCGAGAGTCCGTTCACAACCGCTGTCATGGTCCGGTGTCTCCCTCTTAGACGGACGGCGGACAAGCGCCGAACTGTCGGTGGCGCGGTGACGCTAGTCGAGTCTCTTGTTTCCGGTCCGCACATCGCCACCCCAAGTCCGCCTCCCGACACGTGATCCCCGGCTACCGGCGTCATACGGACCGCCACGAGGGCCGCCAGACGGGCCGCCGTATGGACCTCGGCCGTACGAGCCTCGGCCGTACGGGCCGCCGTCGGGGCCACGGGAGCTCGGGTCGTCACCGTCCCTGGTGAAGTCTGCGGGTCCGGGGCTGTCCGGGTCCGCGGGCCGTTCCCAGCCCCAGACCGCCAGGGAGGCGAACACCGCGGCGAGCGCCAGGGAGCCGAGCACCTGCACGGGCACGCCGAACGCCCCGTGGCCCGATCCGGGCTGGCTGTTCGGCTGCGCCGCGACTCCGATGCCCGCGGCGAGCATCGCGAGCGCGGCGAACCACGCCAGCGCCCACGGCCGGGACCGCCCGAACCAGACCAACAACGGCACCGCCAGGGCGACCGGGCCGGCCACCAGGACAAGCGCCACCATCGCCAGCCCGGTCCATACCGCCCCGGCCACCGCCCCCGCAGGCCGCGTCCCCGACGACCGCGCGAGGCCGGTCGCACGGGCCGCCCGCGGCACGGGCGGGAAGGCCGGGTATCCGTTCTCGTCGGAGCGCCGCCGCAGCCGGAAGCGGGCCGGCAGCAGGGCGAGCACGACGAGCAGGACCACCAGCAGCAACCCGACGATGAGGTTGCGCCGGTATTGCGTGCCGGGAACGTTGTCGATGAGGATGGTGCCGCCGGCGCCGGCCGGCACGATCCAGCCCTGCTGCCAGCCGTCGAGACGCACGGGCGTGAGGGTGGTGCCGCCGAGCTTCGCCGTCCACGAGGTGTTCGCGTTCTCCCGCACAGCGAGGAACGCCCGCGTGCCCGCCCCGATCTGGATGGTCCGGTGCTCCGCACCCCACTGGCGCACCGCCGTCGTGCGCGCCGCCTGCCCGGCCGGCTGGTGTCCGGTACCCACCAGCCCCAGCGAGTCGACGAGGATCGAGGTCAGGCCCTGGTCGACGCGAAGCTGGTGGGTTCCGGCCGGCAACGTGAGGCGGCTTCCGTCGGTGCACAGCGACACCTTCACCGGCAGCACCGAAGTGACGTCGCTGTTGCGCCCGGTGATCCGCAACGGGTAGCGCTTGCCGTCGACGACCAGGGCGGGACCGCTGCCACAGTCGACGACCAACGGCTCGTCGTCGGCGGCCGGGGTGCCTCGGGGGGGCGGCAGGAAGCTCGCCGTACCGTTGATGGTGAAGGTCATCTCCCGGGGCACGTCGAAGCGGCGGGACAGCGCCAGCTCCTCCGACCCGCCGAACGGCTGCGCCGGGTCGACCCGCTGCCGGGCCAGCGAGAAGGCGACGTTCCCCTGGTCGGCGCCGGCGAACAGCCGGCCGACGTCGTCGGGGAGCTGCGCGTAGTGGTCGAACGTGACGCCCGGGACGTTGATCTCCCGGATGCCGGCGCCGAGAGTGTCGTCGTTCTCCCGGTCGACACGCTCGAACCCGATCCGGTACCAACGGCTCTGCCCCGGCGGGACGGCGAGGCGCTGGATGTCCTCCACCGGGGACACGTCGGTCACGACGGCACCGGTCTCGCTGGTCACCCGCATCGCCCGCACGGCCGGTCGCCACGAGCCCTCCGACAGCAGCCGGATGTCGATGTAGGGCACGGTCATCCGGCGGCCGACGTCGAGCTGGATCCACTGGCCGGCGGAGGTGGTGCCCTGCTTGCGCATCGCCGTCCAGGCCGTCGCGGTGAACCCGTCGACGGCGGCCGGAGGCGCGAAATCCGGCGCGGCAAGCAGGTCGTAGCCGTAGGAGGAGGCGGTGACCGACAGGCCGCCGACGAAGCCGGCGACGGTCTGATGGCCCGCCACGTCGCCCTCGGCCCACTGGTTGGGCTCTCCGGCCTTGCCCACGGCGTTGCCGGTCGGCCCGAGCAGATACGAGCTGGCGTCGTGGACGATGCCGAAGGTGCTGTCCCGGCGGGTGAAGGTGTCCGTGTCGACCCAGGCGGTCGACGGCCCGATCACCTCCCGCGGTGCGACCTTGATGGCGTTCGGGCTCGTCGACGCCGCCGCGGTCGCCGAGGCCGACGGATCGGCGAGGTCGGCGGCGAGCACGACGGGCCGGTCCGCGCCGAGCAGGCCCTGCGCGGCGAGCTGCACCGTCGCCTCGGGCCCGCCAGAGACGACGACGGCTCCGTCGGCGGCGTAGGTCTGGACGAGCTTCGCGCCCGTCGGCACCGTCCAGATCTCCAGTGCCGGCACCTTCTGTCTGGGATTGCGCAACGCCGGGACGAGCCGTTCCTTCGCCGAGGCACGCGCGGGCACCTGCGGGCCGAAGGAGGCGGCCGGCGTCAGCCCGGAGGATCGCAGCGCCCGGTGCAGCTCGTCGGTGGACGGGGGAATGTCCCAGTCCTTCTGCTCCAGGTCGTTGCGCAGCACGATCTGGCCGATGCCGGCCCGGGCCAACGCGTCGCTGAGCCCCGGCGCGGAGCCGGCGGCCAGCTCGCGTTCGATGCCGTCCATCAGCCGGGTCACCCCGGCGCCGCCGAGCGGGATGAGGCTTCGAACCCCCCAGGGCGTCTTCGCCAGCCACTGCAACGGCTCGTCGAGCGGACGGCCCCAGTCGTACTCGGCGAACGGCGAACCGGGCAGGATCAGCGTCCGGCCACCCTGCGGGTTCCCGCTGAGCCAGTCGGCTGCCTGCGCCCAGTAGTCGGGCACCGCGGTGAACGGGCGGGGCTGCAGCGCGCGGCCGGACAGCGTGGGAGTCATGCCGCAGACGAGCGCCGCCACCGTCACCGCGGCGGCGGCCGTCGTCACGCCGGCCCGGGGGCGCGCCCAGTCCCACCGGCCCCGGGCCCGGCGGACCCGGGCCGGCAGGGCTGTCAGCGCGTGCCCGACGCCCAGCGCGATCGGCAGCCGCACCACCGGCTGAAACTTGTAGACGTTGCGCAGGAAGCCGAGCTGGTTGCCGAGCAGATCGCGCACCGCACCCGACAGGGGGCTGCCCGGGTCGCCCGGGTAGGCGGCGGCGATGGAGACGGTGCCGACGGCGAGCGTCACCAGCAGGAACCGGCGGGCAGGCAGATCGGGCCGGGACAGCCCCCACAGTCCGATCGCGGCAACGGCCGCCGAACCGACGATCGGCACCGGTCGGGAGACGTACTCGGTCGCGGCGGGCAGCCAGGGGCGCGGCAGCTGGAGGTACGCCATCCAGTCCGCCGCGCCGCGCAGCGTCTCGGCGACCGACGTGGTCGCCGTCGTCGTCTGGACGGTCTCGGTGTAGGGGAGGAAGTTCAGCCCGTACCGGCCCTGCACCACAAGCGCCAGCATCCACCAGGCCGAGGCGAGGATGACCGCCACCACCCACCAGGCCCGCAGCGCCCACGCCCGGCGGGTCCCGCCCGCGAACACCAGCACCACCGCCGGACAGAGCAACACGCAGAGCGTGACGGTGGCGTTGATGCCGCCGGTCCCCAGGACGGCGAGGCCCGACAGCGCGGCGGCGCGACGGGGGGACAGCCGCCGCGTCGGGTCGGCCGCGGGATCGTGCCCGCCGGCGTCCCCGCGCCCGAGGTCGGGGGGCGCGGCCGTGCCGGTGTCAGCGCCGAAAGCGCCGTCGGGGCGCAGCGCGAGGATGAGCGGCAGCGTGATCCAGGGCAGCATCGCCGCACCGGCGAGAGCGACGGAGGTCGCCCCGACCTTGCCGAGGAACATCGGTGACAGGGTGTAGGCGAGCCCCGCCAGCACCCGGGTGGCGGGTACGCCGAGGCGCAGCGCGTCGGCGAGGCGCACGACGCCCCACGACGAGACGGTGAGCAGCAACGCCATCCACAGCCGCTGCGTCGCCCAGGGCGGCAGGCCGACCAGCTTGCCCAGGCCGAAGAAGGGCCCCATCGGGAACAGGTATCCGACGTACTGGTTCGGCAGGTAACCGAACTCGGCGAGGGAGTTCCACAGGTGGGTGGCCCGGCCCATGAAGCCCCACGGGTCGAGCGGGATGTCGAGCTTGGTGTCCGCGGTCAGCCGGCCGGGCGCCTGGAGCAGGTAGAGCACCGCGTAACCGACCGCCATCCCGAGCAGCGGCCACCGCGAGGTCCGGCGGGCGCGCAACGGGGAGGCGGGCGCGGAGGTGAATGCGGCCGATGACCGGGATGCGCGCGGACCAGTCGCTGTCGCGACGGGACCGCCGACGGGGGAAGGGATCGCTGACTCCAGGGTCGAGAGCAGGTATGCCCGACCTTATCCAGGGTGTCGGAACCGGACTATCTCGCCCCACCTGGCCGGCTGGCGCCCGGTGTATCCCGTTTCCCCGGCAGGTGCGGATCCGCTATGACGAGCGGGCTGCGCCGTCCCGTTCGGACGCCGGGAACACTGACCCGTCGCCGCCGCCCACCGGCGCTGTGAGGGCCGCGGCGCGCGCGGCTGCGGCCGCGATGCCGGGTTCCCCGCCCGGCGACGGGATGGTCACGACGGGTTCGTCGACGGTCCCCCCGGAAAGCGCGCGGGCGCCCCCGGGACTCGCGAGCCTGCTCACACCCGGGTTCGGGAGACCCATCGTGGTACCCGGGAGGATCAGGCCCGCACCCCCGTCGTCCGAGGTGCGGCCGGCGGCGGCCGCCGCGACCGACTCGAGCACGACCAGGTCCGTGCGGGAGGGACCAGCGCCCCGGGCATCCGGCGCCGGGTCCACGCGGCGCGCCGCGGCCGGCTGGACAGCCTCGGGCCGAGGGCGGCGCGGCGGCGACAGTGGCGCCCGCCGGACTGAGCCGGCGGAACCGGCGGAACCGGGGGAACCGGGCGGGACAGCCAGCGCAGGCTTGGCGGGGACGACCGGCGACGCCGCGCCCGCCGGCCCCGGCTCCCGGCGAGCCGCGGTGCCGGGCTGGTCCGCCGCGGCGACCGGCGGGGTGGCCGCGGCGGGTCCCGCGGGCGCGCCGGCGGCCGGCGGGCGCGCCGGGGTGGACACGACGAGGCCGGGTGCGGCGCGGCCCAGGTAGCGGCGGGCCCGCACCACATCGACGATCATTGCCGGCGTGTGCCGGGTCACTCGGAACGTGCCGCCGGGGATCTCCGCCCAGCGGATCGGGACCTCGGCGATGCGATATCCGATCGAACGGGCGATCGAGAGCACCTCGACGTCGAAACCGAATCCGGACGAGCGGGCGAGGCTGAACAGCAGCTTCGCCTCCTGCCCGCGAAACGCCTTGAAACCGCACTGGGTGTCCGCGACATCCAGGCTGGCCAACGATCGGGTGATCTGATTGAAGGCCCAGCTACCGACCCGGCGGCCGCTGCTGCGCACCGCGCCGTCGCCGATGCGACGGGAGCCGAGCGCCACCTCGGCGTGTTCCAGGGCGGCCAGCAACAACGGCAGATCGTTGACATCCGAGGCGCCGTCGGCGTCCATGAACACGATCGAGGCGCCGTGCGCAACCGAGACTCCGGCGCGCACCGCCGCGCCCTTGCCCGAGTTCCACGGCAGCCGCAGCACGCGGCCGCCCGGCATCCCCGCGAGATGCTCCTCCGCGACGGCGGCGGTGCCGTCGGTACTCCCGTCGTCGACCACGATCACTTCCGCGTCGGGAATCTTGCGCATCACCGACACCAGCGGGGGCAGCGAACCGGGCAGGCGCATCGCCTCGTTGTAGGCCGGGATGATGACGCTCACAGGCACGCTGTCCAAGACTCAACTCCTAGGCTGCGACGGCGGGACCGGTGACAGACGCCAGCGAGGGCGCAGCGATTGGTGACGGCCGGACGAGATCAGCATGCAGTTTCAGGGGATTCACCAAGAGTGTCAATGTATGTGCACCAAAGTCCGCCATCCCGACCTCATCCCCTTACTCCGCGATCAGGCACTTATCGGCCATACATAGGGTTATCGGGCACTCCCCTAGCGGCGCCCAGCATACGGACACCGTGTTACAGATCGGGCAGGGGGGCGGCGGCGGCGAGTCGGGCAGGCGGAAATGATCCTCACGGAAAGCGACGAACTCCGGACGGTCAGATATCCGTCCGATCTCGTGAGTGACAAGGAAAGGCCACCCGAAGCACTACAGGAGCATTCCTCTGGCGCCGAATCACCATGGGACGGGCCTTGCGGAATCCGCCCCGTCACCCGGCCGCGTGCCGCAGCGGCGAGGCGCCCGCCCGCAAATCGCGTTGCATCGCCGGGTCGGGCCGTCGAAGCCAACCCGATCCGGCGCGTGTGACCGATGTGTCACCCCGCCCACCGATTACGATCACGGGGCCGATGGTCAGAAGGGCGACGGGTCCATGAGCCGCCGCCGCGCCCGCCTGGCCGCACCGCGGGGATGGCCGCCGAAGGAGGGCTCATGCCACGATCGGAACGCGCCGACCGCCCGCGGGCGCGACCGCCACACCCCGGCGATCCCGACGCCCAGCTACGCGGCCTGGTCGGCGCCGGCCACTCGCGGCTGTCCCCGGTGACGGCGATGCGGGCGCGCGATGTCGACCGGCCCAGCGAGGACGACCTCGTCGAGGCGGAACGCGCGGTGGTGCTGCGCCGCGGCCAGCGAACCGCTCCGACAGCCGACCCCGCTGTCCCGACGGCCGAGCACGGGCTGGCACCAGAGCAGGAACAGGCGGCGGAGCAGGGCCGGGGTGAGGGGGGCCGGTCGCGGCCGCCGCGCCGGCCCGACGGGCGTGCGGGTGGACCGCGCCGGCCCGCACCTGCACCCCGACCGGCCCCCGCCCCGCCGCGACGGCCAGCGGGTCAGGACGCCGGGGACGCGGTGCCGGACGCCGAGGGGACCTCGCCGGTCCGCTCGTAGGCGAAAAGCATCCGCAGCCGGCGCACGTGCCGCTGCTCACCGCTGAACGGCGTCGCGAGGAAGACCTCCGCGAACGCCAACGCCTCGGGGACGGTGTGCATCCGGGCACCGAGACTCAGCACGTTGGCGTCGTTGTGCTGGCGGGCCAGCGTGGCGGTCTGCTCGCTCCAGACCAACGCCGCGCGCACACCCACGACCTTGTTCGCCGCGATCGCCTCGCCGTTGCCGGAACCACCGATGACGATGCCGAGGCTGTCCGGCTCGGCCGCGGTGGCCCGTGCCGCCGCCAGGACGAACGGCGGGTAGTCATCGTCGGGGTCGTACTCGTCGGGACCATGGTCGACGGGCGCATGGCCCAGTTCCACCAGGCGCTCGGTGAGCGCCGCCTTCAGATGGAAGCCGGCATGGTCAGAACCTAGATGGACGCGCATGATGCGCCATCATGCCTGATCACGTGAAGATCGGTTCCGTCTCCCGAGAGCGCTTGAGCTCATAGAAGCCGGGCGTGCCGGCGACCAGCAGCACTCCGTCCCACAGCCGGCCGGCGTCGGCGCCCTTGGGTGCCGGGGTGATGACCGGGCCGAAGAACGCGTTGTCGCCCACCGCGATGACCGGGGTACCGACGTCCATGCCGACGCGGCTGATGCCGTCGGTGTGGCTGGCCCGCAGCTTCGCGTCCCACTCGGTCGAGGTCGCCGCGGCCGCGAGCGCGGGATCAGCACCCGCCTCGGTCAGCGCGGCGACGAAGACCGCCTCGTCGAGCTCGGCCTTCTCCACGTGTCGGCGGCGGCCGAGCGCGGTGTACAGCGCAGCGAGGATGCCCTCGCCGTGCCGCTCGGCGGCGGCGATGCAGATCCGCACCGGGCCCCACGCCTTCGCCAGCAGCGCCACGTACTGCTCGGGCAGGTCACGCCCCTCGTTGAGCACGGCGAGGCTCATCACGTGCCAGCGGACCCGGACCGGGCGGACCTTCTCCACCTCGACCAGCCAGCGCGACGTCAGCCACGCCCACGGACACATCGGGTCGAACCACAGGTCGGCGAAGACCGTGTCGGGATCGATCTCGGTCGCCTCCGACGCCCGTGTCGGCGCCGGGGTGGACTGGGTCTCGGTGCTCATGGATGGTCTCCTCGATCGACGGCTCCGCTTGCCGGGCTAGAACCGATCAGGACGGCGTACGCTTCCCGGTCGCGGCCAGATAGCCCGCGACCCGGTTCACCACGGCGACGAACGGCACGGCGGCGATCGCCCCGGGGATGCCGGCCAGCACGCCACCGGCGGACAGGGCGATCACGATCGCGAGCGGGTGCAGCTGCACAGCCCGGCGCATGACCAGCGGCTGGAGCACGTGCCCCTCGAGCTGCTGCACGGCCAGCACGACCCCCAGGATGATCAAAGCGTCGGTCACCCCCTGCGAGACGAGGGTCACCAGGACGGCCGCCACGCCGGCCACCGTCGCCCCGATGATCGGCACGAAGCCGCCGAAGAAGGTCAGCAACGCCAGGGGCGCGACCAGCGGCACGCCGACGCCGATCAGTCCGATGGCGATGCCGACCGCGTCGACGGCGGCGACGAACACCGTCCCCCGGATGTACCCGGTGATCGTGTGCCAGGCCTCGCGGCCCGCGCCGCGCACCCGGTCCTCCGCCGCCTCCGGGAAGCGGGTGACGATCCAGTTCCAGATCCGTTCGCCGTCGTAGAGAAAGAAGAACGTCGAGAACAGGGCGACGAGCAGGCTCGTGAGCACCTCGGCGGCCACCGACGCGCCGGAGATCACCCCGGAGACCAGCCGGCCGCGGTTGTTCGCCAGGTTGCGGCGGATATCGTCGACGAGATCATCGAGCTGGTTCTGGGACAGGTGGAACGGCCCGTCGGTCAGGTAGCCGCGGATCTGCTCGACGCCCTCGCTGACCTGGTCGCTGACGGTCGGGATCTCGTTGGCGGCGTTGAACCCGACGGCGACGGCGGCCCCCGCGAGCACGGCGAAGAAGATGAACAGCGCGGCGAACGCGGCCCCGAGCCGCGGCAGGCCGAGACGCTGAAGCCGATGCGCCAGCGGATGGATGAGCGCGGCGATGAGAAGCCCAGCGATGATCGGGATGACCACGATCCGGACCCGGCCGACCACCATCAACAGGATGTAGATCGCCGCGCCGGTGACGATCAGGCGCCAGGACCAGCCGGCCGAGACCCGCAGAGCCAGCGGGACATGCTCCTCGGCGCGGCCCGGGGCCGACTGCTCCGCACCGGCGCCGCCGTCGGCGGGTGGCGGTGCGGTCTCGTCCGGCGCATCCGGCCCGGCCGACCGCGCGGCCCGCAGCAGCCGCAGCCGGCGGGGAACGATCCCCTGCCGCTGGCCCGTGCCCACCCCCGTCGCGATGGCCGCGGCCCCTGAAACCGCGCCGCCACCCGCACCGGTGTTGCTGTCAGCGTTTGAACCCTTGGCCTTGCCCGGATCGCCACCGGTATCCGAGCCGTCGCCGGTGGCCGGACCGGTCCTGCCGGCCGAACCACCGTCCGCAGCCGACCTGCCGCCCGGCCCGGCGGCCGTGCTCCCGTCCGAGCCCGGTTGCACGCCGACGGTGCCCGTTCCGGATCCCGTCGAACGCCGACGAACGGGCACACGGCCCAGCCCGGCGACCCGCCTCACCCGAACCCCTTCCGCCTGCGACGCCCGCACGGACACCTCGGACGGACGTCCACGCCCGGACGTTCCCGCCCGCGGGTGCGGGACATGTCGTCATCGTGCCCCACCGGCCCAGCCAACGGAGGGCCTACCCCGCACGAATCGCCACAATCCGGAGCCTGGTTCGGTGAACGCGATCAGGTGTGGCCCGAGCGGACCACCTCCACCGGCAGCATCCGGTCCCGCCCGTGGCGTGGGAGACTGGGCCCGCGGCAACGAGCGTGCGTCCGTGCCTGCCGAGAAGTCCGTGCCTGCCGAGAAGTCCGTGCCTGCCGAGAGGAACCGGGTGCCCAACAACCTCACCCGCGACGAGGCGCGCGAGCGCGCCCGCCTGCTCAACGTGGCGTCCTACGACGTCGAACTCGACCTGACGACCGGCCCCGGGACCTTCCGTACGACGACCGCGGTCACGTTCACCTCCCGCGAGCCGGGGGCGTCGACGTTCATCGAGCTCGCCGCCGCCAAGGTCGACGAGGTCGTGCTCAACGGCAGGTCGCTGGACCCCGCCGCCGTGTTCGACGGCGAGCGCATCCGGCTCGACGACCTCGCCGAGTCCAACCGGCTCACCGTGGTGGGCGACGGCGTGTACTCGCGCACCGGCGAGGGGCTGCACCGCTTCGTCGATCCCGTCGACGAAGCGGTCTACCTCTACACCCAGTTCGAGACGTACGACGCGCACCGGATGTACGCCTGCTTCGACCAGCCCGACCTGAAGGCGACGTTCACGCTGACGGTGACGGTGCCGGCGGACTGGTCGGCCATCTCCAACAGCGCGGTCGCGGCGGTCGCGGAGGCCGCGATCGGCGTGCGCACCATCCGTTTCCTCACCACGCCGGTGATGTCGACGTACATCACCGCGCTCGTCGCCGGTCCCTACCACGAGGTCCGCGACCACCACGACGGCATCGACCTCGGGCTGTACTGTCGGCGATCGCTGGCCGAGTTCCTCGACCCGGCCGAGATCTTCGAGATCACCAGGGCCGGATTCGACTTCTACCATCGCGTGTTCGACTACCGGTACCCGTTCGGCAAGTACGACCAGCTGTTCGTGCCGGAATTCAACGCCGGCGCGATGGAGAACGCCGGCTGCGTGACGTTCCTGGAGGAGTACGTCTTCCGGGCCAAGGTCACCGAGGCCCGCCGCGAGCGCCGCGCCGAGACGATCCTGCACGAGATGGCGCACATGTGGTTCGGCGACCTCGTCACCATGCGCTGGTGGGACGACCTGTGGCTCAACGAGTCGTTCGCCACCTACATGTCGGTGCTGGCGCAGGTGAGTTCCACCCGGTTCACCAACGGCTGGACGACCTTCGCCAATGCGGAGAAGGGCTGGGCCTACCGGCAGGACCAGCTGTCCTCCACCCACCCGATCGTCGCCGACGCGCCCGACATGGACGCGGTGCGCACGAACTTCGACGGCATCACCTACGCCAAGGGCGCCTCCGTGCTCAAGCAGCTCGTCGCCTGGGTCGGGCAGGAGGAGTTCCTGGCCGGGCTGCGGACGTACTTCCGCCGCTACGAGTATGCGAACACCTCCCTGCGCGACCTGCTCGACGAGCTGGAGAACGCCAGCGGCCGGGAGCTGACGAGCTGGTCCGCCGAGTGGCTGGAGACAACGGGCGTCAACACGCTGCGCCCGCGCTTCTTCACCGACTCCTCCGGCCTGTTCACCTCGTTCGACGTGGTGCAGGAGCCGCCGAGCGCCCCGCCGACCGCGTCGAAGGCGCTGCGCCCGCACCGGCTCGCGATCGGCCTGTACGACCGCGACGCCGCCGGCGCGCTGGTCCGCCGCGAGCGCGTCGAGCTGGACGTGACCGGCGAGCTCACCGAGGTGCCGAAGCTCGTCGGCGCCCGTCAGCCGGACCTCATCCTGCTCAACGACGACGACCTCACCTATGCCAAGGTCCGCCTCGACGAACGGTCGCTGGCCACCCTCGTCGAGTCGATCGGCGCGATCTCCCAGTCGTTGCCCCGGACGCTGTGCTGGGCGGCGGCGTGGGACATGACCCGCGACGCGGAGCTCGCCGCGCGCGACTACGTCCGGCTCGTGCTGTCCGGGGTGACCGCCGAGGACGACATCGGCGTGGTCCAGTCGCTGCTGGCCAAGGCCGACCTTACGATCGACGCCTACGGCGAGCCGGCGAACCGCTCCCCCGCGCTGCGGGCGCTGGCCGAGCGCGCCGAGCAGCTGGCCCGCTCCGCGCCGCCCGGCAGCGACGTGCAGCTCGTCTACACGACCACGTTCGCGCGGGCGGAGGACGCCGAGCAGGTGGCCCGGGTGCGGGCACTGTTCGAGGGCACCGACGTCATCGAGGGTCTCGTCCTCGACACCGAGCTGCGCTGGACGTTGCTGACGCAGCTCGTCGCGCGTGGCGTCTACGGCGACGCGGAGATCGACGCCGAGCTCGCCCGGGACCGCACCGCCACCGGCGAGAAGCGCGCGGCCACCGCGCGGGCCGCCCGTCCGAGCGCCGAGGCCAAGGCCGCCGCATGGTCCGCGGTGATGGACTCGGACGAGCTGTCCAACCACCTGGCCGTCGCGACGATGAGCGGCTTCTGGATCTCCGACCAGCTCGAGCTGACCCGGCCCTACGTCGACCGCTACTTCGACGAGATCGGCGGGATCTGGGAGAGCCGCAGCTTCGACACGGCCTCGACCATCACCCAGATGCTCTTCCCGTCCTCCGTCATCGAGCCGGAGACGGTCGCGAAGGTCGACGCGTACGTCGCCGACCGCAACCCGGTCCCGCCGCTGCGCCGCGCCCTGCTCGAGGGCCGCGACGGTCTCGTCCGGGCGCTGGCCGCCCGCGCGAAGGACACCGCCGCAGCGTAGGACGCCCGCTCGACGCCGCTGACCGGCACGCCCCGATCCAGGGTGTGCCGGTCAGCGAGGCCACGAGTGGCGGGGCACGCCGGGTCAGTGGGCCGCGGGGCTGCCCGCGGAGGTGGGGTTGGCCCCGGCGAGGCTGCCGGGGGCGGCGGAGCCGGCCGCCTCGCCGAGCTGGCGGATGCCGGTCGTGAGACCGCCGACCAGGTCGCCGAGGGAGAAGCTGGAGGTCATCGTGAGCGCGGCGAGGCCGGACGCGGAGTCGCTGATCCGCTTACGGGCCGCGGGTGTGGTGGCGACCCGCACGAAGCACTGCCCCGGCGAGACGAGGATCAGCACGGCGGGATCCCGGGCCGGGTCCTCGACCAGGGTCGACAGGATCCGCTCCGCGGCGAGGCGCACGTCGCCGCGGACCGAGCCGAGCCGGACGCCGAAGCGGACACCACTGTGCTTCTGGGCGAGTTCCAACGCCCGGTTCAGCCGCTCGAGCTGCTCCGAGGTGAACGCCTCACCAGTTGCCACTGGCACCACCCGCGCCGGGGACGGCCTTCTCGGCCCGCTCGCCCTCGATCTCCTCCGGCTTGGTGCCGATCCAGACCTCGTCATGCTCCCAGGGCTGACCCGGCCGGTAGCGCGCCGGCCCGCTCTTGCGGCTGGACCAGGCGGCGAACAGGATCGCGATCAGGAACCCGCCGACGATGGTCCCACCGTAGATCCCCCAGGTCTGCAGGGCGGAGAGCGGATCGGGGTTGTACTTGGTCCCGATCTCCCCGGCGGAGGCAGCTGCCGCGAAAACCGGCAGCGTGAAGAGCGTGAGGCCGCCGACGGTCAGCATCCGGCGCAGGGCGGTGCCGCGCCGCGACGCCGAACGGGCGCCCGGCCCTCGTGACGAATGGATCATACCGGCGAGGGGCAGCCAGCGGGACCAGCGCGGTTGACGTGGAGTCACGCAGCGAAGGTTACCGGGAAGTGGGTCGAGGGTCCTCTTTCAGGGGTGCCGACGGTCCCCTCCCAGGGGTGAGAAAAGCCCCACCGGCAACGGGTGCGCCACGCACCTCGGCGAGCAATGCGCCGAGGCGTGCCACCGCGGGGTCGGTGCGCAGGCGTTCCACCGTGACCTCCCCGCCGTCGGCGTCGCGCACCGGCAGGCGCCAGTTGGGATAGGCGTCGACCGTGCCCGGCAGGTTGGGCTGGTGCAGGTCACCGAGAGCGTCGCCGGGGGCGGCCAGCACGATGCGGCACGGTGAGCGCACCAGCAGCCGGTGCAGCGCGAAGACGAGCTCGGTGCGGACCTGCGGCGTGAACTGCGCGCCGTCCGCGGTCCTGTCGACCGGCCCGGTCAGCAGACCCTCGGCTCGCAGCAGGTCGAGCAGCGCATCCCGCTCGACGCGCCAGCCGGCGGTCTCCGCCTGCTCGGACCGCCCGAGCAGGCCCAGACCGGCGCGTAGGCGCACATGCTCGCCTTCGAGATAGCCCGCCGCGGTGGGCAGATCGTGCGTGCTGACGCTGGCCATCGTCGCCGCCCGGTACCGCGCCGGCGGCAGCGGGCGGCCGGAGTCGTCCTGCTCGAACCACAGCACCGTCGACCCGAGCACCCCCGTGCGCGCCAGCGTCGTCGCCACAGACGGCTCAACGGTGCCCAGGTCCTCGCCGACGACGACGGCACCGGTCCGCGCGGCCTCCAGCGCGATCAGCCCCAGCATCGCCTGCGCGTCGTAGCGGACGTAGGTCCCGTTCGCCGCCCCGGCGCCCCGCGGGATCCACCACAGCCGGAACAGACCGAGGATGTGGTCGACCCGCAGCCCGCCGCCACGGCGCAGCACGGCGGCCACCATCTGCCGGAACGGCGCGTACCCGGCGTCGGCCAGCGCCTGCGGCCGCCACGGCGGCAGCCCCCAGTCCTGGCCCTGCTGGTTGAACGTGTCGGGTGGGGCCCCCACCGTGGCGTCGACGGCGAGAACGTCCTGCAACGCCCAGGCGTCCGCCCCACCCGGATCGACCCCGACGGCGAGATCGTGCACGATCCCCGCGGCCATCCCGGCGCCGCGGGCGGCGGCCTGCGCCGCGGCGAGCTGAGCGTCGCAGCGCCGCTGCAGCCAGGCGTGGAAGGCGATGCGGTCGGCCAGCTCGACGCGGGCGGCTGCCACGGCGGGTGTGCCGGGATGTGCAAGCTCCTCGGGCCACACCCGCCAGTCCGGCCCGTGCCGCTCGGCCAGCGCACACCAGGTCGCGAAGTCGTCGAGTCCCTGGATGGCCGCGTCCATGTCACCGTCGGGCCCGCTGCCGTTGTCGGGTCCGCTGCCGTTGTCGGGTCCGCTGCCGTTGTCGGGTCCGCTGCCGTTGTCGGGTCCGCCGCGGTCGTCGAGGCCGCTGCCCGCCGCCCGGAACAGCAGCTCCAGCGCGGCGGACTTCGCCCGCCACACGGCGTCGCGGTCGAGCAGGCCGTCCGGCCGGCCGTCCTGACGGGCCACGCGGGCGAGCTCGTCGACGGCGGCCCGAGTCCGCTCGTCGGCCCGCGCGTACTCGGGTGTCGCCTCGGGCCGCAGGTAGAGCGGCGCGGCGAAGCGGCGGCTGACCGGCGAGTAGGGCGACGAGGCGACCGGCAGGGTCGGGGCCGCGGCATGCAGCGGGTTGACGAGTAGCACGTCCGCACCCGCCTGGCCGGACCAGTCCACGAGATCCACGAGGTCGGCATAGTCGCCCATGCCCCACGAGGACGCCGACCGCAGAGCATAAAGCTGGATCATCCAGCCCCAGGCCCGCGCCGGCTCGGCGAGCGCCGCGGGGCCGGGCACCGCGTCCGGCACGGCGACGAGCGCGCAGCGCAGCCGCCGCGACCCCACCGCGACGTGCAGCACGTGATCACCCAGCGGCAGCCCGGCGGGCAGGGTGAGCGGCCGAGCCTCCCACGGCTCGCCGTCGAGGTTGCGGCGTTCGGCGGGGTCGCCCGGCGGGTCGAGGGGGATCCGCCGGCCGCTGTCGAGTTCCAGTTCGGCCCGGGCCGTCGTGCCGGCGGGCAGGTGGACGACGATCGGACGCGGTGCAGCGGCCGACACCACGGCGCAGGCCGGCAGCCGGCGCCGCCAGGGCGCCTCCCGGGCCGCGGTGAGGGCTGCCGCCGGGTCGCTCGGATCGATCCCCAGCAGGCGCAGGACCGCCCGCACGGTCCGCGGCGCGACCCGCACGAGTCCCCCTTCGGCGTCGCGGTACGCGGTCGCGACCCCGGCAACCTCGGCGAGCTCGGTGAGCTCGGCCAGGTCCCGGTCGGCGGCCGGATCGCTGGCGACCGGATCGCTGGCGACCGCCGCGCTGACGGCGTGCTCGAGCGGCCGGGACCGGGCGGAATCGTCTGGGCTCACACCCCAGGATTCTCGCCGCGGGGCCCGGCCGGCGACACACCATCCGCCGGCTCGGGCGCCGGCGAGCCTGTGGTAAGAGCTCCGTCGGCCGGCCGCCGCCACGCCAGGTCGGCGTCCAGGCCCGCGGCACCGCCCGCCAGCATCAGCGCGTCCCCGGGGTCCGAGGGGTCGGGGGTCGCCAACGGCAGCCGCATCCGCAGCAGGGCCCCGCCGCTCGGCGAGCCCTCCGCGATCACGGTGCCGCCGTGGGTCTGCACGGCGTCGGCGACGATCGCGAGGCCGAGCCCGGATCCCGGCAGCCCACGCGCCGAGGTGGCCCGGTAGAACCGATCGAAGACCTGGGACCTCTCCTGCGGGGCGATGCCCGGCCCGTCGTCGGCGACGGTCACCTCTCCGTCGCGGGTGCGCACCCGCACGACCGAGGCCGGCGGGGAGAACTTCACCGCGTTGTCGAGCAGGTTCGTGACGGCTCGTTCGAGCATGCTCGCCCGGCCGTCCACCGGGGAGCTCACGGCGTCGACCTCGATCTGGATGCCCTTGCCGGTGGCGCGGCGGCGCACACGTTCCGCGGCGGCGACGACGATCTCGGCCAGGTCCAGTCGCTCCACCTCCTCGGTGGGCACCTCGTCCCGGGCGAGCTCCACGAGCTCGCTGACCAGCCCGGACAGCTCGCGCATCTGGGCGTCGACGTCGCGCAGCAGGGCCGCCCGGTCGGCCGCGGGCAGCGCTCGGTGCGGGTTCGCCTCGGCCCGCAGCAGCAGCTCGATGTTGGTCCGCAGGCTGGTCAGCGGGGTGCGCAGCTCGTGGCTGGCATCGTCGACGAGCTGACGCTGGCGAGCCCGGGAGGCCTCCAGCGCGCGCAGCATGCTGTTGAGGCTCTCCGCGAGCCGGGTGATCTCGTCGGACCCGGTCACCGGGATCAGCGCCGAGAGGTCCTGGGTGCGGGCGACCTCCTCGGCGGCCGCCGCGGCGGCGTCGACGGGTTTCAGGGCGGCCCTGGCCACGATCCGGCCGGCCAGCGCCGAGCCGACGACCCCGACGATCCCGACGACGAGCAGCACCAGCCCGAGATCGCGCAGGGTGCGGTCGACGTCCGTCGTGGGCCGGGCGAGCTGAAGCGCCCCGCCGGACGCCGGGCGTTGCAGCGGGACGGTGACCAGCCGGTAGGACTGGCCGCCGATGGTCACCGTGCGCAGGTTCTGGGCCCGCTGCCGGCGGGCGACCTGGGCGTCGGCGGGGTCGACCGGGATCCGCACGCTGTTCCAGGATGAGACGGCGTTTTCCAGCGGGTTGCCGGAGGTGTCGAGGAACTGGCCCTCCAGGCCGAAACTGAACGCCTGCAGGCCGAGTCCCAGGCCCAGCGAGTTGGTCTGGATGGTGTCCGCGGACGCCTCCGCCTGCTCGATGAGCTGGTCGTCGATGGCCTGGTTGAGCACGATGCTGGTGGCGCCGAGGGAGACCCCGGCGACCACCGCGACCGCGGCGGCCACCGCCATGCCGACGAGCAGCGCGAGCCGCGCCCGCAGGGTGAGCCGGCTCAACGGTGAGGAGAACTTGAGCCGGGATCGCTGTCTCGGCCCGACCCTGCGGGCGAACCCGTCGCGTCGGGCCGCGCCGCCCGGCGGCCCGGACTCACCGCCGCCGGAGGGCGCGGGGTAGGCCAGCACCGGCCGCCCCCAGGATCGCGGCGCCGCCCCCGGCGGCCCCGCCTGACTGCCCGGCGGTCCCCCGCCGGCTCGCGTCACCCGCGGTCCCCCACCGGTTCACGCAGTACGTAGCCGACGCCACGCACCGTGTGCAGCAGCCGGGGCTCGCCGCCCGCTTCCAGCTTGCGTCGCAGGTAGCTCACGAAGACCTCCAGCGAGTTGGAGGTGGGGCCGAAGTCGTAGCCCCAGACCCGTTCCATGATCATGGAGCGGGACAGCACCTGCCGCGGATGGCTGAGGAACAGCTCCAGCAGTTCGAACTCGGTCTTGGTCAGGGTCAGCTCACGCTCGCCCCGGGTCACCTGGCGGCTGGCCTGGTCCAGGTCCACGCCGCCGTAGCGAAGCACCGAGTCGGGCATGGCGCCCGGCCCGCCGGCCCGGGCGGCGAGCGCCGCCCGCCGGGTCAGCGCCCGCAGCCGGGCGAACAGCTCCTCCAGGGCGAACGGCTTGACCAGGTAGTCGTCGGCGCCGACGTCGAGGCCGCTGACCCGATCGGCGAGGCCGTCGCGGGCGGTCAGCATGAGCACCGGGACGTCGTCGCCGCGGGCCCGCAACTGGCGGCAGGTCTCCAGCCCGTCGATGCGGGGCATCATCACGTCGAGGACCACGATGTCCGGCTGGTCGCGGCCCACCGCGTCGAGGGCGTCCGCACCGTCGACCGCCGTCCTCACCTCGTATCCCTCGAATCGGAGCGAGCGCTCCAGGGACTCCCGTACAGCCGCGTCGTCGTCCACCACCAGTACCCGCACGGTTCCAGTCTGCCTGTGCCGGGTGGGCGGGTGGAACGCCGCCGGGCTGTCTCAGGAACACCTACCGCGATCTTCAGGCCGGCTTCAGCCAAGCCGCCGGCCCGGATCCGCGGCGGTGGCTGGGGATCCGAGCCGGGTACGGCCCGCCGGCGGGCGACGAGGACGCACCGGCGGGCTCAGCCGAAGCGCGACGGGCTCGGCGGGTCCAGCCGCGGTCGCGGCAGGTCCTCGGTGATCGAGTTGCCCTGGCCACCGCCCGACAGCGCCGGCACGCTGCTCCCTGCGTCGTCCTCCGCCTCCTCGCCGCTGCGCTCGGAGTCCTCGTCGTCGTCGTCGACCACGGTCACCTCGCTGCGCTGGACGGTGCCGAGGGCGATGCCGGCGGCGCCGAGCGCGGTGCGCACCCGCTCCCGCAGCTCGCGGGCCACCTCCCACTGTTTCAGCGGCTGGGTCTTGATGGCGACGCGCAGGGTGTAGCCGTCGGCCGTCATGGTCTCCATGCCCCACACCTCCGGCTCGGCGAGGATGAGGCTGCTCCAGGTGGGGTCCGCCCACAGCGTGTCGGCGGTGCGGGCAAGCACCCTCTTGGCCTTGGCGACCTCGGTGTCGTAGTCGAGCGGGACGTCGAGCACGGTCCGCGCCCACTGTTGACTTTTGTTACCGATACGAGTGATTTCACCATTACGGACGTACCAGACGGTTCCCTCGACATCGCGCAATCTCGTCATCCGCAGGCTCACCGCCTCGACGGTGCCCGAGACGGGGCCGACGTCGATGACGTCACCCACGCCGTACTGGTCTTCGAGCAGCATGAACATCCCAGACAGAAAGTCACGGACGAGGTTCTGCGCACCGAAACCGACGGCGATTCCCAGTACTCCGGCGCTGGCGACGATCGGCGCGAGATTGATGCCCAGCTCGCCCAGGACGCTCAGGAATGCCAACCCGAAGACGAAGATGGAGGTCACGCTGCGCAGCAGCGAACCGACCGTTGCGGCCCGCTGCCGGCGCCTTTCCATCAGTACCGTCGGGTCCCCGAACGCGCCCAGCAGCGTCCCGGCGCGGGAACCGCGGAAGAGCCCGCCAGCGCCGCCGGAACCGGCCCGTTCCGTGGTCCGCCGGATGAACCGGTGCAGCAGCGCCCGCACCACGAGGGCGATCAGCAGGATGAGGATGATCCTGATCGGGGTGCCCAGGAACACCTCAGCGCCAGAGGCAAGATAGTTACTGTGTGTAGCGTTATAGACGGTGCGACACAGCAGCCCGGGGCTGGTCCCGCAGGCGTCGCGCAGGGCATTGGCGACCCCCTCGAACGAGACCAGCGGATCCGTGGTCGCCGACGGACTCGGTGAGGGCAGCGGGGTGGTCGCCACGGCAGCGGACAGCGTGCCCGACTGTTCGGTGGGTGACGGTGAGGCTGACAGCAGCATCCCCAGCCCGGGGATGAGCGGTTGAGCCAGCAGGGACGGGGCGGGCGTCACGACGTCGGCCATCCTTCCTGTCGGTTCCGGCGATCATGGTGGTCGTGACACCCCCGAGCCGGCCGATCCGCGGCCTGACGCGCCCACGACCCTGGGGGCGACGATCGGAGGTCAGTCTCGCCCATGAGGGCGGCCCATCGGTGCCCACCCCCGGATCGAGCCGACGGGCGGCCACGCGCCGCAATGATGCCCCCGCCGACGAGTGGTCGACGGTGAGTAGTCGAAACCTTACCAAATGGTAGGCAGAGAGTGACAAAGGCCACCAGATATGTGCAGCGCCACGGTACGAATGCCGATGACCATGCAAACAGGCTCGCGTTCTGCCGCCGAAGACGGTTGACTGTCCATTGTCACCGGAGACGCTGGGCAGAACGGCCCGCAAAGGGCCCTCGGTGGGCAGGAGGTCGGCGCGTGGCAGAGGCGCTGGTTCTCAATGCCACGTACGAGCCTCTGTGCGTGGTGTCGCAAAGGCGCGCACTGGTCCTGGTCCTGACCGACAAGGCCGTGATGGTCGAATCGGCGGGCCAGGTTCTTCGGTCCTCGACGACGTCCGTCGATGTCCCGATCGTGGTCCGGTTAGCGCGTTTCGTCCGGGTTCCATACCGCTCACAGGTCCCGCTGACCCGCAAGGGTGTGCTGGCGCGCGATCATCACCGGTGCGTGTACTGCAATGCGCCGGCAACATCGCTGGACCATGTCGTTCCACGGTCCCGCGGGGGCCCGCACGTGTGGGAGAACGTCGTGGCGGCCTGTGGTCGCTGCAACCATGTCAAAGCCGACCGCGCCGTGGCTGATCTTGGCTGGCGGCTCCGTACGGCCCCCCGAGCGCCGAGCGGAGCCGCCTGGCGCATTCTGGGGTCCCGGCGGATGGACCCGCGCTGGTCGGCCTACCTGAGCACGGATGTAACCGAGGCCGCCTCGGCCTGAGGCGCCCGTCCGGTCCCGGGTACGCCACGTCACTGCTGGGCAGGTAGCCCGTGTGCGCATCCTCGTCACCGGAGCGACCGGCTACATCGGCGGGCGGCTGGCCCCCCGCCTCCTCGACCAGGGCCACGATGTGCGGGCGATGACCCGCGACCCGGCCCGGTTGCGCGACGTCCCCTGGGCGGACCGGGCGCAGGTGGTCGAGGCCGACGCCCGCGACCCGGCCTCGCTGCCCGCGACGATGGCCGGCATCGACGTCGCCTACTACCTCATCCACTCCATCGACTCAGGCGGGGACTTCGCCACGGTGGATCGGGAGGCGGCGAGCGCCTTCGCCGCCGCCGCCCGCTCCGCCGGGGTGCGGCGCATCGTCTACCTCGGCGGGTTGAGCCCGGCGGACGACGGCGGCGGCCTGTCCGCCCACCTGAGCTCTCGCCAGGAGGTCGCGAGGATCCTGCTGGACTCCGGGGTCCCCACCGTCGTGCTGCGGGCGGCGATCATCATCGGCAGCGGCAGCGCGTCGTTCGAGATGCTGCGCTACCTCACCGAGCGACTGCCGGTGATGCTGACTCCCCGCTGGGTGCGCACCCGCATCCAGCCGATCGCGGTCCGGGACGTGCTGTACTACCTGATCGGTGCGCTCAGGGTGCCCGCGGAGGTCAACCAGTCGTTCGACGTCGGCGGCCCGGACATCCTGACCTACGCGGAGATGATGCAGCGCTTCGCGGCGGTGGAGGGACTGCGCCGGCGCGTCATCATCCCGGTGCCGGTGTTGTCCCCAGGGCTGTCCTCGCTGTGGGTCGGCGTCGTCACCCCGGTGCCCAAGGCCATCGCGAAGCCGCTGGTCCGGTCGCTGCGCAGCGAGGTCGTCGTCCGCGACACGCGCGCGATTCGCCAGTGGATCCCCGACCCGCCGGACGGGCTGATGCCCTTCGACACCGCGGCCTCCTACGCCCTCGCCCGCGTCCGCGAACGCGGCGTCGAGACCCGCTGGTCGACGGCGGTCTGGCCGACCCGCTCGTCCGTTCGATCGAGGTGGCCGGCCGCATCGCCGGAACCGGCCGTGACCCCGCCCGCAGGCGCGCAACTGGCCGGGATCGCCCAGTCGGGCGGGGCCCTGCCGCCGCCGACCCCGGGAACGGCGGCGGCAGAACGTGGCGGCGTCACATGCGCTTCCCGGCCGCCGAGCGAGCCGACCCCCGCGGACCCGCAGTGGACCGGCGGGGCGCTCTACGTCGACGAGCGCAGCATGTCGGTGGCCGCCCCATCGGGCCGACTCTGGCAGGTCATCGAGGGCATCGGCGGAGAGAACGGCTGGTACTCGTGGCCGCTGGCCTGGTCGGCCCGGGGCTGGCTGGACACCGTGCTGGGTGGCGTCGGCCTGCGCCGCGGCCGGCGGGATCCGCAGCGGGTTCACGTCGGCGAGGCGCTGGATTTCTGGCGCGTCGAGGAGATCGAGCCCGGCCGGCTACTGCGGTTGCGTGCGGAGATGAAGATGCCCGGTGACGGCTGGCTGGAGCTGCGTGCCGCCGTCGACGACGACGGCGCAACCGTCTACCGGCAACGGGCGATCTTCCTGCCTCGCGGGCTGCCCGGCCAGCTCTACTGGTGGGCGGTCAGTCCGTTCCACGCGGCCGTGTTCGGCGGCATGCTGCGCAACATCGTGCGCACCGCCGAGACAACCCTGGCGTCCCCCATGGCGGCCGACCACCACTGAGGCGTCCGGACGACGACAAGCGCCCGCACGGCGACGAGCATCCGGACGGCGGCGAGCGCCCGCACGGGTACGGTCAGGCCCAGCCGCGGCCCTGGGCGGGCGGATCGGGGGGAAACGACTCGCGCCCCGGCGGATCGACCCCCGGCGGCGGTTCGGATCCGGCCGGCAGTCGGCCCATGATTCCGCCCCCCGGCACGTCGGGGATCTCGATGTCGAACCAGACCCGTTTGCCGCCTGGGGTGGTCTCGACTCCCCAGGCCAGCGACAGCGCCTCCACGAGCAGCAGGCCCCAGCCCGACTCGGGGTCGGGCTTGTTCGCCGCCGCCGCGCCCGGCCGCGGCAGATGCCCGCCCTCGCGGTCCTCGACACTGATCCGCAGCCGGCCGGGCTCCAGTGACGCCCGCAGCACCAGGTCGCTGCGCGCGTGCAGGACCGCGTTCGTCACCACCTCGCTGACCAGCAGGGTCGCGTCGTCCACCGCGGTGATGCCGTAGTCGAGCATGACGTCGCGCATCGCCATCCGGGCCTGCCCGGCGGAGGCGGCCACCGCGGGCAGCGCCAGTTCGAGCAGCGGCGGGTTCACGGACTGGGTGGTCAGCACCAGCAAAGCCGTGTCGTCGTCGGTGCGAGCCGGCAGGTCGGCTGCGATCAGGCAGCGTTCGAGCAGCGAACGGGCCGTCTCCTCGGCGGGGCCCTCGCCGGTGCCGGCGACCGTGTCCGGGCCGAACCAGCTCCGCGCGGCGAAGCTGTCGCCGCGGGTCCGGCGGCGCCGGTCGGCCCCAGCGCGGCGATCCCCGCCGGCGCGGAGATCCTCCCCGGCCCGGCGGTCCGGGCCGGTCCGACGCTCCCGGCCGCTGCGGCGGTCAGCCATGCCCCGCGGCGGTCCGAGGGAGGGCCCGGGCGCCCGCCGGTCGATCCAGACGCCGGTCGACGCCCCGCCCGACCCATTGGCCGGCCCACCGGCCGCATCGGCGTCCTCGGCGCTCGCCCGACGACCGTCGTCGGGGGTGCCGTCCGCCGCGGTCAGGCCGGACCGCGCGGCGGCCACCCGGGCGCGTTGCTCGATCAACCCGCAGCGCAGGTTTTCCAGGCCGTCGACCAGTGGCCGGCGCCGCGACTCCACCAGTCCGTCGGTGAACATCACCAGGGCCGACCCCGGCGGCAGCGTCACCGTCGTCTCGCTGAAGCCGCCGCCCTCGCCGACGCCGAGCGGCAGGCCCGGGTCGAGCACCAGGTAGTCCGGGTCCTCGTCGGGGAGAATCACCAGCGGGGCGGGGTGCCCGGCGTTGGCGATGGTCGCCCGGCCGGTGTGCCGGTCGTAGACCGCGTAGATGCAGGTGGCCAGCTGCAGGCCGGGCAGCAGGCCGACGACCCGATCCAGCCGGGTGAGGACCTCCGCGGGACACCAGTCCTCCAGCGCATAGGCCCGCAGGGCCGCGCGGAGCTGGCCCATCACCGCGGCGGCCCGCAGCCCACGGCCCATCACGTCGCCGATGGCGACCCCCACCCGGCCGCCGGACAGCGGGATCACGTCGTAGAGGTCGCCGCCGACCTCGGTACCGGCCGTCCCCGGGCGGTACTCCATGGCGATCTCGACGCCCTCGAGGGCGGGCGGATGGGCCAGCAGCAGTGAACGCTGCAGGGTCAGCGCGGACTCCTGAGCCTCCTTGAAGCGCAGGGCGTTGTCCAGCGCGAGGGCGCCGCGACGGGCCAGGTCCTCCAGCAGGGAGACCTCGGCGTTGGTGTAGAAGCCCGCGCGGCGGCCGACGGTGATGGCGCCGAGGATCCGCCCGTGCGCCGACAGCGGCACGTTCACCGTCGGGCCGCCCTGGATGCGGCGGAACTGCTGGTAGGCGGGCTCGTGCGGAAACGACAGCGAGGCCCGCACCTTGTCGAAGTCGGGCAGGCAGTATGTCTGCCCGTTGCGCAGCACGATGCCGGGCGGGAAGTCGTCGGTGAGCGTGGGATGGCGGATCGCGACGACCGCCCGCATGATCTTGTCGACCTTCGGATCGACGAAGACGCTGGCATCCAGCCGCACGTCGTCTCCGTCGCGCACCCAGACCATCGCGCCGGTGCCGAAGCGCGGCACCGCGAGCCCGGCGAGCAGGTCCGGGACGTGCTCCGGATCGAGGGTGCCGGCGAGGACGAGGCCGGCGTCGGCCAGGAACGACGACGGCGAGGCGGCCGGCCCACCCCTGCCATCGCTGCCCGCGCCACCGCGCAGCGCGCGGGCGATCCCCCACGCGCCGCGCAATCCCGCGGACGCCGAGCGGCGTACCTGCTGCGACATTCGGGCCGCCCCCCGCGAACTGCGGTCGAGTTCGGCATCCGCCGCGACGGTGATCGCGGGCATGCCGGACGAATTCTCGGTGACAGGTCCGGACGTCGGGGCTGAATCCTTCCGCCCCCGACCGAATCCGACTCTCGGGACTACGCCGTAACGGCCAGTCACCTGGTCCACCCGCGGAAGTCTAGTTCGGTAACCGGATATCGCGCATGGCGAGAATCTCGGCCCGACCCGGGAGCGGTACCCCATCGCCATCCCTTCGCACCCTCAAGCCGGCTTTGCCACAGCCGATCCCGCGCCGGAGGAGCATGTGTCGCACCTGGGCGGCCGACCGTCCGTCGGCAGCCGGACAACCGCCGCGGTGGGACAGTTCGGAGCAGTGGGACCGATCGGACTGGTCGGACCGGTCGGGGCAGATCGGGCAGGCCCGCGATGCTCGATGCGCCGTCGGCGACCAGGACAGCCGGCATCCCGCCTGCGCCAGCGACGCCGCCAGAGTGGGTACCGGTCCAGACGGGGCCATGGGTACAAGAAAGGATCACATGGGGATACATCATTCCAGTACTGACTATTACACGAGTGGATCGAGGTCTGGTAACGGGGGGGAAACCCCCCGTTCGTCTCCGGGCAGCATTGGTGACCGGGATGCCGGGTGGTGGCGGCGGGCCGTGCTGTACGAGGTGTACCTGCGCAGCTTCGCCGACTCGGACGGCGATGGCGTCGGCGACCTCACCGGGCTGCGCCAGCATCTGCCGGCCCTCGCGGAGCTGGGCGTGGACGCCCTGTGGATCACACCCTTCTACCGGTCGCCGATGGCCGACCATGGCTACGACGTCGCCGACCACCGCGATGTGGACCCGCTGTTCGGCAGCCTCGCCGACCTCGACGCGCTGCTCGCCGACGCCGCCGAGGCCGGTCTCGCCGTCCTCGTCGACCTCGTCCCGAACCATTCCAGCTCGGCGCATCCGGCCTTCCAGGCGGCGCTGGCGGCCCCGCCGGGCGGACCCGAGCGGGAGCTGTACATCTTCCGCGACGGGCGGGGACCGGACGGCGCCGAGCCCCCGAACAACTGGATGTCCGTCTTCGGCGGCCCCGCCTGGACCCGGGTCCCCGACGGCCAGTGGTACCTGCACCTGTTCGACACCGGGCAGCCCGACTGGAACTGGGATCACCCCGCGGTGCGGGCCGATCACGAGACGACCCTGCGCTTCTGGCTCGACCGGGGCGTCGACGGCTTCCGCATCGACGTCAGCCACGGCCTGGTCAAGGACGGCGAGCTGCGCGACAACCCGCCCGGTCTGGTGCTCGACGACAGCGGGTTCCGGGAGGATGGCGAACCGCGGGTCTGGGATCAGGACGGCGTGCACGAGATCTACCGGACCTGGCGGGCGATCACCGACGAGTACACCGCCCGGGACGGCCGCCCCCGGGTGCTGATCGGGGAGACCTGGGTACGCGACCCGACGCGCCTGGCCCGGTACGTCCGCCCCGACGAGCTGCACCTGACGTTCTCCTTCTCCCTGCTGAGCGCTCCATGGTCGGCTCCGGCCTGGCGGACGGTGATCGACACCGAACGCACGGCACTCGCGGCGGTGGGCGCGCCGGCCACCTGGGTGCTGGCCAACCACGACGTGGTGCGGCCGGTGACCCGTTACGGGGGCGGGGAGGTGGGCACGCGCCGCGCCCGGGCGGCGCTGCTGACCCTGCTCGCCCTGCCCGGTGTCGCCGTGCTCTACCAGGGTGACGAGCTGGCGCTGGCGCAGGCCGACGTGCCGCCGGCGGCGCGCCAGGACCCGGCGTTCACGCGCTCGGGGGGCACTCTGCCGGGACGGGACGGCGCCCGCGTGCCGCTGCCCTGGTCGGGCGACGCACCGCCGTACGGGTTCACCGCGGACGGAGTCGACCCGTGGCTGCCGCAGCCGCCCGGTTGGGCCGGCCTCGCGGTGCTCGCGCAGGCCGGCGATCCGATGTCGACCTGGCGGCTCCTGCGCGGGGCGCTCGCGCTGCGCCGGGCCCTGCCTCACCTGCGCGGCGACGAGCTGCACTGGCGCGACGACGCACCCGCGGGCTGCCTCGCCTTCGACCGGACGGACGCCGACGGGCGGACGGACGCCGACGGGCGGACCGCCGGCGCGGCGGCCCTCGAACGGGCGACCCCGGGGGCGCCCACCTCGGTGGGGCCGGCGAGAATGACATGCGTTATGTCGGTAGGGCGGGAGGCGACGATCAACCTCGCCGGCCGGCTGGTGCTCGCGAGCGGACCTGTGGGTTATGACGGCGCGACGCTGACCCTGCCGCCGGATACCACGGCGTGGATCGCGCCCCGCGACGGCTGAGATCGTACCGGCGGTCCGGACGCGCGCCGATGTGACGCACAATGGATGGGTGAGCCAGCCCCACACTCCGGCCCAGCCCACGACGACCCTTTTCGATGCCGTCGGCGGGGAGCCGACGTTCCGCACCCTGGTCGCACGGTTCTACCAGGGGGTGGCAAACGATCCGGTGCTACGCCCGCTGTACCCGGAGGAGGATCTGGCGGGCGCGGAGGAGCGCCTGCGCCTGTTCCTCATCCAGTACTGGGGCGGCCCGAGCGACTATCAGGAGCTGCGGGGCCACCCGCGGCTGCGGATGCGGCACGTGCCGTTCGCGATCGGCCCGGTCCAGCGGGACGCCTGGCTCGCCGTGATGGGCGCGGCGGTCGACTCCCTGGGCCTGCCGCCCGACCAGCACAAGACGCTCTGGGACTATCTGCGGATGGCGGCGAACTCGCTGCAGAACCGCGCCGACTGAGCTCGTCGCCCCAGCCGCCACCGGCGGCCCGCCGCCCGCCGCCCGTGCGGAATCTCCCGCTCGGGCGGCGGTGGGGTGTCAGTCGCGGGTCAGCTTGCGGTAGGTGACACGATGCGGGCGGGCGGCCTCCTGGCCGAGCCGCTCGATCTTGTTGGCCTCGTAGTCGGCGAAGTTGCCCTCGAACCAGAACCAGCGGGCCGGGTCCTCGTCGGTGCCCTCCCAGGCGAGGATGTGGGTGGCGACCCGGTCGAGGAACCAGCGATCGTGGGAGATGACCACGGCGCAGCCGGCGAACTCCAGCAGCGCCTCCTCCAGCGACCGCAGCGTCTCCACGTCGAGGTCGTTGGTGGGCTCGTCGAGGAGCAGGACGTTACCGCCGCGCTTGAGGGTCAGGGCGAGGTTGAGCCGGTTGCGCTCGCCACCGGACAGCACCCCGACGGGCTTCTGCTGGTCGGGGCCCTTGAACCCGAACGACGACACGTACGCCCGGCTGGGGAAGTCGACCTTGCCGACGACGATGTGATCGAGGCCGTCGGAGACGATCTGCCAGACGTTCTTCTTCGGGTCGAGGCCGGCCCGGGACTGGTCGACGTAGGCGATGTCGACGGTGTCACCGAGGACGAGGCTGCCCGCGTCGGGGCTCGCCTGCCCGGTGACCATCGTGAACAGCGTGGTCTTGCCGACGCCGTTGGGGCCGATCACACCGACGATGCCGCCGCGCGGCAGGGTGAACGACAGGTCCTCGATGAGCAGACGGCCGTCGAATCCCTTGGCCAGGCCCTTGGCCTCGATGACCTGGTTGCCCAGCCGCGGGCCGGGCGGGATCTGGATGTCCTCGAAGTCGCGCGGACGGGCCCGGTCCGCCTCGGCGGCCAGCTCCTCGTAGCGGGACAGGCGTGACTTGCTCTTGGTCTGGCGGGCCTTCGGGTTGGAGCGGACCCACTCGAGTTCCTGGGCGAGGACCCGGCGCCGCTTGGCGTCCTTCTGGCCCTCGACCTTCAGGCGGCCCGCCTTGGCCTCCAGGTAGGTGGTGTAGTTGCCCTCGTAGGCGTGGGCGCGTCCCCGGTCGAGCTCGAGGATCCAGCCGGCGACGTTGTCGAGGAAGTACCGGTCGTGGGTGACGGCGAGCACGGCGCCGGCATACCGGGCGAGGTGCTGCTCGAGCCAGGCGACGCTCTCCGCGTCGAGATGGTTGGTCGGCTCGTCGAGCAGCAGCAGGTCGGGCGCCTCGAGCAGCAGCTTGCACAGGGCGACCCGGCGCCGCTCGCCGCCGGACAGCAACGACACGTCGGCGTCGCCCGGGGGCAGCCGCAACGCGTCCATCGCCTGGTCGAGCTGGCTGTCGAGCTCCCAGGCGCCCACTGCCTCGATCTTGTCGATGAGTTCGGCCTGCTCGCCGAGCAGCAAGTCGAAGTCCGCGTCGGGCGCGGACATCTTCTCGTTGATCTCCTCGTAGCGGGCGAGCACCCGGCGGATCTCGCGCACGCCGTCCTCGACGTTGCCGCGGACGTCCTTGGTCTCGTCGAGCGTCGGCTCCTGGGCGAGCATGCCCACCGAGTAGCCGGGACTGAGGAGTGCCTCGCCGTTACTCGGATGGTCGAGCCCAGCCATGATCTTGAGCAGGGACGACTTCCCCGCCCCGTTCGGACCGACCACCCCGATCTTCGCTCCGGGCAGGAATGCCAGGGTCACATCATCGAGGATGACCTTGTCACCGTGGGCCTTGCGCGCTTTGCGCAACTGGAAGACGTACTGCGCCATGTCGTCAACCCTAGGGCATCGCGGCGGCCAACCTCGCGGCGGTGATCGATGGGGTACCCGCCTGCTGCCCGCAACCGCCGGTCGGCCCTGTCCTCGCGCCATCGATGGGATACATCCACCGGATTGCGGGCACGGACGGTACGAGGGTCGACACAGAACGGCGAGAGGCGGCGGGACGGCGAGGCATGCGTGCGGATGATCATCGGTTCGGGCTTGCGGCCGAGGCCTATGTCTTCGGCTTTCCGCTGGTGAGCACCGTCCGGCTGAGCCGTCGGTTCGCCGACGGGGGGATCGGGCCACTCGCGCCCGCCGGGTTCAACGCCTTCGCCCACATACGGGATCTGCCGGGCCCATACTCGCAGTTCGTCGGCGTCCACGCGGACGTGCTGCACTCGGTGGCGCAGGTGGACCTCGCCCCGGGTCCGCTGGTCCTGTCCGTCCCGGACAGCGGTGATCGGTACAGCCTGCTGCTGTTCGTCGACGCCTGGCGCAACAACTTCGCCTATGTGGGGCGGCGGACCGGCGCCGGGCGCGGCGGCGCCTACGTGCTGGTTCCGCCTGGCTGGGCGCAGGGCACGCCGCCGGATCTGATCCGCATCGAGACGCCAACCCGCCTACTGACCGCGATCGTCCAGTTCGGCTTCGACGACCCGGCCGACGCCCACACAGTTCACGGGCTCCAGGACGAGCTCCGGCTGAGTCCCCTGGATCCGGGCGCGCGCCGGGCGGAGGGACCGCCGGAGCGTTCGAAGAGCGTCTGCGACGACCTGCGGTTCTGGGAGGAGCTGCGGATCTGGCTGCGAGCCTGCCCCCCGCCGCCGGCTGAGGCCGACCATGCCCGCCGCTTCGCCCCGCTCGGGATCCTCGACGATCCCTCGCCGTATGTCGATCCTGATCCGGCGCTGACCTGGTCGCTGCGCGGCGGGCTGCGCGCCGGCCGCGATCGGCTGGAACGCGTCGCTCACGCCGGGCGGGCGCTGAGCAACGGCTGGTCGAGCTCCCCGCACTCCCTCGACTTCAACCTGGACCACCTGGGCCTGGGGACTCGCGACGAGCCGGCGTGGCGGATGACCGACCGCGTCCAGGCCCGGCTGGCCCGGGCGATGACGGCGCGTCAGCCGATCGGCGCGACCCACGGCTACGAATGCATCGAGGCGACCTGCCTGGTGGATGCCGAGGGCCGCCGTCTGACGGGCGCGCACCGCTACCTCCTCGACCTGGCGCCGCCGCCTCCGGCGGCGTCCTGGTCGGTGACGATGTACGACGCCCCCGAGTACTACCTGGTGGACAATCCCCAGCACAGGTACTTCGTGGGCAGCCGAAGCCGCGGCCTGCGTCGCGGCCCGGACGGCTCGGTCCGCGTCCGCATCCAGAGCGATCCCCCGGCCGACGAGGTCGAGCAGGCCGACTGGCTGCCCGCGGCGACCGGCGACTTCCGGCCCGCGCTGCGGATCTACGGCCCCGGCGAGGAGGTCCTCGACGGCACGTACACGCCGCCCCCGATCCGCCGCATCGACTGATCGCCGGGTCTGGGCGACCTTAGCTATCTCCCCTGTGACGTCGGCTTTCGGGCAACGCCGGCGAGGGTGATGCGCAGCGGCGGCCGGGCCCCCGTGCCGACCTCGTCGACCTGCCCCACCGACCCGAGCACCGTGACCGCCGGCTCGCCGCCCGGGTCCGGCGCGGCTCGGGCGCCGGCGAGCCGCACGGGGAGGATCTGCTGGTCGACGCCGCGCTCGCGCCCCGCACGATCCGTCGCGTACAGCGTCACCGTGACGGAGGTGCCGCGACCGTCGCGTACCACCGTCGCGGTCGGGCGGGCGGGCGGTCTGCGAGCCGTACCCGGCCGAGCCGGCTCCGAGTCGTCGAGGTCGACGTCGTCCGCGTCGAGGCCGTCGGCGTCGACGGTGACCGTCAGGGACGTCGCGGCTCGCGGGTCCACGGGGACGGACAACCGGGTCTTTCCGGCGGTCAGCACGAGCCGGGCGGACCGCGCCCCGCGCGGGGTGGCGCCGGACGGGACGGCGATGGTCGCCGCCACCCGGTCCCCCGTCTGGACCGCGAGCCGCTCGACCCGCGCCCTCGACGGCGACCTGGGCGACTGGTCGTACGCGGGGGCGAGGCGCAGCAGGTAGGCCGGCCGTTCGGGATGATCCGCGGCCACGATGAGGTCGTCGCCGCCGCGGGCGATCGCATACAGCACCGGGTCGTCGAGATCCGGGCCGTTGGCCGTCACGGGGGTGGGATGGCCGAGGAAGGCCGGGTTGGCCGCGACGAACACCAGCGGCCGCTGCGGCAGCCGGCGCATCATGGCGCGCAGATCCCGGTCGTTGCCGGTCAACGTGAGGTTGTCACGCACCGCCGCGGCGAGAACGACGATCGTGAGAGCGACGACGGCGGCGACGACGGGGACGAGCACGGCGAACCCGAGCCGGCGGCCACGGGCGACCAGTGCCGCCGCACCCCACGCGGATCCGGACGCGCCGAGATGCACGAGCGGGATGAGAACGGGAACCATGTAGAAGGGGCCGACGTAGCGGATGCCGCCCCACAGCTCGGCGGCGTTCCACGCCCCCCAGAAACCGACGTAGCCGATCAGGAACAGCAGTCCGCCGAGGCCCAGCATCACGGCTGGCCCGGGCAGCCGCCGCCGCACCCCGGCCGCGAGTGCCGCCACAGCGAGCACGACTCCGCCGAAGGCCCAGCCGCCGAGCAGCCACAGATGGTCCCCGACGGAGCTCAGGCCCTCGGTGAAGCCGAAGTCGTGGCGCCCATCGGCCGGGTAGAGCCTGCGCCGCCCGAAGCCGATCCGATCGTCGGGTTCGAGCAGTGCGAACGGCAGGCGTAACGGGTTCCCGGTCGCCGCCGCGTTCGTGAGCAGAACGATCACCACCGGCACGGCCAGGCCGCACAGCAGCCAGCGCAGCAGCCACCAGCGCCGCCCGGCGCAGGACACCAGCAGCCAGACCGCGAGGGGCACCAGCAGCAGCACGACGTCATACGGCCGCACCGCCGCGGCGACGCCAAGCGCGACCCCGGCGCCAACCAGGGGCGGCGCGCGGTGAGACTGCCGGCCCCGCAGCACCCCGAGCACGGTCGCCTGGAGCAGGACCAGCGCCGGCAGATAGCTAAGCACCATGGCGCTCTGCAGGAGGACCAGTGGGGACAGGGCGAGCAGGGTCGCGGACAGCGCCGCGACCCTGCGGCTGCCCGACAGTTCGACGCCGAGCAGGTAGGTGACGACAACCGCCGCCGCCGCGATCACGGCAAGCGCCGGATCGATGCTGCCCGCGACGAACAGGCTGGCCGCGAAGATCGCGGGCACGAAGGGCGTGTACTTCAGAACGTAGTGATCGTCGACGACGGTGCCGAGCCACGGCAGGTAGGACTGCGCGGGATGCGGCGCGGGCGGGAACAGCCTGCCCTCGGCCAGTGTCCGAGCGTGCAGCAGGTAGATGCCCTCGTCGTTGTTGACCGACAGCAGGGGGAAGACGGTGTGCCGCAGCGCGACGGCGGCGGCCGCGCTCAGGACGGCCAGCACGGCGACGTACCGCGCGGCCCCTGGGACAGCAGCGAGGCGGCCCTGCAGTCGCCGGCCGAGGGTGTCCCCGCCCGGCTCCTCGCCGCCGCCCGGAGGGACCCTCACCCGGGCTGCCCGCTGCGCCGGGACAGCCGGCATCACCGAACCGGAGTCCGGCCCGGCGCGCGCGGGTATGCGCTGCCTGTTCTCGTGCCGGCTACTCACCCCCGGCACGCTACCCAGCGCCGGCGGCAGCGCCGGCGGCAGGGCCACCCCACCCTTGCTCAATGCGGTCACCTTGGGATATGAGGCGATCAGCGCTGCTCAGCGGCGGTGGAGAACGACCGCCAGGGCGACCCGTCCGCACCCGCCCCTGACGGGAAGGATGCGGCCCCTGCACTCCCTGTGCCCAGTCCGTCGGCCCGTGCCGCCGCCGTGGCCAGCGGCACGGAAACCCCCGACGCCAGGCCGGCCGAACGCGACCCGATCGCGGCGACCCCGATCGGCTGGCCGTCCCACGCCGCGGAATGGACCAGCTCCTCCCCGCCACCGGTCACCGCCATCGGCGCGATGGGCTCCGGCTCCAGCCGCTCGTCGAGGGCGGACTCGCGCAGGTCGACCAGCGGCCCACCGCCGGGCAGACGGAGCCCGGTGTCCGCGACGGGGACGGCGGCGGGTGCGGCGGGTACGGCGGACCCCCGGGTGAGCCGCTGGGATCGCGCCGCGTGCCAGGTCAACTCCGTGCCGATGGCGTCGGCGTCGATCTCGTAGCTGACGCGCCGCTCTCCCTCGCTGGTCTCGAACGAACGCTGGCGTAGCCGGCCGTAGACCAGCGCCCGGTCCCCGCGCGCGAGACTCTCGGCGACGTTGTCGGCCAGCTGCCGCCAGCAGGACACCCGCAGAAACAGGGTCGCGCCGTCGACCCACCGATTCTCGGAACGATCGAAGCGGCGCGGGGTGGAGGCCAGGCGAAAGCTGCACACCGAGGCGCCGTTCGTCGTCGTCCGGTGCTCCGGGTTGTCGACGAGGTTGCCGACGAGGGTGATGGTCGTGTCCAGCATGGCGTGCTCCTCGGATCAGGGAGGAAGGCGCCGGCGCGGCAGTGCGCCGGCGTCGTTCCACTGTGAGCCGCGAGGGGCGACCTCGGAAGCCCCGACCGTCGGGCTGTGGATAACCGGCGTCCGTCCACAGCCTGCGCATCCCCGCTTCGGACCACCCCAGCCGGACCCCGTTCGGGCCAGGCGAGCAATACGGACGACCGGAGCGGGAACACCGTCCCCAGATGCCCGGTTGCCGATCCGTGAGTCGGCGAGACGCCCGGCCATGGCCCGATCGGACGATGCGGTACCCGGACCGGCGTTCACCCGCCCGACCCGATGCCCGGCGATCACGTCCCGCTGACGTGGTTGCCCACCAGCACCGTCGTAACCGGAGGACAGCGATGTCGACAACCACGACCAGCTCGAGCACCAGCCCGGACGGCGCCACCACGGCCACCGGCAGCGGCACCTTCCTGCTCGGCGGCGACCTGCCGATCACCCGGCTCGGGTTCGGCGCCATGCGCATCACCGGCCGCGGAATCTGGGGTCCCCCCGCCGATCCGGACGAGGCCCGTGCCGTGCTGCGGCGGGCGGTGGAGCTCGGGGTGAACTTCATCGACACCGCCGACTCCTACGGCCCGCACGTCAGCGAGGAGCTGATCGCCGAGGCGCTGCACCCCTACCCCGAGGGGCTGGTCATCGCGACCAAGGGCGGCCTGACCCGGCAGGGCCCGAACCGGTGGACTCCCGTCGCCCGTCCTGCCTACCTGCGCCAGCAGGTGGAGATGTCGCTGCGCCGGCTGAAGCTGGAGCGGATCGA
The DNA here is from genome assembly GCF_025403375.1 of Frankia gtarii. Lineage (GTDB taxonomy): Bacteria > Actinomycetota > Actinomycetes > Frankiales > Frankiaceae > Frankia > Frankia gtarii. Next base: position 40,786 of record NZ_JAMPTM010000017.1, read on the forward strand.
CCTCTACCAGCTCCACCGCATCGACCCCGACACCCCCGTCGAGGACTCCCTCGGTGAGCTGCGCGCGCTGCAGGAGGAAGGGAAGATCCGCCACATCGGCCTGTCCGAGGTCAGCGTCGCCGAACTGGCCCATGCCCGCGCCCTGGTGTCGATCGTCAGCGTGCAAAACCGCTACAACCTCGCCCACCGGACCGCCGAGGACGTCCTCGACTACTCCGACCGGGAGGGCATCGGCTTCATCCCGTGGAACCCTGTCGACACCGGCCGGCTCGCCCTTCCCGGCAGCGTCCTCGATGCAGCCGCCAAGCACCACAGCGCCAGCCCCGCCCAGCTCGCCCTCGCCTGGTTGCTGCGCCGCTCCCCCGTGATACTGCCAATTCCGGGCACGTCGTCCGTGGCCCATCTGGAGGAGAACATCGCCGCGGCCGGTGTCGAGCTCACCGACGACGAGTTCACCGACCTGTCCCGCCTGGCCTCCTGACTCCCGGCCACCCGCACCCGAGGTCTAGCGCCCCGGTTCCCGCGTCCTCGGCAGGCCCGATCGGACCAGCGAACCGGGACCGCGGCCGCTTTCTCTAGCCGCCCCAGCGCCCCCACGTCGTCGCCCCGACGCACCGGCCGGCAACGTGTCCCCGCATGTCCAACGCCTGATCAGAGCTTGCTACCCTGGGTCTACCCTCGGGTGGAGCTTCCTGGTAGGCCCATCCCGTATCAACGCGCCCGTAGCTCAGTGGATAGAGCGAGTGCCTTCTAAGCACCAGGTCGCAGGTTCGATCCCTGCCGGGCGCACTCGGGGATCGGGCCCAGATGCTGCGCCTTTTCGATCCCCTCGTCATGTCTGCCGGTTACGCCGCAGCCCACGTCGCAAGAGCCCTCGCCACTGCCAAGGTCATCGGGTGGCCGGATCGCCAGGAGGCCGAGGGCTGTGTCCGGCCCTCGGCCTCCGTGTCTCATGGTTCCGGCGATCCGCCCAGGTCAGGGCTTTGGGTCAGGGGACAAGGATGATCTTCCCGCGGACGTGGCCGGTGAGGCTGAGCTCGAACGCCTTCGCGGCCTCGGCGAGGGGGAAGCGGTCCTGGATCTCGAAACGAATCACGCCCTGTTCGGCCAGCTTCGCGACCGCGGTCAGCCTGTCCTCGGACGCGACGACCGCCGCAATCCCGGCGGCGGCGGCATGCTCGTCGGCTACGGCCGTGACCGCGCGGGACAGGTCGGGAAGAAGCGCCACCGTCGCCGCGACCGACGCCGCACCGCCGACATTGTCGACCGAGGCGTTGATCGTTCCGAGAGCCTTCACGGCATCCACCAGACCATCCCCGTAGGTGACGGGTTCCGCGCCGATCGAGCGGAGGTAGTCGTGGTTGGCCGGGGAGGCCGTGCCGATCACGCGGGCGCCGAGCGCCTTGGCGATCTGGACCGTCGCCGTTCCCACTCCCCCGGCCGCGGCGTGGACGAGCACGGTGTCGCCCTCCCGGACACCGATCTGGTGCACCGCGGAGTACGCGGTCCCGGCCGCGACGGGCAGTGACGCCGCCTGCTCGAAGTCGACGGCGGCCGGCTTCGCGATCAATGACTTCGCGGGCACGTTGGCCTGCGCGCGGTAACCACCGGTGAAACCTGACCAGATGACCTCGTCACCGACGGCGAACCCGTCCACGCCCGAGCCGACCGCGTCGACCACGCCAGCCGTCTCGTTACCCGGCACGGCGGGCAACTGCAGTGGCACAAAGTCCTTCAGGTAGCCGGCGACGACCTTCCAGTCGACCGGGTTGACCGAGATCGCCCGGTTCACGATCCGGACCTCCCCCGCACCCGGCTCCCCCACCGTCTCCTCGGCCTGCACCAGCACCGTCGGGCTGCCGTACTCCTCGAAATAGATCTTCACGCTCATCCTGGACTCCTTGGTCATCGGTTCGATGTGGTCATCGGTTCGATGTCGACACCGCGGGCCGGTGTCGACGTGTGCCGAGTGAGACTCGCCGAGTGAGACTCTGGGTACCGGATCGCCGCCCTGCCGTTGCGGGTGACCCCGGGTCGGCTGTGCTCGACGGGGGGCCTCGCCGCCCATCAGATCGCCACGGCGCGGATTCGGCGGCGCTGTCAGCTGCGGAAGACGGACGCGCTCAGTGCGAACACAGTGCGGCGCTGACCCGCTGCAGATCGACGTGCAGCGCCCGGTAGGCCCGGAATGAGGCAAGGGCCTCGGTGACGGGGCACCGCGCCGATCGCGCGGACCGCACCATCACACCCGCTCCCGTCGTCGTCCGCGCGGACCATCACCCGTGCTCACAGCCTCAATCCTGTACTGAGACGCCCACCGCGGGCCCGCTATTCCCGACCTTGTCGATCGACCAGCGGACAACGCTGCGATGACGACGCTGCACGGATGCGTAGGCCGCTGGCGACGTGAGCTTGGGGCGCCAGGTATCAGCCAGCCCCGGGCCGGGCTCGATGACGAGCAGCTGCTGGCGTTGGAGGCCGAGGTGGACCGGGGCCGCAGATGCATGGCTGGGTGGATCAGCGGTGGACGTGACCCCTAGTCCTCTGGTTCAGCGTCGCACTGGTAGTAGACGGTGATTGAGTGCCAACTGCCGTCGGCCGTGGCTTCGGCATGCATCACCAGATCCTGAACCTCGACGTCACCCAGTGCATCGATCGAGTCAGCGACCCGTCGCAGCAGGGCACCCACGTCGTCCTGACCGGGCCCCGCGGGATTTGCCTGCGAGAAGTGATGCACGGTCCAGCGATCCCGGACCGCATCTCGCCGTGCTGCCGGACGCTCCGCCACGACCTGATTATCACCCACCGCAGCGCCCGCTGGAGATCACTGTGTTTGCCCCGGCGTTCCCCGGATGCAGCATCGGATCCGAAGCGGCCAACCCGCGGACCTATGAACTCGGCGCACAGCAGGGCCATCTCCGCCCCGGGCGGATAAGGCCTCGACAACCTCATCCCCTCAGGCCAGGAGCACCTTTCCCATCCCCGGCCCACCCGCAAACGATCACCGGGAAAGCCCGAGGCTAGAGGGTCCAGTGGAGGCGCTGGGTCCGCTCCGGGTCCAGCTGGCCGGCCTGGGGAAGCCAGCGCAGCGGCTGGGTCAGCTCGGACTCCGGCCCGGCGGCCGCTGCGGCCGGAATCGCGGTCGCGGTCGCCGCGGCGGGCCGGCCGGCGCCGTGGCGGCCGGCGGCCGGGAACTTCCCGTTGAAGATCTTGCGGAGAAACGGCGACCGCAGGATGACGAAATGGTGCAGGGCGAGGGTCACGCCAAAGGTGAGAACAGTGACCAGGAGCATCTGCGGCCAGTGCAGGCTCGGGTCGAACGAGAGAAGCGTCGCGATGACGTAGATCCAGAAGTAGTGGAAGAGGTAGACGGTGTAGGAGGCGTCGGAAAGGTAGCGGACGGCCGGCCGGGGCCCGGGAACGAGTCGGTTCGCCACGGCGAACAGATTGGCGGTGATCGCGATGGTGAACAGGGTCCGGCTGAGTACCACTCCGGTGGACGAGGACAGCCCGCCCACCCAGCCCCGGGTGGCCGCCAGCAGCAGGACGCCGGCCACACAGAGCAGTATCGGCGCGAGCCGCTGGAAGGCCGGCAGGAGCCGCCGCCGATCCAGGTAGAGAAGCACGCCGAGGAGGAAGAACGGTAGAAAGTCCAGCGTCTCCTCGACCGGGAGGTCGAGGGGATCGGCGCCGATGACGGGAACGACGGCGGCCCGGTATCCCCCGCGAATGAGGACGGTGCTCACCATGGCGAACGCGATGATCGTGGCCATGATGCGGGGTCGACCGTTGGTGGCCCGCTGGTAGACGGAGTTGGACGCGAGGCGGGACAGGAGGGTCACGGCCGCCGGGGTGCACAGCGCGTAGGCGAGCAGCGCCACGAGAAACCACAGCTGCAGAAACCAGCGCAGCTCGCCCACCGGCTCGGGGACGGTGTGTCCGCGCAGGAAGTCCAGGAACGAGACGTCCGGGTTGTGGAAGTTGTAACTCAGCCACAGGGCGGTGGGGTTGAACAGGACCAGGGTGCACAGGAAGGGAATTCCCACGCTGGCGAGCCTGCGGCGCACGGTGCGCGCGGGTCCGTACTTCCCGACGAGCATCGCGGAGAGAAATCCGGAGATCAGGAAGAAGTCCGCCATCCGGAAGAGACCGGAGGCGTAGGCGATCCCGTTGAAGATCGGATCGTCACCGAGCGTCGAGGCGTGTACGAAGACTCCGCCCAGCATGAAGATGCCGCGCAACGCGTCCAGATGATGGTAATGCGCGTCCGGCGCGGACGGTGCCGTCTTTCCCCCCACGATGCCTCCACCAAGACCACCGGACCGCTCCGGCATACCCCTACGGACGACGCCTTCCGACGAAGAGGCGGCCGGACCCCTTATTCGCCATATCATATGGAAAGCGACGGTTGTCCCGCGCGTCGGGGTCGGGAGCGCCAAGGGGCTGCGGCCGGACAGCCGGTCGACTCCGACCTGGAGCCCGGCCTTTTCGCTGCGTTGTTCTTTTATTGTGTTGCAGAAGAGCTTAAGATGTGCGTAGTTGTGGCGGCTCGATAGAGCGGATGCCTGGTGGGCTGTCGCGACGGGCGATTCGACCCGTTCGCCCCTGGACAGCGCGACCCGCATCAGAACGGCGCGGTGGCTGTCAGGTCAGGTGATTACGCCCCGAGGCGCTGTGTCCACGTGGAGGCGCTATGCCGGCTCACGTGGGTCGGGCGCAACCTGTTGCTCTGCCTGCATCTGAAGTCTCATGGCGACGCGGTGCCGGTACAGCCACGTTCCCACCATGACCAAAAGCATTCCCAGGCCAACCACGGCCCCCGGCCAGAGAAAACCCCAGGTGACCGACACCCATACGGTTGAGATCAGACCATAGGCGCCACGCGTGACATCGAGGGTCATGGTCCCGGCGCCCTCACCATGCCGGGAGCGCACAAGCCATACCAGCGGCCCCTGGGCAAGCACGTTCACGGTCACGAGCACCATCAGAAAAATGTAGTCGGACTTCTCCACTGGACCCCCGCCGGACTCGCCATCGTGCGATCACCGCACGATCCGGGATTATCCTGACGAACTATAGCTCGAGCCCGCACCGCGCGCATCCGTCCCGCATGGGCCTCGACGATCGCGAGGCGCTGAGCCACCAGATTCCTACCTCTCGGCGACATCGGTGATTCCCTACGGCACCGCCGAAGATATTGGCACAGCCGTACCCGGATTATCTCTGGCTCGCGGTCCACGGGATTTTTCCGAAGCGGTGGCGGCGCGGCGCCGGAGGCAGTAGCGATGAAGTTCCGGAAGGGTCCGAAGTAATTTTTTCTGATCGCGATCCTGACGCTCGGCACAATTCTTTCCACAGCTCCGTCGATGGCCTCACCGCCGGGCCGCGCCGTCGGGCTGGGTGTGCATTGCCGCTGACGTCACGCCAGTGGCCGGATCGTACGTTTTGCCCTATTATCCGACCGACCCCTGAGGCGGCCACCCATGCTCGCGATGCGCCGCGGCAGCCGGGCCCCTGACGGAGACTGCGTTGGCAGGGACGTCGGCCATGACCGGACACGGCACGGCCGCGGCCAGCCAATGGCCTCGAAAGACGAACAGCGTGGAGGATGGATGCGTCAGCTGTCAGGTGTGGTGCGGCACGGGTGGGCGGCAGGGCCCGTCTTGCTCCTGGTCGCCGTTCTGTCGTCATGCAGCGGCTCCGCCAGTTCCGCCGGCACCGGGACAAGACCTTCCGTTGCGTCGGCCGGCGCGGCCGCGTCGACCGGCGAGCAGACCGGCACGGCGTCGACCGCCCGACCGTCCACCGGAACCACGGCAGCGGCGGCCAGCCGGTGCACGACGGCGGACCTTCGCGCGTCCATACCCGAGACGCCCACCCCTGGCACGTCACAGAAGAGGATCCACGTGACGTTCAGGAATCGGTCCTCGGCCCAATGCACACTGTACGGATATCCCGGCGCGCAATTCCGGTCGGCGACCGGAGACAGGTGGGACCTCGCACGTTCCCCCAGCGTCACCCTTAGGCCGATCAACCTCGCGCCCGGCGCGCAGGCCCACGCAACGCTCACCTACCTGCCGACCGATCCCAGTGACGGCACCGGGAACCCTGTCTTCAGCCCGACCGACCTCGTTCTCATACCGCCTGACGAACAGACCTCGCTGATAATCCCGTGGACACTCGGCCCCGTCCTCGGGCAGGACGCTGCCACGCATCCCGGAACATACATCTCGGCGCTCGAGCCGAGATCCTGACATTGATACCGACACCGACACCGACGACCGTCCTGGTCGAGGCCACGGCGGACACCTACGGGACCGCCGCCAGGCGAGCGCACGGCGAGGTTGGGGCCCGCATACCGCAGTGACGAGCGTTCGAACTCCCCGGGTGGCGATCGGCTGCCCCTGCGCGCCGGGTTAGCCGGAAGGGGAGACCGTCGGCGGCCTGTGCGGCGGCGCGCGCCTTGCGACCCAGGCTGGGACGGATATCACCCGGATCGTCAGGATCGCCACGGTCCCGGCGAGGCAGCTGAAACGCGAGGGCGGGCGCAGTCGGCGCATCACCCGAAGGTGCCGTTCGCTTGCCTACAGCCGCGCCAGGCGATTCCCTCGGAGAGGCCAGGGAGGAACCACCACAAGATAGGTAGTAACCGGACGAATAGGGAGGCGCTGCGCCTTGTCATCGCGATGGACCGCGAGGAGGAGCGCACGATGGTTCCGCCCGGGGGCGTTCGCCCTGGTGGAGACCGGCGCGACCACCATGATGGAGCCCGCCACGGCCGCGCGCCGCTGGCAGCCGACCGGGCACATCGAGGTCGGCCGGGACTGGCGCCGCTGCGGGGCGCAGGAGGGCGGCTGCGGCGTGCTGCTCCCCCTCAGCCAGCAGACCTGCCCTCGCTGCGGCCGAACCAACCGAGAGGATCTGCTGCCCCTGAACATCCGTCGCCTGCTGCCCACCCACGATGCCTACGACCACGCCGTCGCCGTGCTCCGGGGCACCTGGGCCGGGACGAAGTCGAACCCGCCCAGCAGGCCGGAGCTCGCCGGCGCGCCGGCCGCGGTCACCAGCGGTGAGGCGGTCCCGACAGCGGTGGACACCGAACTACCCGATGTCTGAGTACTACCCGATGTCCGAGTTGCGACGGGGGCCGTTGTCGTGAGGTAGCCGAGCGCGGTCAGGTGGCCATGCTGCGCCTCGCTGGCCGCGCCTCGCCCAGGTGGGTGGGAGCGGCGCGGCCAGCAAGGTGTCGGTGAGCCCGGCACGGAGAGGGCGCTCGCGTCGGGGAATGTTTCGCATGATTCCCCGCGCCGGCAGGGCTTAGCAGACCGCCGACGGCGGGTACGGCGGACAGGGGTTGCCGGGGGGCGGGCAGCCGGCGCCCGTGGTGAGAAAACCGAAGGTCGCGGCCACCGCGACGGCGGCCAGGGCCCGGCGCTTTCTCGCGTTACGTGGATGCTTGCGATTACTGCTGGATGGACGCATGTCTCGACCTCTCCACGTGCCGCCATTTCCGATCGCTGTCTTTCTAACGGATCGGTTGCGATCACCGAACGCGACGCGCCGAGCCCCCCTCGATCCATTACCCGAACTTCTCTGGATCACCGTCCCGCCGCAGACGGACCACCGGAATTCCCGCCGACGCCGAAATGTCAAATAATCCCGGCACATCTCAACGCTGGATCGGCGCCACTCCAGGTGCTCCGAGCAGGTTCGCCAGCCAGTCACACCAGGCGTCGATTCCCTCGCCGGTGCGGGCGCTGACCGCCAGCACGTCCACCCTCGGATGAACGGCGTCGAGGTTACGTCGGAACGCCTCGGCGTCGAAGTCGAGATAAGGCAACAGATCCGTCTTGTTGACAAGTACAAGATCTGCGGAACGGAACATCACCGGATATTTGAGGGGTTTCTCCTCGCCCTCGGTCACGGCGAACATCATTGCGCGCCGGTCCTCCCCCACGGCGAACTCGGCGGGGCAGACCAGGTTGCCGACGTTCTCGATGATGACGAGGTCGAGCTCGCTCAGTGGCAGCCGAGGCAGCGCCGAGGCGACCATCGGCGCATCCAGGTGGCACTCCCCGCCGAAGCCGTTTCCGGTGTTGACCAGGGCGATCGCGGCGCCGAACCCCTCGAGGCGATCGGCGTCCAGGCTGGTCTCGATGTCCCCCTCGATGATCCCGATCCGCCGGTGCGGCGCGAGGCGACGCAGCGTCTCGGCGAGCAGCATCGTCTTCCCCGCGCCGGGTGCGGACATCAGGTTCACCACGGTGACGCCGGCCGCGTCGAACGCCGCCCGGTTGGCCCGCGCGACCCGCTCGTTCTCCCCGAGAATCCGCTCCAGCACCTCGACCCGCTCCGCGCCGGTGCTGTAGCCGGAATGGTCCCCCACCGAACCAGGGTGCGTGTGACTGTCCGGGTGCGTGTGACTGTCCGGGTGCGGATGACTGTCCGGGTGCGGATGGAATCGGCCCATACTTCGTCACGCCTCCGCCGCGTCTGTCGCCACCTCGAAGGAGGTGACGAGGAATTCCTCGCCGCTGACCAGGTCGACATCGGCGGCGCCACACGCGGCGCAACGCAGGACCGGCACGGCGAGCTCGTTGTGCGCGCCGCACGCTCGGCAGCGCGCTGCGGCCGGGACGAACTCGACCGCCAGTTCCGACCCGGCCAGCACCCCGGCTTCGGGCCGGTCGGCGTGCGCCAACTCCCAGCAGTAGATCAGGGTGTCCGGCACCACCTGCCGCAGGGCACCCACCCGTAGATGCACCCGGGTCACCCGCCGGCCGGCCGCGTGCCGGGTGACGATGTCCGCGACGGATCGGCAGATCGACAGTTCATGCAT
>NZ_JAMPTM010000180.1 GCF_025403375.1 Frankia gtarii
CACCGCCACCGCCACCGCCACCATCGCCAGCGACGGGACCACCTCGATCGCGACCGGCGCGTCCGCGTCGACCGGAGCCTCGCGCGGCGCGGGCCGGGTCAGCTTCGTAGGCTCCGGCCTGGTCATCGCGGGGCCGTCCCTGCCGGGCGCGGCCGTGATCCCGCAGATCACGACCCCGGCCGCTATCCCGAGCGCTACGGCCACCGCGCCGTCGGGACTGCCCGCGGCGGCGAGCCCGACGGCCGTGTCGACCACCACGGCCGTCGCCTCCTGCATCCACTGATCTCCCGCCCCTTCCATCCACGGGTCGCGGCCACGCCAGCATCCGCCGGGACATGACGACCTGCTGGATGCGAGTGTCCTCGCAGATCATGGTGATCTCGATTTTTGCCGGTCGATCCCGACTTCTACTTGTGACGGCGCACTTCTGCTGCCTGTGGACTCGCTGCGTTCACACCATGTTCACGCGACGCTCCAACGCGTCATGGGTGTGGCCGGCGCATCGACCGTTCACGTTCCAGGGGCAAGATTGGCGGAAGGGCATCTGGAGCAGGAACGCGTAGGCATCGGCAGGCGTGCGCCGACGCGTCTGGGCCGGGTCTGGGCCGGTCATCGGGCGGAACGTGAAATGACCTCGCGGTCATCCCGTCGATCGCGCACACCAACCGGCCGTGCCAGCGCGCCGACCCCGACCAGCCCGCCGCCACCGACCTGACGGTCCTGACGGACAGCGGAGCTCCGCTGCCTGTTTCGCGCCCGACACGTCGCTCCCGTCAATCCTTGACAAACCGTGGTCCCCGCAAAGCGAACGCCCTTGGGGTCAGCTTCGGCATCGACCGAGATAGCCCACATCGTCTATCGTCACTGTACGATGAGCTCCGATCGCGATGCGGGGCTCCAACCTGATGATCTCGGGTCGTAATTAAGCGGGGTAACCTTGGCGGAACTAGATCCATTGAGAGTTTTTGTGGCTATGCCCGGGACCAGCCTTGGACCAAATGCCGATTGGAAGAATGTAAGCAAAATAGAAGAACTATTCTACGAAAAAATACGCCGTGAGTTGCAAAAGCGAACACAGCGCAAAGTCACTCTTGATATCGAAAAGAAAAAAGTAAGCCAAGGAGTCATATTCAAGTCGATGTTCGCGGAAGCCGTGGATGCCGATGTATACATTGCTGATCTGACTGGTGCGAATGCCAACGTTTATCTTGAACTCGGCGTGCGGTGGGCGTTGGCGGACAATGTAACGGTTCTAGTGTCCCAGTCCTCGGAAGATGTGCTATTCAATGCGGCAGCCAGCCGTTACATTCCTTATTCGGAAAAGTTTGAAGAACTGGAAAGGGCAATCGGTCAAGTCTGTGATGCCGTCACAACTGGACTCAGGACCGAAAAAATCGATAGCCCTGTTCGAGATGGTCTAGCGCTGGTGACGTTGAGGCGAGCAGAACTGGAAAATTTGAAGCGTCAACGCGATGCTCTGACCGCAGATCGCGTCAAAGATCTTCTCGAAGCTGCGCTCCACTCGAACTCCGGTGATGTCAGGAAAGAACTCCTGGAGCGAGCACTCGCTATTGATGATGTTTCCTTCGATGCCAACTATATGCTGGGGGTCACCCTGAGAAAAATAGGTGATCTCGCTGGCTCGATCGCAAGGCTCGAGAACGCAATTACAATTCGTCCGGATTCCGATGACGCCTGGCGAGAGCTGGGTGTGTCGCAGAGTAAAAGTGAAATAATAGAAGAGGCGATCAATTCCCTCAAGAGGGCGATCGAATTAAACTCAAACGACTCGGAGGCGTGGAGCAACCTAGGTGGCGCATATCGCCGCAAAGCGCTGGCTGTCGATCCTCTCGACCGCTCCGCTCTGGAGGAGAGCCGAGATTCGTACAAGCGCGCGTCGATGCTCAGTAGGTACGCTCTTTATCCGCTGATGAATATTGCGCGCGTTCAGCTGCTGATCGACGCCGCAGCGGGACGTGACTCAGGGGAAGCGACACGGTTGTTTACCAATGCTCTGCATCTGTGTAATCACGAAGTTCAGCAGTCGCGGGAAGAACTTGAACGCCAGGAAAACTTGAAGTCGCGACAGGCGTTGACGTGGTTTGCATTCGACCTGGCCGAGGCTTCCCTTCTTTCGGGAGCTGAAGGATGGGAGGAGGGCTACCAGTATGCGCTTTCGCTCCTTACGACCGATTCGGCGGCCGAATACATATCTTCCGTATTGCCACCCTTGGAGTCGTATTTGCAATATCGGGTTGTCGCCGAGAATCAACTGGAGAAGATCCGTCTTATTGTCGAGACGTTGAGAACTCGTGTGAGCTAACTCGGCCATCATACGTTTATGACCGATCGCTAATCGCCAGACGTACTGCTGCGATAGTGATGGTGGCGTGGTTGTTATCCCCATGGATGGGGTCTGAGCTGCGTTTCTGCACCGCCGGTAGTGGAAGTAGCGGGCGCATGCCCAGTGGTGGCGGCGCCAGTTCGAGTATCGGCAGACGTGGCCGGTCGGGTGATCGATTCGGCGGGTGTGCTGACGTGCCGGATCTCGTTAGCGGTGAGCGGGATCTTGCATCCCTGGTGATCTCGGGTGGTGCGTCGATCGGGATACCGTCGGGACGGCGCTGGTAGCCGATGGAGACGGCCCTCCTCCTTTCGCGGGTTGTTCTGGGTTTCGTTGCTGTTCGCGGTGCTGACTGCGAGCCAGGCCTGCGCGAGCATCGCGAGGATGACAGGCCGATACAGGCCTCGTGGAGTCGGACCTGACAGTGGTCGAGACCGGCTTCGTTCCTGCCGCCTTGGACGGCTTCCTCGCCGACGATCATAAGACAGCTGCGTCGCGCCATCTCTTCCGCAGTAGAGACCACAAAGAGATCGCTGCGGCTAAAGCGCTAGCCGTTAAGCAGCGCGCGGGACATGACGACCCGCTGGACCTGGTTGGTGCCCTCGTAGATTTGCGTGATCTTTGCGTCGCGCATCATGCGTTCGACGGGGAAGTCGCGGGTGTAGCCGGCGCCGCCGAAGAGCTGGACGGCGTCGGTGGTGACTTCCATGGCGACGTCGGAGGCGAAGCACTTGGCGGCGGCGGAGACGAAGCCGAGGTTCGGTTCGCCGCGTTCGGCCCGGGCGGCGGAGACGTAGACGAGGTGCCGGGCGGCTTCGATCTTCATGCCCATGTCGGCGAGCATGAACTGGACGGCCTGGTTGTCGGCGATCGCTCGGCCGAACTGGCGGCGCTGCTTGACGTAGGCGATGGCGGCGTCGAGCGCCCCCTGGGCGATGCCGACGGCCTGCGCGCCGATCGTCGGGCGGGTGTGGTCGAGGGTGGCCAGCGCCGTGCGCAGGCCGGTGCCCGGCTCGCCGATGATGCGGTCGGCGGGGATCGTGCAGCCGGTGAAGTGGATCTCCCGGGTGGGGGAGCCCTTGATGCCGAGCTTGCGTTCCTTCGAGCCGACCTCGAAGCCGGGGTCGTCGCGGTGCACGACGAAGGCGGAGATGCCGTCGACCTTCCTCGCCGCATCTGGATCGGTCACGGCCATGACGGTGTACCAGGTCGACTCGCCGGCGTTGGTGATCCAGGTCTTGGTGCCGTCGAGGACCCAGTGGTCGCCGTCGAGGCGGGCCCGGGTGCGCATCGCGGCGGTGTCGGAGCCCGCCTCCCGCTCGGAGAGCGCGTAGGAGATCATCGCCTCGCCGCTGGCCAGGGAGGGCAGCACCTGGCGCTTGAGCTCCTCGGAGCCGGCGAGGATGATCGGCATGCTGCCCAGCTTGTTCACCGCGGGGATCAGCGAGCTCGACGCACAGACCCGGGCGACCTCCTCGATGACGATGCAGGTGGCCACCGAGTCCGCGCCCTGGCCGCCGTAGCTCTCCGGGACGTGCACCGCGGCGAATCCGGCCCGGTCGAGCGCCTCGAGCGCCTCCGCCGGGAACCGCTCGCGGTCGTCGACGTCCGCGGCGTACGGCGCGATGTCCTTCTCGGCGAGAGTGCGCACCGCCTCGCGCAGCGCGGTGTGTTCCTCGGCGAGCTGGTAGAGGTTGAAGCTCGGATTCACCGCAGACCGCCTTGGTCGTCGTGTCCTCGGATGGCGCGGGGGTCAGGCCGCTGGTGGGGTTCAGCCGGCGTAGTTGTGGAAGCCGCGGCCGGTCTTCTTGCCGAGTAGCCCGGCGTCGACCATGCGCATGAGCAGCGGGGGCGGCGAGTACAGCGGCTCCTTGAACTCCTCGTACATCGACTCGGCGACCGCCTTGATGGTGTCCAGTCCGACCAGGTCGCACAGGCGCAGCGGACCCATCGGGTGGGCGCAGCCGAGCACCATGCCGCGGTCGATGTCGTCCGCGACGGCGAAGCCGGACTCCAGCATCCGCACCGCGGCCAGCAGGTAGGGAACGAGCAGCGAGTTCACCACGAAGCCGGCCCGGTCCTTGGAGCGGATGACCTCCTTGCCGAGCCGGCCGGTGACCAGGCCCTCGGCGGCGGCCTCGGTCGCGGGTGAGGTCAGCAGCGACGGGACGATCTCGACGAGCTTCTGGACGGGCACCGGGTTGAAGAAGTGGATGCCGACGACCTGCTCCGGCCGGGACGTGGCCATGCCCAACTTCATGATCGGAATCGACGAGGTGTTGGAGGCGAAGATCGCGTCCGGCCGCGTGACGACCTTGTCGAGAGCCCCGAAGATGTCCGCCTTGAGCTGCTCGTTCTCGGCAACCGCCTCGATCACGACGTCGCGGTCGGCGAAGTCACCGAGATCGGTGGTGAAGGTCAGCCGCGCGAGTACCGCGTCCCGGTCCGCCTCGGCCAGCTTGCCGCCGCGGACCCCGCGGTCCAGTGAGGAGGTCAGCCGCTTGCGACCCGCGCTCAGGGCCGGCTCGTCGATCTCGCGGATGGCGACGTCCAGGCCCGCCCGGGCGGCGACCTCGGCGATGCCGGAGCCCATCAGCCCGCAGCCGATCACACCCAGACGGGTGAAGGTCGACCCCGCAACGGTTGCGGCGACAGCCGCCTCGTCGACATGGTCCGCTGTCTGCACCGCATCCACTGAAGTTACTCCTCGCGATCGCCTGGTCTCGAAACTGGTGAAGGACGTCGGCGGCGCCGGAACCACGGCAGCCACGACGATCGGTCACGCGGGTGTGGCACGTCAACTACGGGCGGCGCGCGACGGACCTCGGCCCGCTTCCACGAGGCGTCAGGCGGCTTGACGACGGCTCCGGACACCACTTCCGTGTCCGTCATCCAGCGTAGTCCGTGTGCTTGTTGCGCTCATCAGATCCGACATCGGCCCAGATCAGGCCACCCGCGTACGGCCGCTGGCGGGCCAGCCCACGTCAGCCGGTCAGCGGCTGCGTGTCGCCCGGCGTCGGCGCAGTCGGCGCAGTCGGCGCAGTCGGCGCAGCAGCCTGGGAAGCGCGATGTTCGCGGCGAACAGCGCCGCCGCGAGCAGGTAGTTGCCCCGGCCCAGGCGCTGCTGGCCCGGCAGGGGCAGCAGCGTGTAGGTGATCAGGACTCCGGCCGCCAGCAGCAACGTGCCCACCATCACCCCACCGATCCAGGGCGGCGAGTCGCTCATCGACCGCGACCGCCGGCGCGGCGGCCCGGAACGCGCACCGTCCATCGCCACGTGCGAGTTACTCCTCACGGGTCGTTGTGGCGGACATCCCGTTGTCATTGTGGATGCTCGGTGGCAGATTGACGGATCAGTTCTGCCGAACCGTCGGATGTCCGTTTCGTGCCCGCACTGGCGCGCTCCGGTGACCTGCCGGTCGGCCCGGCGGATCGGAGGTGCCGGTGGCGGCTCCCGTACTCACCGCGCCCGGCGGGATTGCCTGGCGTGACGGTAAACGCTATATGTGGCTGACGGCCATCATCGTGCCACTGCTCGCCATCGTCGGCTATGGGTTGTGGCATCGCACCGGCCTCGGGGTGCATTGGTGGATCACCCCGTTGTTCGTCTTCGTCCTCGTCCCGCTGTTGGACATCTCCACGCCGGCGGATTCGGTGAATCCTCCCGAAGAGATCCGGGCCGCTCTCGAAGGGGACCGTTTCTACCGCCGGTGCACTTATCTCTACCTGCCGTTGGCCGGCGTCGGTCTGGTTCTCGGCGCCGCGGCCTGGGCGGGCGGCGAGCTGTCGCCGTTCGCCCGCATCGGCGCGGTGGTCTCGGTCGGCACGGTGACCGGCGTGGGCATCACCACGGCGCATGAACTGGGCCACAAGCGGGCTCCGCTCGAACGGTGGCTGGCGCGGCTGATGCTCGCGCCCACCTGCTACGGCCATTTCTACGTCGAGCACAACCGAGGTCATCACGTGCGGGTCGCGACGCCGGCAGACCCGGCCAGTGCCCGCCTCGGCGAGGGTTTCTGGCGGTTCTGGCCGCGAACGGTCGTGGGCAGCCTGCGGTCGGCCTGGTCGCTGGAGAGCCACCGGCTGCGGCTACGCGGCGCGTGGGTGGTGTCTCTGCGCAACGAGGTGCTGCTCGGCTGGCTGCTCACCGCCGTGTTGTTCGGCTCGCTGGCCGCCGCGTTCGGCCCGTCGGTACTCGTCTTCCTCGCCGCGCAGGCCGTGTTCGGGTTCACTCTGCTCGAAGGCGTCAACTACATCGAGCACTACGGGCTGGCCCGGGCCCGCACCGCCGGCGGCCGCTACGAGCCCGTCACCCCGCGGCACAGCTGGAACAGCGACGCGGTGACCAGCAACCTGGCGCTTTACCAGCTCCAGCGGCACAGCGACCATCACGCCCATCCCACCCGGCGTTACCAGGTCCTGCGTTCGTTCTCCGAATCGCCGCAACTGCCGGCGGGGTACGCCACGCTGCTGCTCGCGGCGTACCTGCCCCCGGTGTGGTTCCGGCTGATGGACGACCGCGTCGTCGCGCACTATGACGGTGACCTGCGCCGGGCGAACGTGCATCCGCCGCGGCGCCACGCCCTGGCGGCCCGCTACCGGGCGTAGTGCCGCTGGGAAATCAGCGGATCCCATCCCACATCGCGCCCGCCGGCGCGACCCGTGCCCGGGACGGTTCCGCCGGGATGGGCGTCCTTGCCGAAGCCGGCGCCGACGATCGGGAGTCGGCGGGGGCCTTCGCGGCAGAATCGGCGCGGTCCGACTCGGCGGAGGACTGGCTCGCCTCCCGCGCCACCGACGACGCCGACCCGGCCGAGGCGAAGCCGCGGGACTCCCCGCGGTCGTAGGCGAGCAGATCCTGGCAGAGATCGCGGTAACCGCGCAGCGCCATGCGCAGATCCTCCGTCGACGGCTCGCCGCGGGAACGCCACGCCTCGCGCAGGCCGCCGCGCTGCGCCTCGATGCGGTCCTGCAGGGCGCGCACCGCCTCGTCGACCAGACGGTCGGCCTGCTCGACCGCGGCCCGCGGGTCGTCGACGAAGCTGAGCAGGATCTCCCGCCACTGGTCGGCGTCGCGACCCTGGCCGGACCGGGAATTCGCCGCGGGGCGGCCGTCGTGCCTGGTGCCGTCGAGACTCATGACGGTCCTTCCTGTCGTGCTACGAGGGGGCCGGCTTGAGAGCGGCGCGGTGACCGTGAAGATCCCTGGCCGGGAGACGGACGTTGCCGGACGATCTGGTGGCGGCGGGGTTCACGCCTCCCGCTTGGTGGGCGTGGCCGCCAGGCCGGCGGCCGGCCGCTCCTTCGGGTCCTGTCGGTCGCCGGTGGGAACGGCCTTGTCGCCGGTGGGAACGGCCTTGTCACCGGACCCTGAGTTGCTGCCGACCAACTGGTTGAACACCTCGCGGTAGCGCACGAAGGCCGAGCGCAGGCTCTCGGTGTCCCGCCGGCCGGGAGCACTCTTGCCGTCCGGCTTGGCCGTGGTCCGCTGGTGCGCCTCCCGGTAGCCGGCGACGACGCGGGGATGGTCGGCGGACAGCAGCTCGGCGCGCTCGGCGAAACTGCCAGCCGGATATCCCCGGGCGCGCATCACCTCGCCGACGAGGGCGTCCGCCAGACTCGTCGCTTCGGCGGGGTCGTCGACAAAGCGGGTCTGCAGCGTCTCCCAGCGGACCGTGTAGGTTGCCCGGTCGGCCTGGGTCAGCGGGTTGATGGTGAGCGCGTCGCGCCGTTCGGCGATCTGCCTGAGCTGGCGTTCCGCCGATCGCCGGTCCGCGTGCTCGGCGAGCACGCGGTCGTATTCGGGGCCGAACCGCTGTTGCAGCCGCGCACGTCGGCTGTCACGCTGCCCGAGGAGCATGACGCTTCCGAGGACGGCCACGGCGCAGATCACCAGTAAAATCCAGCCTACGGTGAGCACGGGAAACCTCCGCCTGACGTCCCTCTTCCGCCACATGATCCGCCCGGTCGGGTACCCAGGCGCCTTCACCGTAAACGGGGCGAAAGCGGAACGGGGCCTGCCGGGGCCCCGATAGTGCCGTCGAGGATGTTGCGAACCGCTGCGTTCCGCCTCGCCACGCCCCAGGCCAGGGCGGTCTCGGCGAGCTGGCCGAGTAAGTCCCATCTGCTCGGGGTCGTAGCCGATCAACGTTGAGTAGCGGGTGTGGCGTCGCCTACGCTGCCGTCAAACCTCAGACCACGAACATGCGCCGGTGACGGCCGGTTTCGGTGCGCGGAAAGCGTTGCGGTGCGATGTGCACGATCCCCGGGCTCGGACCGCGCAAAACGCACCGCAACTCGCCCCGTCCGGGTTCGGACTCACTCGCCTGGGCGCGCGTGGCGCGGTGCGCTCCGCGGCGGTGCGCCGGTCTTTCATCGACGATGCCGGGAATCTCGGTGATCCGGTGGATCTCGGCGATTCGTCGGCGATTCGTCGGCGATTCAGTGGATCCCGGCGATCGGGCGGAGCCCGATGTCCGTGCGTGCGGTGGTGCGCCTGGGTCGGCGACGCGAAATCCTTCGCGCCATCGGATGCATTCTCCTCGCGTGGTGGTGCCGAGCTGGAATGTCTGGACCCGACGTTTCCGGACGCATTCGCCGGTGGCCAGGAAAGCCGGTGAGGGGTCAGGCCCGCGAGTCGTTCGGCTGGGTGGGCGGTGGCGGGGCGGACCCGCCGAGATGTGCGGGCAGCCACCAGTCGGGCTCGCCGGGCGAGGGGCGCGGGTAGCTTCGCTGGGCCTCGTCGAGCAGCTCTGTCATCACCTTGTGCAGGACGTCCGTCCCCGTCCGGCGGTCGGCGAGCTCGGCCGGGGGGACCGGCCGGCCCACCGTGATGGAGACCGGGGTGCCGACGGCGTCCCGCAGCCTGAACGGATGCCCCTTGGTCAGGACCCGCTGGCTGCCCCAGAGGATCACCGGGATTACCGGGACGTCGGTGTGCGCAGCCATCCGGGCTGCACCGGACTTGAACGAGGCCAGGCAGTAGCTCGGGCTGATCGTCGCCTCGGGGAAGACCCCGACGAACTCGCCGGCGCGCAACGCCTTCAGCGCGTCCCGCAGCGACGCGGCCCCGGCCTGCCGGTCAACCGGGATGTGGTGCATTCCGCGCATCAGTGGCCCGGAGATCCGGTGGTCGAAGACCTCCTTCTTGGCCATGAAGCGGACCAGCCGCTGCCTGCTGGTCCAGAACGGGAGTCCGGCGAGCGCGAAGTCGAGATAGGAGACGTGATTGATCAGCACTATGCCACCCCCGGAGGACGGGATGTTCTCCGCACCCCGCACGTCGAGCTGCAGGCGCAGCGCGCCAAACAGCCCTCTCACCACGGTGATAACCGGCCGGTAGACGTATTCCGCCACGACGGGCCACTCCTCAGCTTGTCCTCGCGGTCCCCCCGGGCATCCAAGCGCGTTCCGACCCTACCGCCGCCTCCCGGTCACGGGGGCGCCGAACAGGGGGGCGCTCGCCCTTTCAAGGACCCCCGGCCGGCACCTGCCCGCCTCCTCGGCCTCAGGATCGATGATGTCGGAACGGACGCCGCTGCCGGTGTGGGGCCACTCGCCACCTATCGGGCGAGGCGGGCAGATGTCGGAGAGGGAGAGGCCGGATGGAGATCCTGCGGCGCAGCATCGAGGCGCAGCCAGCGCCGCCGCAGTGGGTGATCGTCGCCGCCGCCGTGCTCGCGGCTGTGACAGTGCTCAGCGATCGGCTGTGGCCCGTCGCCCGGCACGTCATCACGATCGCGCACGAGGGCGGGCACGCCCTGGCCGCGGTCGCGAGTGGCCGCCGCCTGGCCGGTGTCCGCCTGCACTCGGACACCTCCGGGGTCACCGTCTCCGCCGGCCGACCGACGGGCCCCGGCGTGATCGCCACGGTGGCCGCCGGCTACCCCACGCCATCCCTGATCGGACTCGGCGCCGCCGCCCTGCTGGCCACCGGCCGGACAAGCCTGGTGCTTCAGGTCTGCGTGGCATTGCTGCTCGCGATGCTCGTCGTGATCCGAAACGGCTTCGGGGTGTTTTCCCTGCTGGTCAGCACCGCGGCGATCCTGACGGTCTCGTGGTTCGCACCGCCGACCGCGCGCGCCGGGTTCGCCGCCTACGTGGCCTGCTTCCTGCTGCTCGGTGCGCTGCGGCCGGTGGTCGAGGTGCAGCGCCAGCGCCGGCGTCGCCGGGGGAAGGATTCGGATCCGGACCAGCTCGCCCGGCTGACCGGGCTGCCGCCGGGCTTCTGGGTGGGCCTGTTCGGCCTGACGGGGCTGGCGTGCCTCGCTGGCGGGGGCGCACTGCTGTTCGCCTGAGTGCAGGGCGTGGCCGGGAAATGTCGGACCTGGCTGCCACACTGGTCGGCATGTGCGGTCGATACACGCAGAAGCTGACGGCCGACGATCTGGTCGCCGCCATGTCCGCCCGCGACGAGACCGGCGGCGGGGTGAGGGAGAGCTACAACGTGGCCCCCACGTCGACGATGCCGATCGTCGTCGCGCAGCCGCCTGGCGCCGGTGGCGAACCGGCGCCCACCGGCCGGGTGCTGCGGCTGGCGACCTGGGGGCTGGTGCCGTCCTGGGCGAAGGACCGCACCATCGGCGCCAAGATGATCAACGCCCGGGCGGAGACGGTGGCGACCAAGCCGGCGTTCCGGGCGGCCTTCGCGGCGCGGCGCTGCCTCGTGCCTGCCACCGGCTTCTACGAGTGGTTCCATCCGGGCGGCGGATCCCGGCGCGGGCAGCCGTTCTACATCTACCCGGCGGGCCATCCGGCGGCAGGGGGGATCTTCGCCTTCGCCGGCCTTTACGAGGTGTGGCGCAAGGGGGACACGCCGCTGGTGACCTTCACGATCCTCACCACCGGGGCGGCTGAGGGGCTGGCGTTCCTGCACGACCGGTCGCCGGTGATCCTGCCAGCGGCGGCCTGGGATCGGTGGATCGATCCGGCGGCCGACCCGGCCGGGCTCGCCCCGCTACTGCGGCCGGCGCCGGGCGGGGTGCTCGCCGCGCATCCGGTGGACGCGGCGGTGGGCAACGTCCGGAACAAGGATCCGCACCTGATCGACCCGGTCGACCTCGATCCGACGGTGGCGCAGGAGCTGGCGTCGGCAGGCGGGTCCACGGCGGCGGCACCGGGCCTGGCCGCCGGCGAGGGCGGCGTAAGCGGCCTGGGAGAGTCGGTAGCCACGCGCCCGGCGGAGGGAGCGGTGGACCTGTCGCTGTTCGAGCTCGATCCACCTGGGACGGTCGCCGGCGACCGTGCCGGCCGCAGCGTTCGGTGAGTGACAGGACGCATCGTGTGATTGCACGCTGATCCGGCGGAAATCCGCAAGGATGAGAGGACGCCGCCGGCGGCGGTGCCTCGGGTAGACGGGCCCGCTGCCCGGGTCCGGTAAGTCTCGGGCCGGCCGCGGTCCCGCCGGGTCAGCGCCGACCGGCAATGACGCCAACCAGGCTGGCACGGCCGGAGGAGTACTCGATGACGTCTCTCACCGATCCGACCGACGCGGCGGGCGCCGGTTACGCCCCGCCGCTGGCGGCGCCGGCGCCGCCGGACGTCGCCGGGCTCGTCAACCTCCGCGACGTCGGGGGGATGAGTACCGCGGACGGTCGCCGCACCCGCCCCGGTGTGCTTTACCGCAGCGAGATGCCCAAGGTCGGAGACCGCCCGCCGCCGGAGTCGATGGTCTGGCCGCCGCGTACGGTGATCGACCTGCGCTCCGCCGTCGAACGCGGGCCCAATCCGCATCCGCTCGCCGCCCTCGGCGCCGAGATCAGGGTGTTCCCACTGCTCGGCGACGACGCGGCGCCCGGCCGCCACACCGCCGCCTCGGGGGCAATGGAGGCCGGTCTACAGGCGCTGTACGTGGCGATGGTCGAGCACGCCGCCCCCCAGCTTGCCGCGATCGTCGACGTCGTCTCAACGACGCCGGGCCCGGTGCTCGTGCACTGCGCCGCGGGCAAGGATCGCACCGGTGTCACGATCGCCGTGCTGCTGCGTCTCGCCGGCGTCGTCGAACGGGACGTCCTCGCCGACTACGCGGCCACCGAGCAGAACATGCGCGGCGTGATCAAGCGACTCAAGGGACATGCGCTGCTGCCTGGCGTGAGCGACCCGGAGCGGGGCCGGGAGCTGGTCAAGACGTCGGTCGCTGCCGCGGAAGCGGTCATCGCCACAACCGACGCTCATCCCGGTGGCGTGGCCGGCTGGGTCCATGACCACGGTGCCAGCGAGGAGTCGATCCGCCGCTGGCGCGACCTCATCCTGGCCTGAGCGGGCCGCCCCCGCCGTCTGGCGGCTTTCTCGCCAGCGGCGGCGGGAGGGGCCCCGACCGCGGGAAGCAGCCGTCAGACGTTCAGGCCCGCGTGCGGGGCCGCAGCGCCAACCCCAGTGCAATCTCGGTGACCCCACTGACGATGAGCTGGATTCCGAAGATCACCGCCAGTGCCACGATCGTCGCGTCGGGCCAGGCGAGGGCGAGCACACCCAGTACCACGCTGACGGCCGCCAGCGCGTAGCTGGGCACCGCACCGCGGGCATCGGTCTCCCGCGAGGGCGACTCCCGCGACTGCAATGCCCGGGTCACGAGTGCCCGCACTACGCCGGTGACGATCAGGATGGCGCCGACGAGCAACGCCAGCACCCGTAGCGTCACCCCCGGCCACAGCAGCACGACGATGCCGCCGAGAACGAGCAGGATCCCGAAGAAGGCCGTGCCCGCCGAGTTCTCGGCCCTGGCGGCCGCGATCGTCTCGCCGATCCCGGACAGGACCAGAGCCACCCCGGCGAGCACGGCCAGGGTGCCGGCCGTCGCGAACGGATTGAGGATCAGCAGCAGGCCCAGCACTGTGACTGCCAGGCCGACGACGAGCAGCGCCGGCCACAGGGCGCTGGGCGTCTGCCGTTGCTGCCGATAGGTCGTCGTCATCCAGGTACCTCCCGCGCCGACCCACACCACACGCGCGGATCCGCACCGGGTTCCTACCCACTGGTGGCCCGGCCGCACCGGGCGGCGGGCAGCCGACCGGTGCGCAGCCGGGCCCGTCAGCCGTCGCTGATACTGATCGCGTCCGTCGGGCAGGAGTCGGCCGCCTCCTGAAGGTCGTCCCGCCGTGCGTCGTCCGGCTCCTCGATCAGCAGATAGAGATAGCCGTCGTCCCGGATCTCGAAGACGTCCGGAACGAGTTGGACACACGCGCCGCTGCTGGCGCAGCGATCGAAATTGACGGTCACACGCATCGGCGCGCCTCCCGTGGTGCTCCCAGAATGTCGGCGACGTGTGGACCTTACCGCCGGACTCGGCAGAGGAACAGCAGCGTTATCTCGGCTGGCCACAGTGGCAACGCTGCCGTTCCTGGGTGATCTGTGGACAACCCGCCGTTGTCCACAGATCACCATCTGATCCGGCGAGGCGCCGGCACATCGATCTACGGTCCGGTCATGGTCACGAACACCCCCGGTCCCGGGTGCCCGTCCCCGCCGTCTCACCG
>NZ_JAMPTM010000181.1 GCF_025403375.1 Frankia gtarii
GCCCACCCCCGCCCGGGGGCGGGCGAATCCCGCCGCGCGGGTCGTTCAGAGCGTGATCGGCCGACAGGGCGCGACCAGCGGCGGCGCGGCTTCGTCGGACTGCTTCCAGAAGTCGCGGACCAGGTCCTCCAGGCCGGTCAGCCCGTCCTCGATGGCCGCCTGGATCACCTCCGGCGCGGGCGATACCGGTCCGTCCACGACCATGCCCTCCACCACGAAGATCGGCCGGCCGAAGCGGTCCCGGGCCGTGGGCAGGCCCAGCAGCTCCCCGGCGGGACGGCTGCGGTAGAGCAGGGTCAGCTGCGGGTGCCCCGGCACGTCCAGCGCACGGGCCGTGGGTGGCTGCGGATGAGCGGGCGTGGCGGTCCTCGTCACGAGCCGGAAGTCGTCGTTCGCGTCGATGAGGAAGCTCGGCGCGAGGATCGCCCGCCAGTCCAGCTCACGATTGCGGGTCACCAGGAACATCCAGGAGGAAGAGCCGGTCATGGGCCTGCATATCCATTCCGCCCGACCGCCTCGGGCGAAAATCGCCGCGTGCCGCCGGCCAGCACCGAGGTCGGATGCGCCTCCTCGTATCCGCTGATGCGGTCCTCGCACTGCATCTGGATCAGCTGCAGCGCCGACAGCTCGTCGGTGATGCCCTGCCGGCGGCGCATCAGATCGTCGGCGTACCGCTGGCGACCCATCCGTACCCGCGCGGCCTGGCCCTGCGCAAGGCTCTCGGCGTACTTGGCGACGTCGCGGAACAGGTTTTCCGGCAATATCGGCGCCAGCAGCGGATAACGGGCCAGGATTGCCTTGCGCAGCCACGGAATTCCGGTCTCGGTCATACCCTGCATCAACGGCTGCCACTGCCGCGAGACCTTCGGAGCCCGACCGGTGGGCTCCCCACGGTCGCCGAGCAGCGCCTCCCGCGCCTGGATCTCGCTGTAGGCGAACTGGAGGAAGTCCGGCAGCACCGCGAGCAGCGGAAGTTCGACGTTGTGTGGCTGGAGGGGGCGACCGGACTTGCGCATCTCGCCGTACTCGGTCAGCGCCGCGAACCCCGGGCCGACGGAACTGACCGGGAACAGCCGGATCGTCGCCGGGGTGTCCTCGGCCTTCGACCGCACCAGGTCCCGGAAGTTCTCGTTCAACATCAGCCGCTGCCGTAGCTGCTCCAGGGAGTAGCGGCCGTCGAGTAGATCCCATTTGGTCACGACGAACTGCACCGGGCACCGGCTCTGCTGGGCAATCTCCAGGCTGCTGATGATGTCGAAGGCGAGGTAGCGCGTGCCGAGTTCCTCGTTCTGCAGCAGCGCCAGCATCGCCTGGCCGTCGAGCAGGACGAACAGTGCGTTGGCCGAGCGAAGCCGGTCCACCAACCCGCTGACCGTGGCATCCTGGGCGGCGCGCGGGTTCGTCAGGACGCCGCCCGGGTAGTCCAGGAACCGGAAGCGCAGCGGCTCGAAATCACCCGCCGCGGACTGCAGACAGGTCGTGAAGTTCCACTCCCGGACATCCTGGCTGGCGATGGGCCAGTCCTCGTCGGTGTCGGCGATCTGGTTGTAGACACCGTTCAGATAGGCCGAGCTGGTGGGATCGGACTTCAGGTAGAACGAGTACTCGGGGCGCCGGATCAACATCCGATGGTAAAGGCTGGCGGTGAAGACAGTTTTTCCGGAGCCGGAGGGTCCGAGAGTGTGAATCTCGTACGTCCGGGTTTCATCCGCAACGGACTCGGCTGCGTCCGCCGGATCCGGGTCGAAGCCGAACAGCCCGTCGGTGCGGCGCCCCGCGCGTGACCGGTCGACAATACGGGGAACCCGCTTCACGTTCGCACCTTTGTCCGAGATGGCCAGGATGGACGTTTCGACCACACTACCGAGGCTTATCCCGGATGCCAACTATCGGAGGCGAAGCAACTCTGGTGCAGGCACACCCCGCCGCCACACCGACATGCGGCGGGCGGCGGGGTGCCCGGTCGTGGCTAGCTGAGCAGGCCCTTGCTCTTGAGGTATTCCTTGGCGACGGCGGCGGGCTTCTCCCGCTGCGCGTCGACCTTCTTGTTCAGTTCGGCCAGGTCCGCGGTGGTGAGCACCGGCGCCAGCTTGTTCAGCGCCGCCGAGATCTGCGGCGTCAGCGACTTCGTGTTGACGATCGGCACGAGGTTGTCCGCGTTCTGGAGCTTCTTGTCATCCGTCAGGACCACGAGGTCGTAGTCGGTGACGGTCGCGTCGGTGGTGAGGACCAGGCCGAGCTGGGCCGTACCGTCCTTGACGGCGGCCTTCGTCTGCGGCGTGTCGACCCCGGTCTTCACGATCTCGCTGATCTTGATGCCGTAGGTCTTCTCCAGACCGGGCTGGCAGAACGGTCGGGTCTCGCACTCGGGGCCGGCGGCGATCTTCACCGTCTGGCCGCTGGAGCCCAGGTCCGCCAGGGTCTTGAGGTTGTGCTGCGTGGCGAACGACTTGCTGACGGCGAAGGCGTTCTGGTCGACCGCGTCGGCCGGGTCGAGCACCGTGAGACCGAGGCCTGCGGCGAGCGGGCGCAGCGCCGCCAGCGACTTCTGCAGGTCCGGCGAGGAGACCGAGGACGCGTCCGGGCCGTGGACCTTGGAGTTGAGCAGGTCTGCGTAGGTCGCGACGTACTGCGGCATCGCGTCGACCGTGCCCTTCTCCAGCGACGACTGCGCGAGCTCGGTCTGCTGCACCGAGGTCCGGTCGACCTTGTAGCCGGCCTTCTCGAGGACCGCCGCGTACATCTCCGCGAGGATCTTGCTCTCGGTGAAGCCGGCGTCGGCGACCGTGAGCGTGCCGCCGGCCGAGGTCGTCGGGCTGGCCCCGGCGGCGCCGTTGCTGCCGCCGCCGTCCGAGTCGGAACCGCAGGCAGCGGCCGTCAGCGCGAGGGCGAGCAGCGCGGCCAGGCCCGCGAACACGCGGCGGGGGCGCCCGGCGGGACGGCGGCCCGCCGCGGCGCTGCGATGCAGCCAATCCCGAGGGGTGTCGCGGCGCCGCGGATCGGTCGGTGTTGTTGCGTCAGTCACGTTCGAGGACCCCACCGTTCGTCTTCGGTTGTTCTTCCTGATCGTCGGGTGCGTGCGACGGCGGCCCCTGGCTGTCCCACACCCTCGCACCCCGGTCCGACAACTTCTGGACGTCCGGCACACGCTCCTCCGCCGTGGGGCGACCCCGCAACCGGAACAGTCTCGAACAACGGGGGCAAGGTGGACAAGCAGTAATACAGACGATTCGAGCCCCGAGACGGAATCTTTCGGACTCGTTGCTCCAGTGCAGGCGGACGCAGCGAGTCGCGCCACCCTGAGGACACAGTGGTGCCTCAGCGCGAGCTGGGACGGGTCTCGCGGGCCCAGGGGAAGCTGGAGCTGACCATCGCCCGGCTCGACGACGCCGCCCTCGCCCGGCCAAGCCTGCTACCGAAATGCGGGCCGGTGCCCCGACCTTCAGGCCCGAGCTGTGCCAGCGGGCTGCCTGGAGCCAGGCTGAGTCGTGAGACGGGATCCGCCCGGGACGCGGGGCGCGGTTCCGCCGAACATCATGATCGTCGAGGTCGAGGTCGAGGTCGAGGTCGAGGTGCGGGGTGCGGGGTGCGGTTCCGAGTCCCGTAGACGTACGCTATCCTGTACGTACAACTTTCTGTACAGGTAGGGAGGGTCCTGTGAGGACGATGACCTATTCGGAGTCGCGGGCGCGGTACGCGGAAGTTCTCTCGGCAGTGACGGACGACCGGGAGGAAATCATCATCACCCGTGCCGGCCACGAGCCGGTGGTGATCGTCTCCCTGGAGGACTACCAGTCGCTCAAGGAGACGGCGTACCTCCTTCGTAGCCCGGAGAACGCGCGCCGGTTGCTGACCGCCATCGACCGGCTCGAGAGCGGCGGGGGTGTCGTGCGGGACCTCGCCGAGTGAAGCTCGTCTGGGATGAGAACGCCTGGCAGGACTACGTGTGGTGGCAGAGCCAGGACCGCAGGATGCTCAAGCGCATCAACACGCTGATCCAGGACATCGCCCGCAACGGGAACGACGGCATCGGCAAACCCGAGCCCCTGAAACACGGCTTCCAGGGCTACTGGTCGCGGCGTATCAACGATGAGCACCGACTCGTCTACAAGATCAGCGGTGACGAGATCCGCGTCGCCCAGTGCAGATATCACTATTGAGGTTCCGGATGGGCCGAGGGTCGATCCCCGTTGCGACGGCGGCGTTCGGTAGTTAGCGGGGCCTGGAGGCCCTGGTGGTCGATACCGCGCGGGCCAGGACAAGCAGCAGGCCGTCGACGAGGAGCGCGAGCACGGCCACGAGGATCGCGCCGCCGACCACTTCGGGGCGGCGGTTGTTGGCCAGGCCGTCGACGACGAACCGGCCGAGCCCGCCCCCGCCGATCAGCGCCGCGATCGTCGCCGTTGCCACCACCTGCACCGCGGCCAGTCGCAGGCCCAGCATGATCATCGGTAGCGCCAGGGGGAGCTCGACTCGCCGCAGGAGCTGGCCGCCGGACATGCCCATGCCGCGGGCGGCCTCCTTCGCCCCCGCGTCGACCTCCCGCATCCCCACGTAGCTGTTGGTGACCAGCGGGGCGATCGCGAAGAGGGTCAGCGCGATGACCGTGGTCGTGTCGCCGATGCCCAGCGGGCCGATCGCCAGCAGGACGAGCACGGCGAACGTCGGCACCGCCCGCCCGACGTTGGAGATGTTGATGGCCAGGGTGCCGCCCCGGCCCAGGTGCCCCAGGCCGATCCCGACGGGCAGAGCGAGTGCGCAGGCGATGCCCACCGAGGCGCCGGTGAGCAGCAGGTGCTCGCCGAGGCGGGTCGCGATGCCCTCGCCGCCGCGCCAGTTCGCGCCCGTGGTGAGCCAGTCGAACGCGCTGGTCAGGGTGCTCATGCGACGGTTCCTCGGGCTCGGGCTCGGGTGCGGCGGCCGTGGCGCCACGGCGTCAGCAGCCATTGCAGGCCGACGAGCAACAGGTCGGCGACGATGGCGAGTGCCACGCACAGCACCGAGGCGGTCAGCACCTCCGACTTGAACGAGCTGGTCAGGCCGTCGTAGATGAGATCACCGAGGCCGCCGTGCCCGATCGTCGCGCCGACGGTGACCAGCGCGATCGTCGAGACCGTCGCGACCCGGATCGCGGCCATGATCGCGGGCAGCGCGAGCGGGATCTCCACGGTGATCAGCAGCCGCAGCGAGCCGTAGCCCATGCCCCGGGCGGCGTCGCGCACGTCCGCCGGTACGGCGTCGAGCCCGGCGAGCAGCCCGCGGAAGAGGATGACCAACGTGTACGCCACCAGCCCGATCCGCACCGTGGTCGTGGACAGACCGGTGACGGGCAGCAGCAACGCGAAGAACGCCAGCGACGGCACCGTGTACAGGATGCTGGCCAGCCCGCTGATCCAGGCGACGGCGAACCGCCAGCGCCGGGCGAGCAGGACCAGCGGCACCGCGATCACCAGGCCGATCGCCACCGCGCTCAGCGTGAGGCCGATGTGTTCGCGTAGCGCCGCGGACAACTCGTCCGAGCGGGTCTCGACGTAATCTCCGCAGATCCAGGCGTTCCGTTCGAGACAGCTTCCGGACGCGACGATGGCCACCGAAGCACCGTAACCGGTACGGAGGACGCGACACCCATGACCGTGGAACCGGTGACCTCGGCCGATCCGATGATCTCACTGCGCGGGGTGGGCAAGCGTTATCCGGACGGCACGGTCGCCGTCGCGGACCTGTCCCTCGACGTGCCCGCGGGCGAGCTGCTGTGTCTGGTGGGCCCGTCCGGCTGCGGCAAGACCACGACGATGAAGATGATCAATCGGCTGGTGGAGCCGACGTCCGGGCGCATTCTGGTGGCCGGCGAGGACGTGGCCCGCACCGACCCGGTGCGGCTGCGTCGGCGCATCGGCTACGTCATCCAGCAGATCGGTCTGTTCCCGCACCTGACGGTGCGCGCGAACGTCGG
This sequence comes from Frankia gtarii, assembly GCF_025403375.1. Taxonomy (GTDB): domain Bacteria; phylum Actinomycetota; class Actinomycetes; order Frankiales; family Frankiaceae; genus Frankia; species Frankia gtarii. Next base: position 5,954 of record NZ_JAMPTM010000181.1, read on the forward strand.
CACCGTGCCGCGGATGCTGGGCTGGGACCGCGCCCGCATCCGCGCCCGGGTGGACGCGATGCTCGACCTCGTCGGCCTCGACCCGGCGACGATGGGCAAGCGCTACCCGCATGAGCTGTCCGGCGGGCAGCAGCAGCGGGTCGGCGTGGCCCGAGCGCTGGCCGCCGACCCGCCGGTGCTGCTCATGGACGAGCCCTTCTCCGCAGTCGACCCGATCGCCCGGGACCGGCTGCAGGCCGAGTTCCTGCGGTTGCAGCGGGAGATCCGCAAGACCGTGGTGTTCGTCACCCACGACCTGGACGAGGCGATCCGGCTCGGTGACCGGATCGCGGTGCTCCGCCAGGGCGGCCACCTGGAGCAGATCGACCCGCCCGCCCGCATCCTCGGCCGCCCGGCCACCGACTTCGTCGCCGGCTTTACGGGTTCCGACCGGGCGTTACGGCGGCTGTCCGTGACCACGCTGCGCCGGGAAGATCTCGAACCGCCCCGCCCCGGCCAGGTCGAGCCCGCGGGCGGCGTCGAAGTGGGGGCATCCCTGCGGGAGGCGCTGTCCGCGCTGCTGGCGCAGGACAGCGGCACGCTCCACGTCCACGCCGACGGTGAGTTGGCGGGCGTGCTCACCCCGGCGGCACTGCACGCGGCGCTGCGCCGGTCGGTGGCGCGGGACGACCAGCGCGCCGCCGAGCCCGCCGGGCCGGTCAGGCGCGGGTGAGCAGGCCGGTCAGCGCCGACGTGAACATGCGCAGCCCGTCCAGGCCCGAGCCGGTCAGCTCGTCGACTGCGTGCTCCGGGTGGGGCATGAGGCCCATGACCGTGCGCTCGGCGTTGCAGACCCCGGCGATGTCGTCGGCCGAGCCGTTGGGGTTGCCGCCGAGGTAGCGCAGCACGATCCGGTCCTGCGCGGCCAGCTCGGCGAGCACCTCGGGGCTCGCCACGAAGCGGCCGTCGCCATGCTTGACCGGGATGACGATCTCCTCGCCGGGCTGGTAGTTCCGCGTCCACGCCGTGGCCGTGGTCTCGACCCGCAGCCGCTGGTCGCGGCAGACGAAGCGCAGCCCGGCGTTGCGGGTCAGCGCGCCCGGCAGCAGGCCGGCCTCGCACAGCACCTGGAAGCCGTTGCAGATGCCCAGGGTGGGAAGGCCGTCGGCGGCCGCGGCAACAATGGCCGCGACCATCGGGGAAAACCGGGCGATCGCACCGGCGCGCAGGTAGTCCCCGTAGGAGAAGCCGCCGGGCAGGATGACGGCGTCGACCCCGGCGAGATCATCGTCGCCGTGCCAGAGCGTGACCGGCTCGGCGCCGGCGGACCGCACGGCGAGGGCCGCGTCCCGATCGTCGAGTGAACCCGGGAAGGTGACGACCCCGATCCTGGCCGTCGTCGTGGTCGCGTCGGTCCCCACCGCATCCATGCCCGGCATCCACCCAGCTCCCACTCGCCCGTCCACTGCCGTCAGCGTAGCGGGCGAGGCGGGGTCAGACCGATTCGTCGGCGACCTTCGGCGGCTGGACGGTGCCCCAGGGCCCGGTCGTCCTGCGCGCCCGGCTCAACTGCGCGCCCGGGGCGCTCTCCTCCCAGACGAGCATCTTCTCCAGGTGCACGCGGGTACCCCGGTGGGGTCCCTCCACCTGGTGGAACTGGACGTGATCCATGAGCGCCCGCATCAGGAAGATCCCCCGACCCTGCTCCGGGACGTTCTCCGGTGCCACACCGTCCAGGTTCGGGCGCACCGTCCGTTCCGATTCGAACAGGGCTTCGAAGGTGGTGTCCAGACCGTCGCCGCGATCGCTCACCTCGATGACGGCGACCTCGTTGTCGACGCCCACCGATACCTCGTATTCGTCTTCAGCCTGGGCATGGAGAAGAACATTCGCACATGCCTCTGTCAACGCAAGCTCAACGTCATCGACGCATTCCTGGGATACCCCGAGAACCTTTAGGGACTGCGTACAGATTCGGCGAACCACAGGTATGGAGATCTCATCGCGAGGCAACGACAGGCTGAGTTTGATCTCCATGTCGGCAGGTGTACCCCCCTCGGGCAACATCAATCGAACCTGCTAGACCAACGTTTGCGGAAGTGCGTCACATCGTCGCCGGTCAGCGGAGTCGCTCGGCGATCGCCCGGCCCAACCCGGTGCCCGAGAGCCAGGCATTCTCGATCTTCGGGCGGCCCCATCCGTCGCCCGCCAGACCGATTCGATTGTCGGACAGGTGGAACGGCTGCTCGTGCGGACGGTCCGGCCGGGCGAACGTCCACCGCTGGACGTGCACCCATCGCGGCTGTTCCGGGATGGCGAGCAGCCGTCGCAGCGACGCGATCAGCGCGGGTCCCGCCGCCGGTGGTTCGGCCAGCCGCGGCCGGGCGAACCCGGCGGTCGAGTGCGCCACCAGGACGGGCGCGTTGTCCCCGCGGCGGCGACCGTCGTCGGCGATCCACTCGATCGTGTCGTCGTCGCGGACGAAGGCGCCGTCCATCGGCGCCCAGCAGCGGTGCGACCAGCCCGCGAGCAACGCCAGCGTGGGCGACCAGGACCGGTCGGCGACCAGGGCCCGCTCCTCGGTGAATGCCTCGTCGAGGTGGCGCAGCGCCTGCGGGTCGGGCATGGCCAGCACCACCGCGTCCGCCGGCTCCCCGTCGACGAACGGGCCCGGGGTGATCCGTGTGATCGGGGCGGACTGCGCCACGCTGACCCCGGCCCGGGACGCGAGGTCCGCGACCAGCGACCGCAGCCCGCGGGGCGCGGCGTAGCGCAGCGGCCCCGGTTCGGCGGCGGCCAGCGTCCCACCCGGTCCGTTGATCATCGAAATCCGCCGGGTCCACGGGCGGGCCATCCCCCGGGCCAGCCAGTCGTCCACGACCTCGGCGAACTCGGGCGAGGTGACGGTGAAGTAAGAAGCGCCGGAGTCCACGATCCGCGCGTCAATCCACCGCGAGGCCATCCGGCCACCAATCACCCGGCCGCGGTCCCGGACCTCCACCGCGATTCCTTTTGCTTGCAGCGCATTGGCGCAGGCGATTCCCGCAATTCCCCCGCCGGCGACGACGACCTTTGCCACCAACCCCCCCGTTGACTCGACGTCGATGCCGGCCGGCGCGCGGTCAAACCACCATTCCTCAACCCGGGACGCCGTTTTCGTTCCAATCCCGTGGCCCGACCGGGCGGCTGCGTGCGAGCCGGACGCGGCGATCATGTCCGCGCCTGCGCCAGGTTCGACCCGGCGGACAGGCACCATCATCGTGCCTGTCATTACCATCTCCCGTGTGCGGCCGGCGTCGACCCGGCGGGACAACCCCCAGAATGGTTGGGGGTTATCCCGGAATGCCCCCGCGGGGTGCGGCCGCGACGCCCGGCGTCCTCGCCTCGCGTGGCCCATGGCCTAGCCTTACCTCGAATCCAGCCGCACCCAGCCGACGTCCACGACCGTGCGTGACGGTCATGACCCCAGGAGCCCGTGATCGCACGTCGACCCGCATCCCAGCGTCCGGGTACCCGCCCCTCCCGCGTCGTGGCCGGTTCGCCCGCCGCCGCCCGTCGCCGTCCCGCCGAGGCGGGAGCCAACGGCGCGATCGGCGTAGTCGGGCCGCGTGAGCCCTGCCCCTGCGGCTCCGGGCGCCGCTACAAGGCGTGCCACGGCGAGCGGACCAGGCCGGCTCCGGTGCTACGGCCCTTCCTCGGCCGCCGCGACGAGCCCGACCTGGTCGCGTTGCGTGAGTTGGTGCCGAGCGCAACCGCCCCGCTGATTCTCGCGGCCGACCACCTCGCCAAGCATCCCGAGCATGCCGACCGACGCATCACGCTCTGCACGATGCTGCCGCAGGCGGCGCCGGCACTGGTCCGGGAGGACGGGGAGATCCTCGTCGCCATGCAGATCGCACTGCCCGGGTTGGACGCGTCCCGCGACATCGCCGGGGCGCTGCTCGCCGCTCTCGACGCCGAACCGGGCAACGTGATGGACGCACCGGCCGCCTCGTCCCCGCGCCTGGTCGAGCAGCGGCCGGACGGGCTGGCCGGGCTGCCCCGGCTCACCGATCTACTCGATCCCGCCCCCCTGGAGATCACCGTCCACCACGGCTTCGGCTGGTGGCTGCCGTCATCGGACGACGGCAGCGGGCCCAACCCGGAGGTGGCGGCGATGCTGGAGCGCGCCAACGCCACCGTGGTGCCCACGGTGCGGCTGTCCGCCGTGCCGGCCGCCTACTGGTGCCACCCCAGTGACAGGTGGCATCTGCGTTGGGCGCTGCCGCTGGCCCCGCCGACCGGAACCGCCATGGATGCGCCCGCGACGGATTCGGCTGACGCCGCCGCCGACCACGCCGCCGACCACGCCGCCGACCACGCCGCCGACCATGACGACGTCGCCCGTTCGGAGGAGGCGTTGCTGGACGCCCTCGCCCGGTTGGCCGCGGCCGAACGGCTCACCGTGGGCCCGGGATCTCGGTTCGTCGGCTTCTTCCGAGCCGACGGCCTCGCCGTACCGGTCTGGGATCTCGCCGCGGACACCGAGGCGGAGCGTTGCGAGGAGCCGGCCGCCGCGCTGCGGCTTGCCTACCGGGCGGCACTCGCGGACCCCACGCCGCTCAACGCGCAGGAGCGCCGGGTCCGGGCCGGTCTCGTCGGCCGCAGCCTCACCCTGCGCTGACACGGGTGGGGGCCACGAGTGGCCCCCATGACGAGCCGGGCGCCGTCCGGTGGATCGGGTGCAGGCGGGCCGACGGCCCGACAGGGAGGGATTGCGGTGGGCGCGATCGACACGCCGGACAGCACCTTCGACGTCATCGTCGTCGGGGCAGGCCCCGCCGGGAGCAGTGCAGCGCGGGCGGCGGCGGCCGCCGGGGCCCGCGTCTGCGTCCTTGAACGGTCGTCGATGCCGCGGTACAAGACCTGCGGCGGCGGGCTGGTGGGCCTGTCGACCGATCACGTCGGCATCGACCTGGCGGGCCTCGTCCGTGCAACGGTCAGCTCGCTGACCATGACCTGGGACGGTCGGTACACGGTCAGCCGGGGCCGGACGGACGCCCGACCCTGGCTTTCCATGGTGATGCGGACCGACCTGGACGCCGCGCTGCTGGCCGCGGCCCAGACGGCCGGGGCGATCGTGCGCACCGGCGTGCAGGTGCTGGGCCTGCTCGAGCCGGGTGGCGACCCGGCGGACCAGCCGGCGGGCGTCGGGGTGCCCGGGGTGCCCGGGGCGCACGACGGCTGGGTGACCGTGCGGGTACGCGGTGGCGCCGACCTGCGGGCCCGCGTCGTCATCGGGGCGGACGGCGCCTCGGGACGCTGCGGCACCCACGTCGGAGTCCGCTGCGATCAGGTCGACGTCGGCCTGGAAGGTGAGTTCGTCGTCGACGCCGCCCTCGCCGAGCGGTGGGCCGGTCGCCTGCTGCTCGACTGGGGCCCGGTGCCCGGCTCCTACGGCTGGCTGTTTCCCAAGGGACGGGTGCTGACCGTGGGGGTGATCGGCGACCGGGCCCAGGGCGCCGCCCTACGCGGGTACTACGAGCGGTTCGTCGAGCGGCTCGGGCTCACCGCCGCCCCGCGCCAGCACGATTCCGGCCACCTCACCCGGGTCCGGGCCGTCGACTCTCCGCTGCGCCGTGGCCGGGTCCTCGTCGCCGGGGACGCCGCCGGCCTGCTCGACCCGTGGACCCGGGAGGGCATCTCGTTCGCGCTGCGCTCGGGCCGGCTCGCCGGGGAGGCGGCCGCGGGCGCGGTCGGCGCGCCCGGTGCCGCCGGGTCCGTCGGTTCGGCCGCCCTGGACGCCTACCCCGACCGCGTCGAGGCGGTTCTGGGCCCGGAGATGGCGGCGGGCCGGGAGGTGCTCGGCGCGTTCACCCGGCGACCGGGGGTGATGCACGCGCTTATGTCGGGCCCGGGCACCTTCGGGCTGTTCATCCGGCTCATCGAGGGTCGCACGACGGTCGCCCGTCAGCTGCGGCGCCCCGGCGTCCGGGCGGCGGTGGCGGCGCTGGGCCGCTGAGCCGGCCGTCGGCCGGCCGGGTGTCCGCGGCCGCGGCGGCCGGGTGTCCTGGGGCAGCCGCTCAGCGGGGGCGGCTGCCGCGCTCCTCGCCGAAGCGCTCGGCCACGGCGCCCGCGATCTCCCGGTACGCCGTTTGGGTCTCTCGCTTCAGATCCGACAGCACGATCCGCCCGCCGTCGGCCAGGTGCGGGTCGAAGGGGACCTGCACCACCCGCCGGGTCCGCGCCTCGAAGTGACGGGCGAGGGCGTCGACGTCGACCCGTTCGCCCTGCGTCGGAAACATCGAGATCACCGCTACCGCCTCGCGGACGTGCTCGGCGTACCCGTGCGCGTCCAGCCAGTCCAGCGTGGCGCTCGCGCTGGTGCCGCCGTCCGCGGTCGCGCTGCTCACGATCACAAGCGTGTCGGCGAGCTGCAGCACTCCGTGCATGGCGCTGTGCAGGATGCCCGTTCCGCAGTCGGTCAGCAGGATCGAATAATGCCGCTGGAGCAGATCGTCCACGGCTCGGTAGTCCTCGGCGCCGAAGGTGTCGGACAGCTCCGGGTCGTTGGCCGAGGCCAGCACCTCCAGTCGGGAGTCGGCCTGGGACAGGTACTTGCGGACGTCCACGTAGCGGTGCAGGCGGTGTGCATCCTCCAGCAGCTCCCGCACGGTGTGCGCGGAGGTGCGCGGCACCTTGGAGCCGAGTGTGCCGCGGTCGGGGTTGGCGTCGATCGCCACCACTCGATCGCCACGCAGGCTGGCCAGGGTCGAACCGACCGCCACGGTGGTCGTGGTCTTGCCGACCCCGCCCTTGAGGGACAGGACCGCGATGCGGTGGCAGTCCAGCAACGGGGTGCGGATGCGGGCGATCTGCCGGCGATCGCGGACCTCGTCGGGCGACGGCCCGGGGTTCACCGCGCCGGCAGACACCTGGTAGACGAGCTTGCGCCAGCCGCGGGACGCCGTCTGCGGCGGCGGGGGCAGCAGCGCGCTGGTGAGCAGCCCGGCGCGGCTGCCCGCCTCGCGTGCACCCGGCTGCGCGGGGGATGGCCGGCCCGTCCCACCCGGCCCCGCCCCCGCGGACGGGCGATCCTCGGACGAGTACGGTTCGGATCCGTTCGCCGGCGGTCGCCGGGTGTGGTCGACACGGGCGTTGCCGTCCGGATACGGGACGTACGGATCGGCGGAGAGCGATGGCCCGTCGTCCGGGTAGGGGTCGTAGTCCTGCCGTGATCCACGACCGAGACGCGCCTCGCCGTCCTGGCGGGCGCTGTGGTCGACCTGGCGGTGCCCGCGGCCCTGGCGAAGCCCGTGATCCTGGCGAAGCCCGTGATCCTGGCGAAGCCCGTGATCCTGGCGAAGCCCGTGATCCTGGCGAAGCCCGTGATCCTGGACGGGCACGCCATCCCGAGAGAATCGATCATGTAGGGGGCCGCGATCCTGCCGGGACTCGTGGTCGTTACGGGCGCCGTGGTGGCGTCCGGATCCGGTACCCCGCGCAGAGCGCCGCCGGTCGGCGTCCGACGGGCTGCCGGACCGGGCGTGCGGGTCGTCGGCGGGGTGCGGGGCCGGTCCCGCCGGCGGTCCGAGCGGAACCCGGCCGGCGTGGCCGTCGGCGTACCGCGCACCGTCGGTGGGCGGTGGTCCGGGAAGGACGCCGCCGCGGCCGGGTGCCTCCGGCCGGATGCCCCGCTGGTGGCTGCCCTCGCCTGGCCTCGGGCGGGGCGCGCCGCGGTCGCTCCCAGCAGCGGGCCGGCCCTGATAAGCCCGGCCCGCTGCTG
>NZ_JAMPTM010000182.1 GCF_025403375.1 Frankia gtarii
CCCCCCGGCCGCGCGACGGCGGGTCCGGCACCGGTGGTGGCTCGGGCCCGGCCGGTTCAGGCCCGGAACAGGGCAGCGGCGACGACGAATCCGGCTCGAAGGAGTCGGTGCCCGCGGCCCGGCACGTTCCGGCCGCCCGGTACGTTCCCGCTGAGAAGTCTGTCCGCGCTGAGAAGTCTGTCCGCACCGACCCGTCCGTTCCGGCGGGGCGGTCCGTGCCCGCCGCCGCGTACGACCCGGCCACCGAGCCGGCCGCCTGGTACACGCCCCGGATGGATCTGTCCGCGCGCGATCACAAGGGCGTGCCGGTTGCGGTGCTCCTGCCTGGCCGCCTTCCCCTGACCCACGCCGGCGCACCCGCTCCCGCCGGCGGCATCGGGGTCACCGGGGACGGCGACCCGTCCACCGGTTCCGACCCGTCCACCGGTTCCGACCCGTCCACCGGTTCCGACCCGTCGACCGGCGACCCGTCGACCGGTTCCGACCCGTCGCCTGGTTCCGAGCCATCAATCGGTTCCGAGCCGTCCACTGGTTCTGACCCGTCGACGGGTGCCGAGCCCATCGCCGCCCCGAGCGTCAGCCCGCGGCCGGCCGTCAGCCCGCTGCCGGACGGCGTCGAGCCGTCTGCGGCGCCGCCCACCATCCCGCGGCCGCGGCCCGAGCCGCACGCCACCGGATCCTCCGGTAGCGGACGTCCCGGGCCGTCGAACCGGCGAGGTGCGCCCGGCTGGCACGGCCTGCTGGGCCGGCGCTCCACGGGCGGCCGGCACGCCACCACCAGCCGCCGTCCCGACACCGGCGCTCGCACCGCCGGCCGCACCGACCGGGGGGAGACCCGATGACCGCCGCCGACCTGCTCCTCGTCGTCATGGTGATCGGCCTGACGGCCTACGCGCTGCTCGGTGGCGCGGACTTCGGTGGCGGCGTGTGGGACCTGCTTGCCCGGGGACGGGACGCGCGGGCCCAACGCAAGCTGATCTCGAACGCGATCGGGCCGGTGTGGGAGGCCAACCACGTCTGGCTCGTGTTCATCGTCGTCGCCCTGTTCAGCGGGTTCCCGCCCGCCTACGGGGTGGTCGGCTCGTCGTTGGAGGTTCCGCTGTCGGCCGCGCTGGTCGGCATCGTGCTGCGCGGCGCGGCCTACGTCTACCGCGCCTATGGTGCCGGTGCGGCGGGCCCCGACCACTGGTGGGGGCATGTCTTCGCGGTGTCGTCCACGATCACCCCGTTCGCGCTCGGGGTGGCCGGCGCGGCGCTGGCCACCGGAGACATGTCGCCGGACGACCCGTTCGCCCCGGTCCGCAGCTCGTTCGGCCTCGTCTGCGGGCTGTTCGCGGTCGCCGCGACGGCCTTTCTCGCCGCGGTCTACCTGTGCAAGGATGCGGCAGCCTCGCCGGCCACCGAACATCTGGTGCCCGACTTCCGTCGTCGCGCCGCCGGCGGGGCCGTGGTGTGTGGCATCCTCGCGCTGATCCTGCTGCCGCTGTTCTGGGACCAGGCCCCCGTGGTGGCGCACCGGTTCGCCGACCGTTCGCTGCTGCTGGTGGTGCTCTCCGCGGTCGGTGGGATCGGCGCGCTGGTCGCGCTGGCGCGTAACCAGTTCGTCGCCGCCCGGCTGGCGGCGGGTCTCGCGGTCGCCGCGATGCTCTGGGGCTGGGCAATCGCCCAGTACCCCGACCTGATCGTGGGGCAGGTGACGGTCGACGACGCCGCGGCCCCGTCGACCAACATCCAGGCGATGCTCTACACCGTCGGCGGCGGTCTCCTGCTGGTCCTGCCGCCGATGATCGTGCTGTACCGGCTGTTCACCCGGCCCGAGCCGGTGGACTGACCCGGTCGGGCCGATGCGCGGCCCCAGGTCGGCCCGGCGGTGCGTCACCGCCGGGCCGATCCAGGGCCGGACGATCCAGCACTGGGCCGTCAACGCGGGTGGACTACGGTCGACGGGTGACGGATGCCCCTGCGCAGGCGCCGGTCACAGCCGAACCGCTGACCCGGCGGGTGCTGGCCGCCGAGGTGTGGCTCGTGCTCGGGGTCTCCTTCGCCGCCTCCGCGCTCTACGCGCTCATCCGCTACGTCGGCGTGCTCACCCGGCCGGGATCCGTCCGTTCCCAGGTTGCCCGGCTGAACACCTCGGCGGCGCCGGGCCGCCCGTGGCTGGATCTCGCCCTGCAACTGGCCGACGTCCTCACCGGGCTGGTGCCCGTGCTGCTGGCCGTGCACCTGCTGGCCCGCCACGGTGGCGGCCGGCGCGTGATCGGCCTCGACGGCCGGCGCCCCGGCCTGGACCTCGCGCAGGGGGCTGCGCTCGCCGCCGGGATCGGCGGCCTCGGCCTCGGCTTCTACCTGCTGGCCTGGCACAGCGGAGCCAACCTCACCGTCGCGCCGTCGAGCCTGCCCGACGTGTGGTGGCGGATTCCGGTTCTCATCCTGAGCGCCTGCCAGAACGGCCTCGCCGAGGAGGTCATCGTCACCGGTTACCTGCTGGTGCGGCTGCGTGAGCTTGGGATCACGCCGGGGCGGGCGCTGGCGACCAGCGCGGTGCTGCGCGGCTCCTACCACCTGTACCAGGGTCTGGGCGGGTTCGCCGGCAACCTCGCGATGGGGCTGCTGTTCGCCCGGCTGTTCCAGCGCAACGGCCGGGTGCTGCCGCTGGTGATCGCCCACTCGCTCATCGACACGGTGGCCTTCGTCGGCTATGTGCTTCTGGTCGGTAAGGTCTCCTGGATCCCCGCCCCGCGCTAAGGTTAACGGCAGGGAAACACAGGTCATCCAGTAGGTGTCCGACGCTCTTCTTCTCGGTGCCGCGGTGGACCATCGGGCGACCACGACGAGGGTCAGGGTGAGCATCGGCTGCCCGGGTGCGGCGTGCGCGCGGTGCGGGACGAATGATGATGAGGAGGACGGGGCGGATGGCCACCGGGGTCCGTGAGATCGAACGCAAGTACTCCGTCGAGTCGACCTTCGTGCTGCCGAAGCTGGGCAGCGTGCCCGGCGTCACGACCGCGCGGACCCGTCGCGCCGTCAGCCTCGAGGCCGTCTACTACGACACTGACGACCTGCGCCTGGCCCGCAACCGGATCACGCTGCGCCGGCGAACCGGCGGTTCCGACGCCGGCTGGCACCTGAAGCTGCCGGTCCGCGTCGGGGAGCGCGACGAGCTGCAGCTCCCGCTCGACGCCGCCGGCGGCACGGTCGACGTGGCCGGCGGCGCCCGGCACACCCCGCCGGCGGAGTTCGTCGATCTGGTGGCGGTGCACCTGCGCGGCGGCGAGCTGCGCCCGGTCGGCCGGCTGCGCACCCTGCGCACCGCCCGGCGGCTGCGCGACGCCGCCGGCGTCGACCTCGCCGAGGTCGTCGACGACCAGGTCTCCGCCCAGACACTCGGCGAGGCGACGGTGGTAAGCACCTGGCGGGAGATCGAGGTCGAGCTCGTCGACGGCAAGCGCGGCCTGCTCGACGACGTCGGCGAGCTGCTGCTGGCGGCCGGCGCGGTCGCGGCGGCGGACTCCTCGAAGCTGGGCCGCCTGCTCGGCCCCGCGCTCGCTGCCGGGCCCGGCCCGGACGTGCCGCCGCCGCCGGGCCGCCCGCGCCGGCGGACCCCGGCCGGCGAGGTCGTGCGTGCCTACCTCATCGAGCAGGTGCGCGCGCTGCTCGCCGCCGACCCCCGGGTGCGGCTCGACGAGCCCGAGGCCGTCCACCGGATGCGGGTGGCCTGCCGGCGGGCCCGCAGCACGCTGCGGACCTTCGCGCCGCTGTTCCCGGCCGAGACGGTGACGTTGCTCGACGGGGAGCTGCGCGACCTGGCCGGTGCGTTGTCCGGCGCCCGTGACGCCGAGGTGCAGATCGCCTACTTCGGCGGCCGGCTGGCCGAACTGCCCGCGGACCTGGTCGCCGGGCCGGTTCACGACGCGGTGAGCGCACATCTCGGGACCGGGATGGCCGCGGCCCGCGAGGAGTCGCTGGCGATGCTGCGCAGCGACCGGTACTTCGCCCTCGTCGCCAGCCTGCTCACCCTCGTCCGCACGCCGCTGACCGGCGCGGCCCGGCGTCCGGCCGGCAAGGTCCTGCCCGACCTCGTCCGCCGCGCCGACCGGCAGCTGGGTAAGAAGGTGACCGCCGCGGCCGGGCTCCCGGTCGGCCACGACCGGGACGAGCTGCTGCACTCCGCGCGCAAGCAGGCCAAGCGGCTGCGCTACGCCGCGGAGGCGGTGGCCCCGCTGTACGGCCAGGACGCGATGGCGCTCGTCGGTCAGACGGAGCGGGCGCAGGAGCTGCTCGGCACCCACCAGGACGCCATCATCGCGCGCGATCTTCTGCGCGGTTGGGGTGTCGCCGCCCAGGCCCAGGGCGACCCCACCGCGTTCACGCTCGGCGTGCTGCTCGGGCTGGAGGAATGCCGCGGCCGGCTGGCCGAACGGGACTTCTTCGACGCCTGGCCGCGGATCTCGGCCGCGAAGCACCGCCGCTGGCTCGACTGAGCCACCCCGGGCCGGGGCATCGGGCGGCCGTCGGGCGGGTAGCCTGCCGTCGATCCGCCGTCGTTCCCGGTGCCGCAGGAGGCTCGCGATGACCACGTCCACCACGCTCCCGACGACGCCGCTGGGTTCGACGGGTATGCGGATCACCCGGGTGGGCTTCGGGGCCTGGGCGATCGGTGGTGCGGGCTGGGCCTTCGGCTGGGGCGCCCAGGACGACGCCGAGGCGGTCGCGGCGATCCGCCACGCCGTCGCGGCGGGGATCAACTGGATCGACACCGCCGCCGTCTACGGGCTCGGGCACTCCGAGGAACTCGTCGCCCGGGCGCTGGCCGACATCCCCGCGGCCGAGCGGCCCTACGTGTTCACCAAGTGCGGCCTGGTCTGGGACGACGCCGACCCGACCGTCCCGCCGGCCCGGGTGGGTGCCCCGGCGTCAATCCGAGCCGAGGTCGACGCCTGCCTGCGCCGGCTCGGCGTCGACCGCATCGACCTGTACCAGCTGCACTGGCCGCCGCAGGACGGCACCCCGATCGCCGACTCCGTCGCAGCGCTGCATGAGCTGCGTGCCGCCGGCAAGATCCGCTCGGTGGGAGCGTCCAACTTCTCCGTCGACCAACTTGAGCAGGCGGCGGAGGCCGGCGGAGTGGATGTGCTCCAGCCGCCGTTCTCCCTGATCGACCGCACCGCCGCCGCGGAGATCCTGCCGTACGCAGCCGCCCACGGCATCGGCACGATCGTCTACAGCCCGATGCAGTCGGGGCTGCTCTCCGGCCGCTGGAGCGAGAAGCGGACCGCCGAGCTGCCGGCCGACGACTGGCGGCGCCAGGCCGCCGAGTTCAACCCGCCGGCCCTGGCGCGCAACCTCGCGCTCGTCGACGTGCTCACCGAGGTGGCCCGTCGGCACGCGACGACGGTCGCCGCCGTCGCGGTCGCCTGGACGCTGGCCTTCCCCGGGGTGAGCGGCGCCATCGTCGGGGCTCGCCGCCCGGACCAGCTCGACGGCTGGTTGCCGGCCGGCTCGCTGACCCTCACGGACGCCGATCTCACCGAGATCGCCGCGGCGGTCGAACGGCTCTCGGCCGGCCGCGGTCCGCTGCGCCCCACCGGCGACGCGTAGCCGTCCGCAGCCGGATCCGGTCCGGGCATCGGGGCCCGGACCGGCTGTCGGCGATGTGGGCCCGATCGTGGGCCGATACGTGGTCTCGGTCGTGGTCGGATCGATACCGCCGTCGATCACCCGTCGGAGTTGCCACGTTTGGGCCACCGGCCGGCCGGTTGGCGCCGCAGGCTGCCCACGCTGGGAAATCCCTGTCAGCTCGACGGATTGTGGGACGACCCGGGTGGACTCGCCCGTGGTCGGACCAGCGGTGTTGTTCTGTTACCGGGGCATGAAGTGGACTTCCTTGCTCGGAGGACTCCCGCGAAGCCCTCCATCCGTGTAGCGTCGTCCCTGGCCGGAGTTCGCCGGTTCGCGTCTCAACCGAGACGCGGCGGAACAACGCCAGGAACTCTTGTGGCTTCCTGGCGTTCGGTCCGGGGCCCGCGCGGTGCGGGTCCTGACTGCACCAGCAGGGAGAACGGCACGTGGCTCAGGGCACGGTGAAGTGGTTCAACTCGGAGAAGGGCTTCGGCTTCATCTCCGTGGACGGCGGCGGCTCCGACGTCTTCGTTCACTACAGCGCGATTGACATGGACGGTTACAAGGCACTAGAGGAGGGCCAGCGGGTCGAGTTCCAGGTGACCCAGGGTCAGAAGGGTCCGCAGGCCGACGCCGTCCGCGTCGTCTGAGCCACGAGAGACTTCACGGTCAGCCCGCCCATCGGGTGCTCCGCTGGGCGGGCTGACCGCTTCTCCGCGTCGTTCCTCGGGTCATGCCGGGGAGTCGATTCCGCGACTGCCCGATCGTGCCGGAGGTCTCGGCGTCCCGACCCTGTCGGGTGTCTCGCCTCGATCGGACAGTTCTCCAGAAGGCCCTTTTTTCCCTGATCAAATGGGAAAAAGCGGTCTTCGGTGTCCCACCGCCGGGACCAGTCGATCCACCTTCCGGCGGGTCGACACGTTATTGCCGATCGGCGTGATTTCGGCGACGGATCGCAGCCGGCACGGTGGCTGTTCGGGCAAAGTCAGGTAACCGCATCCTGGTTCTCCGGCCGCTCGTTCTCGGCCTTCACTTACGGCTTCTTATGGCAGCCAAAGCTTAAAGGTTGCTAAGAAGACGCTTGAAAGCGAATGTGGGGCGCTCTCGCGAGCCGACCAATCGCCGTTCGGCGCGGTTCGGCGCGGATGGCACGCCGATTCGCGGCCGGCCGGGCGCGCCACCGCGCGCGCCGGCCCACCATTCGTGGCGTGGCGATGCCGGGTCAGCCGGGCCCGTCAGCCAGCCGTCGGCGGCGCTGCTACCCGGCCTGCCTGCCCAGCGACGAGCAGCTCGGCAATCTGCAGCGTGTTCAGCGCCGCTCCCTTGCGCAGGTTGTCCCCGCAGAGGAACAGCGCGATCTCATGCGGGTCGTCCGGTGACTGCCGGATCCGCCCCACCCAGGTGGGATCGGTGCCCACCACGTCCGAGGGGGTGGGGAACTCGCCTGCGGACGGGTCGTCCACCACCGCGACCCCGGGGGCGTTCAGTAGCACCGTGCGGGCCTCGTCGCCGGTGACGGGCCGCGCGAAGCGGGCGTGTACCGCGACGGCATGGGTGGTGATCACCGGCACTCGCACGCAGGTGGCCGAGACCCGCAGGTCCGGCAGGCCCAGGATCTTGCGGGACTCGTTGCGGACCTTGAACTCCTCCGACGACCAGCCGCCGTCGCGCAGCGACCCGGCCCAGGGCACGACGTTGAGGGCCAGCGGTGCGGGGAAGGGGCCGAGGCCCTCCTCGCCGATCGCCTTGCGCACGTCGCCGGCCGCCTGGCCGAGCTCCCGCGTCCCGCCGACGGTGGCGAGCTGGTCGTAGAGGGTGTCGATACCGGCCTGTCCGGCGCCGCTGGCGGCCTGGTAGGAGGCGGCGAACATCGACTCCAGGCCGAAGGCCCGGTGCAGCGCACCGAGCGCGACGATCATCGACAGGGTCGTGCAGTTCGGGTTGGCGATGATGCCCCGCGGACGGGCACCGAGCTGGTCGGCGTTGACCTCGGGGACGACGAGCGGGACGTCGTCGTCCATGCGGAAGGCGCCCGAGTTGTCGACCGCGACCGCGCCGCGCGCCGCCGCCACCGGAGCCCACTGCGCCGAGACCTCGTCGGGGACGTCGAACACGGCGACGTCCACGCCGTCGAAGACCTCCGGCGACAGCACCTGCACGGCGACGTCCGCGCCGCGCACCCGCACGGTGCGACCGGCCGAACGGGCCGAGGCCACGGGCCGGATCTCCCCCCAGATGTCCGGCCGCTCGGCGAGCATCGACAGCATCACCGTGCCGACCGCGCCGGTCGCCCCGACCACCGCGAGCGTCGGTCGCCGGCCGGCCTCGTTGCCCGTCATGCCCCATCCTCCAGATAACCCGTGATCAGCGCTGCGCTGTCCGCGATCGTTGCCGTGCCGCCTGCAGTCAGTGTCTTCGGTGTCCTCATCGTCTTCGGTGTCCTCATCGGCCGGTGCCCGCGTAGACGACGGCCCCGCCGTCGGGGTCGCCGAGCTCGAAGGCGCCGTGCACGGCGCGTACCGCGCCCGGCAGGTCGGTGTCGCGCACCACCACCGAGATCCGGATCTCCGACGTGGAGATGATCTCCACGTTGACGCCGGCGTCGGCGAGCGCGCCGAAGAACCGCGCCGACACCCCCGGGTGCGACTTCATCCCCGCGCCGATCAGCGACAACTTGCCGATGTGGTCGTCGTAGAGGGTCCGCTCGAAGCCGATCTCGCTCTGCACCTTCGCCAGCGCCGTCAACGCGGTGCGCCCGTCGGTCTTGGGCAGGGTGAACGAGATGTCGGTGCGGCCCGATCCCGCGACCGAGCCGACCTGGACGATCATGTCGAGGTTGACGTCCGCGTCCGCGACGGCCCGGAACACCGCTGCCGCCACCCCCGGCTTGTCCGGGCAGCCGGCGACCGTCACCTTCGCCTCGCTGACGTCGTGCGCGACGCCGCGGATGATGGCCTGTTCCACGAGCTGTTCCTCCGGAATCTCGGTGACCCACGTGCCCGGCTTCGAGGAGAAGGACGAGCGGACATGCACGGGCACGCTGTAACGACGCGCGTACTCGACGCAGCGGAGCATGAGGACCTTGGCGCCGCAGGCCGCCATCTCCAGCATCTCCTCGTAGGAGATCGTGTCGATGCGGCGGGCGTCGGGGACGATGCGCGGATCGGCGCTGAACACGCCGTCGACGTCGGTGTAGATCTCGCACGCGTCGGCGTGCAGCGCCGCGGCGAGCGCGACCGCGGTCGTGTCCGAGCCCCCCCGACCCAGGGTGGTGATGTCCTTGGTGTCCTGGCTGACGCCCTGGAAGCCGGCGACGATCGCAATCGCACCTTCATCCAGGGCGGCCCGGATCCGGCCCGGTGTGACGTCGATGATGCGGGCCTTGCCGTGCACCGAGTCGGTGATGACGCCGGCCTGGGAGCCGGTGAACGACCGGGCCTCGGCACCGAGAGTGGTGATCGCCATCGCCAGCAGGGCCATCGAGATGCGCTCGCCGGCGGTGAGGAGCATGTCGAGCTCGCGGGCCGGTGGTAGCGGCGACACCTGCTCGGCGAGGGCGAGCAGCTCGTCGGTCGTGTCGCCCATGGCGCTCACCACGACCACTACGTCGTTGCCGTCGCGGCGGGCCTCGACGACACGTTCGGCGACTCGTTTGATGCGGTCTGCGTCGGCAACGGAGGATCCACCGAACTTCGCGACCAGGAGCGCCATGGCAGCCAGGTTACCGAGCGCCGACACCTGCCCGCTCCGCTCGACGGGGATTGCTCGGATGTGACCTGGCCGGATGTCCGCGCAGCGCGGCCGGGGTCCGACCCACCGCGACGCTGTCGTCCCGACGACGGCACGCTGGGCGGATCCGATCCGTTGTGCCAGGGTGACGGCACCGACCGCGTCATATCGACCGCGTACCGCGCGGTTGCATGAGATGGTCCCCGACGCACCAGTCCAGGAAGGACGATCCGCAATGGCAGTCAGCCTCGCCAAGGGTGGCAACGTCAGCCTCACGAAGCAGGCCGCGGAGGCCGGCACCGCCCAGCTCACCGCGCTGAACGTCGGGCTCGGTTGGGATGCCCGCACCACCACCGGCACCGACTTCGACCTTGACGCCTCGGCCATCGGCCTACGGGCGGACGGAAAGGCCCTCAACGACAGCTACTTCATCTTCTTCAACAACCTCGCGTCGCCCGAGGGTGCGATCACCCTGACCGGCGACAACAAGACCGGTCAGGGCGAGGGCGACGACGAGTCCATCATCGTCAACCTGCCGGCGGTGCCCGCCGAGATCGACCGGATCGTCATCCCGGTCTCCATCTACGACGCGGTGAGCCGCAGCCAGAACTTCGGCCAGGTGCGCAACGCCTACATCCGGGTCGTCGACCAGGGCGGCAACGAGCTGGTCCGGTACGACCTGTCCGAGGACTACTCCACCGAGACGGTCGTCATCTTCGGCGAGGTCTACCGCAGCGGCGCCGACTGGAAGTTCCGGGCTGTGGGGCAGGGTCACAACGACCTCGGTGGTCTGGCGCGCGACCACGGCGTCAGCGTCTGAGTCGCGGCCGGCGCGGGCAGTGCGGGCAGTGCGGGCTATGCGGGCCTGGCAGGTCGTAACGCCGGGGCCGATGAGCACCGAGCCGCTGCGCGCGGCCGAGCTGCCGCTGCCCGAACCGGGCCCGGGGCAGGTCCGGCTGCGCGTTGACGCGTGCGGCGTGTGCCGCACCGACCTGCACCTCGCCGAGGGCGACCTCGTGCCGCATCGGTCGCGCACCGTGCCGGGGCACGAGGTCGTCGGCCGGGTCGACGCGATCGGCCCCGGGATCGGGGCGCCCGGGGTGCGCCTGGGCGACCGCCTGGGTGTGGCGTGGCTCGCCTCGACCGACGGGACCTGCATCTACTGCGCCCGCGGCGCGGAGAATCTCTGCCCCGCGTCGACCTACACCGGCTGGGATGTCGACGGCGGGTATGCCGAGTACGTCTGCGTCCGCGCCGACTACGCCTACCGGCTGCCCGCCGGCTACAGCGACGCCGAGCTCGCCCCGCTGCTGTGCGCCGGCATCGTCGGCTACCGGGCGCTGCGGCGCGCGAAGCTGCCCCCCGGCGGCCGGCTGGGCATCTACGGCTTCGGCGCGTCCGCCCATCTCGCCGCCCAGGTGGCGATCGCCCAGGGGGCACGGGTCCATGTGCTGACCCGGTCGGCCCGCGCCCAAGCTCTGGCCCTCGAACTGGGCGCCGCGTCCGCGACCGGTGCGTACGACGCGCCACCCGAGCCGCTGGACGCGGCGGTGCTGTTCGCGCCGGTGGGCGATCTGGTGCCGGTGGCGCTCGCGGCGCTCGACCGCGGCGGCACCCTGTCCGTCGCTGGCATCCACCTCAGCGATATCCCGCCGCTGGTCTACGCCGAGCACCTGTTCCAGGAGCGCGATCTGCGCAGCACGGCCGCCAACACCCGGTCCGACGGTGTGGAGTTCCTCGCCATCGCCGCCGAGCACCGGCTGGCGGTGACGGTGTCGCCCTACCCGCTTGCCGCCGCTGACCGGGCCCTCGCCGACCTCGCCGCCGACCGGGTCACCGGCGCGGCCGTCCTGCTGCCCTGACGGCGCAGGGCTCGGGCCCGGCGCCGGGCGGTCAGGCCGCGCGGGCGGGCAGCCGGCGCAGCAGCACCGTGCCCGCGACGGTGAGGGCCGCGGCTGTCACCACCTCGCGCGGCAGCCGGTGGCGGGCCTCGTTCTGAATCTTCTCGTGGAAGCGGTCGAACCGGTTCGGCCATGGGCTGGAGCCGACGAAGTAACGGCCGACCTTGTCGGTGTCGGGCAGGCAGGCCCCGGTCATGCCGGCGAGAACGGCCAGGCGCCGCCCGGCCGGGGCCGACGCGGTCAGCAGTGCCATGGCGGCAAGCCCGGCGACTCCGTCGCGGCGCGCGATCGGTAGCCACTCCGACTCGGTGTTCGGGCCGGTGCCCCAGTGCGGCAGGGCGTCCATGGCGAGGTGGGAGAGGAATCCCGCGGCCAGAGCGGGTACGGGATGTCGGATCGCCATCCCCACGAAGGCACCCGCGCCGACATGCGAACTGATGATCATACGGTGAACCTCCTGGTGGACGGTGTGGACCGGCCGTCAGCGACGGTCGGTCCCAGCGTGGCCGGCGGGTGGGACGCGCGTCGTGCCGGGTGTGTCGTGCGGACGGGGCCACGCCACAACCGGCTGCCTCTTACGATGCCGCCCGGCTCCGCGTGTCCTGACCGCGGGGGTCGGCATCTGGCCTGGTAGTGGCCCCCACCGTGGTCGTCACGTGGCCTGGAGGAGTGTTCGATAGACCGATGTATCGGGAATATGCACGTGCGAACGCTCCGCTGGATGAGCGTTCCGAGGCGATCGCCGACGCGCGTTCGGACGGTGGTGCCGACGCGCGACCGGACGAGTGCGCGAAAGCGAAGGCGTACGGGATCGCGGAAGCGCGCGCACATGCTCGCGCGAGTGCAGCATGATGGGCACATGGGCGCGCGGCGTAGCATCTGGGTGCATAGCGCAGCAAGGCGTCGCAGATCTATGTACCGATGGTCGATGGCAGCCGAGTCTGATAGCGGAAAGTGATCGCATTCGCGCACGGTGACCGAGGGTAGTGAGGGGGTGTCGGATGATCTCCAGCGGGAAGTTTGGTCCACCCTGGGGCGGGTCACGCCCCAGCGGGACGGGCCCGGATCGTGGGGAGGCACGACGGCACCTGAGCGGCCTGGATGGATAGGCGGATTCGTGGCGTCTGGACCTGTCCCCTGCGCGAGGCCGGTGATCTCGGCGGCGTCCTGCCGCCTGGCGGCGTCGTCTCGGTCGCCTGGCGCCTGGACGGCGGCGCCGGGCGGATCGTCGGCGGGATGCTGCCACGCGGGCATCCGCAGGGCGGCCCGCAGGGCAAGCGGGTCCTGCGCGGGGAGGGTGTCTGGGCGGCCGAGATGTTCCCCCGGGATCGAGAGATCACCGCGGAGCTCGATCTGGTCGAACCCGGTCCCGCGGCCCGCCCCGCCCGGCTGGTCGTGCATGGCCCGGAGCGGGACATCGTCGGCTACGTGGATCAGCCGCGGCTACCCGCGGATCGGTTGGCCCGGCTGACGACCGGCATGCGGCGCGACGCCCGCCAGATCCGGATCCGGGCCGCCGGTCGGATCTGGTGGATCAGGGCGACGAAGGTCTTCGGCGTGCAGGTCGTGCGTGACCACGGCGTGGACGTCTACCGCACCCGCGGCCTGCATGCCGTGTTCAGCGCCGAGGCTGACCACCTTGATGTCAGCATCGTCCTGCTGACCCTTGCCTCGATCCCCAGCTCGACGTACGCGCCCATCCTCGGCTTCTGACCGGCCGGCGGGTCAGGAGGCGTTGACGACCCGGCGTCCCTCGAAGGCACGGCCGAGGGTCACTTCGTCGGCCCATTCAAGATCGCCGCCCATCGGCAGGCCGCTGGCCAGCCGGGTGACCCGCAGCCCCATCGGCCCGATCTGGCGGGCGAGGTAGGACGCGGTGACCTCGCCCTCGGTGTTCGGGTCGGTGGCGAGGATCAGCTCCGTCACCGTGCCGTCGGCCAGCCGCGCGATGAGCTCGCGGATGTGCAGGTCGTCGGGCCCGACGCCGCCGATCGGGTTGATCGCCCCGCCGAGGACGTGGTAGCGCCCGCGGAACTCTCGGGTGCGCTCGATCGCGACGACGTCCTTGGGCTCCTCGACCACGCAGATCAGGGCCTGGTCGCGGCGAGGATCGGCGCAGATCCGGCACAGCTCGGACTGGGCGACGTTGAAGCAGCTCCGGCAGAACCTGACCTTGTCCTTGACCTCGATCAGCGCGGTCGCCAACCGGCGGACGTCGACCGGGTCGGCGGCCAGCAGGTGGAACGCGATCCGCTGGGCGCTCTTCGGGCCGATGCCGGGCAGCCGCCCGAGTTCGTCGATCAAATCCTGGACGATGCCCTCGTACATCGGTGCTCCCGCCTGTCAGCCCAGTCCGGGACGGCCGGGACCGCGCGGCGCCGCGCCGCCGCCAGCCAGCAGCCCGCCGAGATCACCCAGCCCGCCGAGCGCCCCGC
>NZ_JAMPTM010000183.1 GCF_025403375.1 Frankia gtarii
GGGCGGGGACGCGGTTCCGGCCGATCGAAGGCGGCCGGGACGGGCGGCCCCGACCGGCCAATGGGCGGCGGCAAGTCCGGCGACGCGGGCCAGCCGAGCCGGCCGAGCCGGCCGAGTCAGCCGGGCCGGGCTGGGCGTCGGGAGCGGCCCGCGCTGCAGGATGTGGATCTGCGGGTGCAGCTGCCGTACTTCCTGATCCGCCTGGCCGCCCTCGTGGTGATCACGGTCGTGCTCGCGGTGGTCGGGGTGAACCTGCTGCTTTCGGTGCTGATCGGTTTCGCGGTCGCCGGCCTGCTGACCTGGCCATTGGGGCGTATGCAGCGTCGAGCGGCCCAGCGTGCCGCCGCGGCCAGGGGCGCGGCCGGGCCACCGCCTCCGGGCGCCGGCAAGGGCGGGGGCGGGGGCGCGTGACCGGACGCCGACAGGTCCGGCCGGTTGTGACGGGTCAGCCCGGCCGGCCCGGGCAGGTGTGACGGTGTTGCGGGCTAATCTGAATGGCATGGATGCTGGGCTCAAAAGGGAGATCGAGGCCAAGGTTTCCGCCGGCGAGCGGCTGAGCCGCGCCGACGGGGAGGCGCTGTACGCCAGCGACGATCTCGCCTGGCTCGGCGGCCTCGCCCACGAGGTCCGGACCAGGAAGAACGGCGACAGGACCTTCTTCAACGTCAACCGGCACCTGAACCTGACAAACGTCTGCTCGGCGTCCTGCGCCTACTGCTCGTTCCAGCGCAAGCCCGGCGAGGCCGACGCTTACACGATGCGGATCGAGGAGGCCGTCCGGCTCGCCAAGGAGATGGAGCCGGCCGGCATCACCGAGCTGCACATCGTCAACGGCCTGCACCCGACGCTGCCCTGGCGCTATTACCCGCGCTCGCTGCGGGAGCTGCGCAAGGCGCTGCCCGGCGTGGCGCTCAAGGCGTTCACCGCCACCGAGATCCACTGGTTCGAAAAGATCAGTGGCCTGCCCGCCGACGAGATTCTCGACGAGCTCATCGACGCGGGCCTGGAGTCCCTCACCGGCGGCGGCGCGGAGATCTTCGACTGGGAGATCCGGCAGCGGATCGTCGACCACAACACCCACTGGGAGGACTGGTCGCGCATCCACCGCCTCGCCCACTCCAAGGGCCTGCGCACCCCCTGCACCATGCTCTACGGGCACATCGAGGAACCGCGCCACCGGGTGGATCACGTCCTGCGACTGCGTGAGCTGCAGGACGAGACGGGCGGCTTCGCGGTGTTCATCCCGTTGCGCTTCCAGCACGACGCCTCCGGCGATCCGCGCAACCGGCTGATGAACCAGCCGATGGCGACCGGCGCGGAGGCGCTGAAGACGTTCGCCGTCTCCCGGCTGCTGTTCGACAACGTCGATCACGTCAAGTGCTTCTGGGTGATGCACGGGCTGACCACGGCGCAGCTCGCGCTGAACTTCGGTGCCGACGACCTGGACGGCTCGGTCGTCGAATACAAGATCACCCACGATGCGGACCGCTTCGGCACGCCCAACACGATGACGCGCGAGGACCTGTTGGCCATCATCCGCGACGCCGGTTTCCGGCCGGTCGAGCGAGACACCCGTTACCGGGAGATCCGCGGCTACGACGGTCCTGATCCGGCTCGCCGCGAGATCCCGACCTCGATCGACGCCTGAGGTGGGATTCGATGGCCAGTGATGACGAGCCGACGCCGTCCCGCGCGGCGGGTCAGCCCACACCCGCGGCCGCCCCGGCGGTGAACGCCGCGCCCGCCCCCCAACCGCGGGTCCGACCTCCCGGGGCGCCGGGCATCGGATCGATCTTCGTGCTCGCCTTCCTGGTGATCCTGGTTCCGGGCGTGGCGGTCTACGTGGTGCTCGACTGGGCCGGTCTGCCGATCGGCGGCGCGAGCATGCTCGGCCTGCTCGTCGTCTTCCTCGGGCTGGGGTTCTTCCCGACCGTGCTGCGCAGGCTCGGCTGGGTGCCGACGAAGAAGCGGGTGCCGACGAAGAAGCGGGGGTCCTGATGGAACTGCGCAAGCGTCTCACCGTGCGCCCGAGGCGGGCGGCGGCCACGCCGCCGGGTGCCCCGGGTGTGTCACCGGGCGCCCCGGCCGCCAGGGAACGCGGCCTGTTCGGCATCAACGTGCGGTATTTCGCCCTCCGGGCGGTGCTCTTCGGGGTGGTGCTCGCCGTAGTCCTGCTGCTCGGGGCGGGCGGTTTCCTGGCCTTCGTGCTGGCACTGGTCGTCAGTGGGCTGATGAGCTACCCGCTGGCGCTGCGGCAGCGCCGCGCGGTCCTCGCCGTGATGGAGAACCGTCACGGTGGCCAGCGTTGACCGCATCCGCATCCGCATCCGCGGGCGCCGAGGCCCGGCCGCGGGTCGGGCACATCCAGTTCCTCAACTGCCTGCCGCTGTACTGGGGGCTGGTCCACTCGGGTGCGCTGCTCGACATCGAGCTGACGAAGGACACCCCCGACCGGCTCAACGAGGCCCTCGTGGCGGGCGAACTCGACATCGGCCCGATCAGTCTGGTCGAGTACCTCCGACATGCCGAGGATCTCGTCGTCCTGCCTGATCTCGCGGTCGGGGCCGATGGGCCGGTGCTGTCCGTCGTGCTGAGCTCGGCGGTACCGCTCGACGACGTCCGCACCGTCGCGCTCGGTTCGACCTCGCGGACCAGTGTGCTGCTGGCCCGGATGCTGCTGGAGGAACGCCACGGCCTGCGGCCGACCTACCTGACGATGCCGCCCGACCTGCCGTCGATGCTGCGGGAGGCCGACGCCGCGGTGGTCATCGGCGATGTGGCGTTGCGGGCGACCTACGACGCCGAACGTGGCGGCACGGGGCATCCCCTCGGCCTGATCGACCTGAGCGCAGCCTGGCGGGAGTGGAGCGGGCTGCCGATGGTCTTCGCGGTGTGGGCCGCCCGGAAGTCGTTCGCGCAGCGGCACCCGGGAACGGTGAAGGAGGTCCACAACGCGTTCCGCTCCGGGCTGGACCTCGCGCTGCGCGACGTCGACCAGGTGGCGACGCGAGCGGCCCGCTTCGAGGTGTTCGACCCGGCGACGCTGGCCCGCTACTTCACCACTCTCGACTTCCGGCTGGGGGAGCGGCAGCAGGCGGGCATCCGGGCCTTCGCGGAGAAGGCCGCCCGCCGCGGCGATGTCCCCCCGCTGCGGGCGATGACCTTCGCCGAGGTCTGACGGCCGGCCCGGTCCGGCGGCGCTGGACCGGCCGCGGGCTCGCGCAGGGTCAGACCGGCGGCCGGAACGCGTGGGAGATGGCCGCCGGCGGGACGGTTCGGTGGGCGTTCGCGGTTGCGAAACGGGCGATGCGGCCCTTCACGAGCGCGATCAGCCGGGGTGGCGTGTCCCGTCCGCCGGGCGCGATCAGCATCTCGTCGAGCGAGGCGCCGCCGTCCCCACCGGGGATGACGGGTTCGAAGGCGGCCGAACCATCCGGTTGCGGGCCGTGCCCGGCCGGCGGGAACGCCGCAGCCGAGGGCCCCGAGCCGACTGGTGACGCCGGGGCCTCCCCTGGATCCAACCCGGTCGGCGAGCCCGCGCCCGCCGGGGGAGCCAGGCTCGGTGGTGTGCGATCCGCGGCCCCCGGCGTCCGGCTGGCGTTGGCGGAGCACCCCCGCGCAGCGGCGGCATCGATGAGCCCGTGGACGGCGAGGGTCCAGGCCCGCAGCCCCTCGTGCCCGGTCAGCTCGGTGAACACCGCCGCCTCCAGGCAGCAGGTGCTCGCGCCCGCGAGCTCGTCGACGTCGACCAGGGAGATGGCAAGCAGCCCGGCCAGATGGCCGGCAAGCATGAACAACCGGAACTGCTGATGCGGGAGCAGTGGCGTGCGAAGCAGGTTGTCGACCACGCTCTGCTGGGCGAGGATCCGGGCGGTGACGTCCGGCGGGTCGAGCAGGTCGGCCTTGGCGATGAGGTCGGCGACCAGCCGATCCAGATAGTTCAGCTCGTGGTCGGACCGGCGTTGGTCGAGCAGGTCCGACACCCGGCGGCGGGACTCCCACTCCGGATCGGGCGAGCGGCGCAGGCGCTCGGCCCGCGCGGCCACGGCCGCCTCACGCAGGTCGACCAGGGCGCCGCCGGCCTCCAGCATCACGTCGACGGCGGCGATCACCGGCCGGGCGGGAATCCCGCGGCTGGGCTGCTCCAGCTGGGAGATGTACTGGCGGCTGTAGCCGGTGCGCCGGGCCAGCTCGTCCCGGGAGAGAACGCGTTCACAGCGCCGCCGCCGGATCTCCACGGGGAGCAGGTCTTCAGCGGTCGCCGTGCCCTGCCGGCCTCGGCTCCGTTGCCGCATCTGTGAGGTCCTTCCGCGTGGCAGAGGTCGCCTCCCACCAAGGGAGGACAGTCGTCGTGCGCCGCCTCTCGCGCCCCCCTCGAGAGCCGGCAGGATTCACCGGTAGTGATCAGATTACTCCATGGCGCACCCCGATAGGCTAGAGGTCGAAAGTCCCATACGCGGAGGGTTGTGATGATAACTCTCCGTCACTAAAAGCGATATTCAACTGAGTGATATTGCTCTGTGTTTACGATCTACTACGTTCTGCTGGGCGAGTCGATTGGGCGCGACGGTCCTGTCGCGGGATTATGCCTGTTTTCTTGGGTTCTTGTTGGGAAACGGGAGTGTTGCTGAGGAAGTCCGGCCGGAAAGCAGGGGAATCACCGAGAGATCGTCCCCAGTTGGCTTTTCCCGCAAGGTGGGCTATCACTGCCACGCCGGGCCTGCGGCACTTCGCCATGGTCTGCGGGTATCGCCGGGATGACCGGCATGGGTCATCCCCGGAAACCATCCTCAATGACGATGCGCGGGGTCGGGTGGGGCGCGTACAAAAGAATGGTGGATACCGGCCGTTCGGTGGGCGCCGACGCCGTCGGGCTCGACCGAGGCGACGCTGTCACCGCGGCTCGGCGCTCCGCCGGGGTGAACCCCCGCCCCGAGTCAGGCCGGGAGGCCGGCCGCGGCGCGGGTGCACAGACTGGCCGGCCGGCCACGCGGACCGCGATCCCGGATGGCGAGCGGCCCGAGGGCGCCGCCGCCCGTAACGGTGCGGGCGCCGCCGAGGCAGCCGTCGCCCCGCGCCGGGTGGTGGTCGTCGACGACGCGGACGGCGTGCGCGAGCTGCTCTGCCTGCTGCTGGGCACCGAACCCGACTTCGTGGTCGTCGGCGCCGCCGCCAATGGCGCTGAGGCCATCGACGAGGTCATTCGCACGGTGCCGGACCTGGTGCTGCTCGATCTCGCGATGCCGGTGCTCGACGGCATCGGCGCGCTGCCACGGATCCGGCGGGTCGTGCCGCAGGCGACCGTGGTCATCTTCACCGGCTTCTCCGAGGACGCGCTGCTTGACCGAGTGCTCGCCCTGGGCGCGGACGCCCTGCTGGAAAAGGGCCTGGCCACCGGCCCGCTGGTCGACCAGCTCCGCCGCCTCTGCGCCGCCCCTCGCTCCAGCTGAGGCGCATCGCGGACCTCTCGGCGCCGTTCCACCGCTTCGGCCGCTGCACCGACTTCGATACCGATCGCGTTGTTCATTTTCTCCATCGGTGCGGTAGAGTTGTGAAGACGATGCCGGAAGGGCGAGTCGACCGTCGGTCGCCGCCCGATTTAGGGCATTTTGCGGAGTGATCCTCGTCGGTGGCGTGGTCGTGGGACACACAACCCGCCCATCGGCATCACTTCTGTGTAAACATGAGGTCGTGGTTGCGCGCGCCCTCACCCTCGGGGCGCCGGTTGCGCGAACGGTGGACTTGGTCCGCGTTCCGCCCCGGCGCGGGTTCGCGTCGTCCCCCGCAGCCCCGTGCCTCGTGATTGAGCCGATGCTCGTCGCGCGCCTGCACGTCGACCTGCTGCGGGTCTCCAGCGCCGGCTGTCGCCGCTCCCGCTGACGTTCCCGTTCGCGGCGCCACTTCGACGGCGTCGCGCTCACCCGCGCATCGAGAGATCTGATGACTTCTCCTGCCCGTCCTGCCCGTCCCGCGTCCCCGTCCCGTCCCAAGGGGGCGGGCCAGTGGGCGTTGGGCTACTCCGAGCCGCTCAACGCCAACGAGCGCATGAAGAAGGACCAAGGCGGGCTGGAGGTGCGCGACCGCATCCTGAACCTCTACCCGCACACCGGTTTCGACGGAATCGACCCCCAGGACCTACGCGGCCGGTTCCGCTGGTGGGGTCTGTACACGCAGCGCCGGCCTGGGATCGAAGGTGGCCGCACGGCGGTCCTCGAACCGGAGGAGCTCGACGACTCCTACTTCATGCAGCGGATCCGGCTCGACGGTGGGCGGATGACCGCCGACCAGCTTCGGGTCATCGCGGACATCTCCATCCGGTTCGGCCGGGACGTCGCCGACGTCACCGACCGGCAGAACATCCAGCTGCACTGGATCCGTATCGAGGATGTGCCCGCGATCTGGGGCGCGCTCGAGGGTGCCGGCATGACGACCGCCGAGGCGTGCGGTGACACCCCGCGGGTCATCCTCGGCTGTCCGCTGGCGGGCGTCGACGGCGACGAGGTCATCGACGGGTCAGCCGCGATCGACGAGGTGGTCGAGCGCTTCGTCGGCGACCCGACGCTGGCGAACCTGCCCCGCAAGTTCAAGACCGCGATCTCCGGCTGCGTGGACCACTGCACGTTGCACGAGATCAACGACATCGCGTTCGTCGGCGTCGTCCACCCGGAGCTCGGCGCGGGCTACGACCTGTGGGTCGGCGGCGGCCTGTCGACGAACCCGAAGCTCGGCGTGCGGCTCGGGGCGTTCGTGCCGCCGCAGCGGGTCTCCGAGGTCTGGCACGGCGTCGCCTCGCTGTTCCGCGACTACGGCTACCGCCGCCTGCGCACCCGGGCCCGACTGAAGTTCCTCGTCGCGGACATGGGCGCCGAGTGGGTACGGGCCACCCTGGAGAAGGAGTACCTGACGGCCCCGCTGCCGGACGGGCCGCCGCCGGCGCCGCCGCGCAACGAGGGCCGCGACCACATCGGCGTGCACCGCCAGCGCGACGGGCGCAACGCGGTGGGCTTCGCCCCGCGCGCGGGCCGGGTGTCCGGAACGATCCTGCACGCTGTGGCGGATCTCGCCGACCGGTTCGGACAGGGCCGCATTCGCGCGACGACGACCCAGAAGCTGGTCATCCTCGACGTGGCCGACGAGGCCGTGGCACCGCTGGAGACCGAGCTCGCGGCGCTGGATCTGGTCGTCCGGCCGAGCGTGTTCCGGCGCGGCACGATGGCCTGCACCGGGATCGAGTTCTGCAAGCTGGCCATCGTCGAGACCAAGGCCAACGCCCGCGATCTCATCGAGGAGCTGGAGCGTCGCCTGCCCGACTTCGACGAGCCGATCGGGATCAACGTCAACGGCTGCCCGAACGCCTGCGCCCGCTTCCAGGTCGCCGACATCGGGCTCAAGGGCTCGCTGGTCCCCGACGACGCCGGCGAGATGGTCGAGGGCTTCCAGGTCCACCTCGGCGGCCACCTGGGCACCCGGTCGCGGCTGGGTCGCAAGTCACGCGGCTTGAAGGTCACCGCGGACGGGCTGCTCGACTACGTCGTCGGCCTGCTGGAGACCTACCGGGGCGAGCGCGCCGACGGGGAGAGCTTCGCCGACTGGGCGCAGCGAGCCGACGAGGCATCGCTGGCCGCGGCGGGCTCGGCGGCCAGGGGCGCCGATGGCCGGCAGTGATCGCGCGGTGCCCTTCTACTGCCCGTACTGCGGCGAGGAGGACATCGTCCCCGAACCGGCGGCGGACGGAGCCGGTTCCGGGCACGGGCACTGGGCGTGCCGGTCCTGCCGGCGCGGCTTTCGGCTGAGCCTCACCGCGCTGGTGGTCGCCGCTGGCCCGGCCGGCTCCGTGCCGGTGGGGACGCCCGGCGCGACGGGAGACCAGGCGGCCGCGGCCGGGAACCAGACGGCCGCAACGGGGAACCAGACGGCACGGCGAGGTGCCGCGCGCGACGAGGAGGAGACGACCTGATGGATGCCGCGTTGCAGAGCCGGGCGTTGCGGGCCGGGGAGGAGCTCGAAGGCGCGCCGGCGGAGGAGATCCTCGGCTGGGCGGCCGAGGAGTTCGGGACGAAGCTGGTGGTCGCCGCGTCCATGGCTGAGGCGATCCTGGTCGACATGCTCGCCCGGATCCGCTCCGACGTGCCCGTGGTCTTCATCGACACCGGATACCACTTCGCCGAGACGGTCGGTACCCGCGACGCGGTGGCCGCGACCTACGACCTGCCGCTGATCAGTGTCAGCCCACAGCTCACCGTCGTCGGCCAGGACGCCGTCCACGGTCAGGACCTCTACAAGACCGACCCCGACCTGTGCTGCCGGATGCGCAAGGTGGTGCCGCTGGACCGGGCGCTGGCGCCGTACCGCGCCTGGGCCGCCGGGTCGCGGCGCGCCGAGTCCGCCGGCCGGGCGAACCTGAAGGTCGTCGACTGGGACGCGCGTCGCGGCAAGGTGAAGATCCACCCGCTGGCGGCCTGGACCGACGCCGACGTCGACCGGTACGTCGCCGAGCACGACGTCATCGTCAACCCGCTGCTCTCCGACGGCTACGAATCCGTCGGCTGCTGGCCGTGCACCCGCCGGGGCGCCGGCCGCGACGGCCGCTGGACCGGTACGAACAAGACGGAGTGCGGCATCCACTGACCGGGCTGGACGCCCCTTTGCCGATGTGGCGCCGCCCGCGTGATCGCCCGCCGGACGTAGCTGAACAGGTACGGTGCACGCCGTGGCAGATGGGCGAATCACAGGTGAGGTCTGGCTGGTCGGGGCTGGTCCGGGCGATCCCGGGCTGTTGACCGTGCGTGGTCGTGAGCTGCTCGCGACCGCCGACGTGATCGTGGTCGACCGGCTCGCCGCCGCCGTCCTGCTCGACGTCGCGCCGCCTGGCGCGGAGATCATCCATGTCGGCAAGAGCCCGGCGGCCCGCTCCTGGGCCCAGGAGGAGATCAACGCGGTTCTCGTCGACCGGGCCCGCGCCGGTGCCCGGGTCGTGCGGCTCAAGGGTGGCGATCCCTACCTTCTCGGCCGCGGCAGCGAAGAAGCCCAGGCGTGCGCCGAGGCGGGCGTGACCTTCGCCGTCGTCCCCGGCGTCACCTCGGCGTTGGCCGTGCCGGCGCTCGCCGGCATTCCGGTCACCCACCGCGACCTGGCGCAGGAGCTCGCCGTCGTCTCCGGACACCTACCGCCCGGGCACCCCGACTCGACCGTCGACTGGGCGGGCCTCGCCGCCTCCCGGGCGACGATCGTCATCCTCATGGGGGTGGCGCGGCTGATGGACATCGCCGACGCCCTGCTCGCCGGTGGCCGCCCGGAGGCCACCCCGGTCGCGGTGATCGAGCGGGGCGCCACCCCAGCCCAACGTGTCCTGCGCACCACGCTCGACGCCCTGGCCATCGACGCGATCGCCGCGGGAGTGCGGTCACCGGCGGTGATCGTCGTCGGTGAGGTCGCCGCCCGCAACGACGCCCCGGCCGCCGATGCGCCGCCGCTGGCCGGAGTGCGCATCCTGGTCGCCCGCACCCGGCCCCGCCCGGGCCTGCTGGCCCGTCGGCTGCGACAGCTCGGCGCCGACGCGGTCGAGACGGTCGTGGCCCGCCCCGCCCCGCTCGACGACGCCGGCGCGAAGCTGCTCGCCGCGTTGCCCGCAGCCGCGGGACTCGTCCTCGCCGACCCGGACGAGGTCGCCGCGGTGGTCGCCCTGCTGCGCCGGGCCGGCACCGACGTGCGCGCCCTGGCCGGGCTGATCCTGGTGGCCGCCCGCCCCAACGTCACCGACGCCCTCGACGCGCTGGGCCTGGCCGCCATCACGCTGGACGAGCTCGCGCCGGAGCCGGGGGTGCTCGTCGTCGGCGCCGCCGACCTGCCGGCGGGTGGCCCATGGACGCCGTGGCGGGTGCCGCTGCTGACCGACGTGACCGCCGACCCGGATCCGCGGGTCGCCGACGAGCTGCGTCACGGCGACTTCGACGTCGCGGCGTTCGCCTCCTCGACGGCCGCCCGCAGCACCGCCGAGCTGTACGGGCCGCTGCCCCCGGACCTGCTCGTCGCCGCGATGGGCCGGCGCAGCGCCCAGGCCTGCGAGGCCGCCGGAATGCGGGTGGACATCGTGCCGGCCGAGCCGGGGGTGCGTCCGCTCGCCGCCGCCGTCGCCGATTTCGTCGCGGCCAGTCGCGCCACCGCGGCCTTCTGAGAAGGTCAGCCGGCGGGGTGCCTGGCGGTGTCGAAGAGCTCGCGCAGCGTGTCGTCGAGCCGCGCCCGTACCGCCTCGACGACGCAGGCGTGTAGGCCGAGGGGCTCGGAGAGGATCCAGCGGGTCCTCGGATGCCGTTCGCGCGCCTCCTCCAGGGCCGAGGGGAGGTCGCGGCGGGTGTGGTTGCCGCCGAAGAGGAAGAACGGGTAGACGATGATCTCGGTGCAGCCCGCGACCGCGAGGTTGGCGTAGCCCTCGCCGATGTCGGGCCTGCTGACCTCGAGGAACGCTGCCTCTACGGCGCCCCACGGCCGCGGGCCGGTCGGGCCGGTCGGCGCGGCTGGGCCGGTGGGGTCCCCAGCGCTGGTCGGCCCGCCCGAGCCGAGCGGGCGGCCGGCGCAGCCGTCACCATCCTGGCGGGGTTCGGCCGCCAGGCGGCGGGCCAGCTCGCGGACCGTGGCGTTCGCCTCGTCCCGTCGTGAACCGTGGCCGATAACCAGAAGACCGCGCATGCCACCAGTGTGCGCCGGTTGCCGGGCCGGGGCCGCCGGTCGGGCTGCACCCGGTGAGGAACCGTGCCCTGGTCAGGCGGCGGTGCCGTCGTCGGAGCTGTGCCCCGGGAACACCTTCGCCGCCGGGTCGACGACCGGCGCCGCGTTGTTGACGGCGGTCGCGACCTCGCCGAAGCCGGTGGCGATCAGGCGGACCTTGCCGGGGTACTCGGTGATGTCCCCGGCCGCGAAGATCCGGTCGACGCCGGTGAACATCGCCGAGTCGACCGCGATGTGCCGCCGGGCCATGGAGAGCCCCCAACGGGTCAGCGGCCCGAGGTCGGCGGTGAAGCCGAGCGCGGCGACCACCGCCTGCGCCGGGCGGACGTGCCGGTCCCCGGTGCGGGTGTGCACGAGCTCGACCTTCTCGATCCGCTCCTCCCCGTGGATGGCGGCGACCTCGGAGAAGATGAGGATCTCCACGCTCGACGCCTCGACCCGACCGATCGTCGCCGCGTGCGCACGGAACCGGTCGCGGCGGTGCACCAGGGTGACCGAGCGGGCGATCGGCTCCAGGGCGAGCGCCCAGTCGAAGGCGCTGTCCCCACCGCCCACCACGATGACGTCCTGGCCGGCGTAGACGTCCAACTTCGGCACGAAGTAGACCAGGCCGCGGCCGAGATGGCCGGTGCCGGTCGGCAGCGGCCGGGGGGTGAACGTGCCGAGACCGCCGGTGATCACGACGACCCTGGCGCGGACCCGGTGGCCCTGGCTGCTGGTCACCACGACCGCATCCGGTTCGTGGGCGAGCTCGGCGGCCTGCTGGTCGAGCAGGTACATCGGGTCGAACTGGGCCGCCTGGGCGACGAGGGCGTCGACCAGCTCACGGCCGCGGATGGCGGGGAAGCCGGCCACATCGTAGATGACCTTCTCCGGATACATCGCGGTGACCTGGCCACCCGCCTCGGGCAACGAATCCATCAGCGCGACCGACATGCCCCGGAAGCCCGCGTAGTAGGCGCCGTAGAGCCCCGCGGGGCCGGCGCCGACGATCAGCATGTCCACGCTGGTGTCGACGTCGCCGACCGCCGTGGCGCCTGGCCGGACGGCGGTGCCGTCGTCCGCCTGGACCGACTGCGTGACCATGGGCAGCTCCCCGCACCTCGTGGCCCGACCGGTCGGACTGGGAATGTTCGGTCGGTGCCACTGGACTTTCCGTCCTCTCATCCTGCCGGAGATCTGGTCGGCATGCCGTCAGCTTCGCCGGTGGGCGTCCCCGACCGGTCGGGGACGCGGCGCCGGGCCGGGGTGCCGGGCTGCGGCGTCGTCGGGCGCCGCGCCTGGATCGCCGCGCCTGGATCGCCGCGCGGAGCCGTCCCGGCCAACGGAGTGCGACATTGCGCTTGTATCGTTTCTCCGTTACATGGTTCGTTGCCGGTGATATCGGTCGTTCAGGCGAGATTCCAGAAACGCTTCTGGAGAAAAGGCCTGCCGATGCGACCGTCGGATGACGGACAGAGTTCCCCAGGCCGCGACCGGTGAGGGCTAGCGTGAGGTGGCAGGCACCGCGGTTGCCGCGCCGGACCGAGCGTCGGTGGGGGCAGGGCGGACACGGGCGGGAGAGCGGTGGCGGATCGAGCGACGGGCCGGGACGGACCGGTCGGCACCCGAGGTGAGGCGCTGCACCCCGACGACCCGACCGTCATCGGCGCCTACCGGGTCGAGCGCCGGCTCGGCTCGGGCGGCATGGGCACGGTGTACCTCGCTCGCGACACCGCCGGAGCCCTCGTCGCGATCAAGGTGATCCGCTCGGATCTGGCCGCCGACCCCGATTTCCGCGAACGGTTCCGGGAC
Source organism: Frankia gtarii (assembly GCF_025403375.1). Lineage (GTDB taxonomy): Bacteria > Actinomycetota > Actinomycetes > Frankiales > Frankiaceae > Frankia > Frankia gtarii. Next base: position 12,520 of record NZ_JAMPTM010000183.1, read on the forward strand.
GAGGTCGCCGCGGCGCGCCGGGTCGCCCCGTTCTGCACCGCGCAGGTCCTCGACGCCGACCCCGCCGCCCGCCGTCCCTACCTGGTCACGGAGTACATCGACGGCGTCCGCCTCGACGACGTCGTCAACCGGTCCGGGCCACTGCCGATGTCGACGCTGCAGGGCGTGGCGATCGGCGTGGCCAGCGCGCTGACCGCTATCCACAAGGCCGGCATCGTCCATCGGGACCTCAAGCCGAGCAACGTCATGCTGTCGTTCTCCGGTCCCCGGGTCATCGACTTCGGGATCGCCCGGGCGCTCGATGGGGCGCAGGGCCGGACCCAGACCGGCTTCGTCCTGGGCTCGATCGGCTGGATGGCGCCCGAGCAGATGGAGGGCTCGTCGATCGGCCCGGCGGTCGACGTTTTCGCCTGGGGGCTGCTCATCGCCTACGCCGCTGTCGGCGCCCATCCCTACGGCGACGGCAGCTACCTGCAGATGTCGGAGAAAATCCAGACGGGGCGGCCCGACCTGCGGGACGTGCCGGTGCAGCTGCAACCCGTCGTCCGCTCCGCGCTCGCCCGCGACCCGCGGGCCCGGCCCACGAGCGAGCGGCTGCTGCTGACCCTGCTCGGCGAGGAGGCGCCGCCCGGCGGGGACACCCGGGTAGCGGCCACCGCCGTCCTCGACGACACCTGGCCGCGGGGCCGCAGCGCGGCCGGGGCGGCCGGGGCGGCTGGGGTAGGCGCCGCGGCGGGTGCGGCCGCCTTCCGGACCAGGCGCTACGACGACTCCCCGGCCAGGGACGGCTCGACCGGGGTGGATGCCGACTCCGCCGCGCCCGGCCCGCGGCGAGCCGACGCCGACCGGCCGCAGCGGACCCGCGTCGCCGGCGCCGGTGATCAGCGCCGCTGGCGGGAGGACGGCGCCCCGCCGGCGGGAGAACGATGGTGGGACGAGCCGGCAGACCTTCCGCCTCCCTCCGGGCCGCCCGTGCCGCCGCCGGCGTTGGCCGGCCTGGGCGCCGACGAGCGCGCCCCCCGCGGCGGAGGCTTCGACGAGGCCGACCGCGCCGGCAACGCTGGTTTCGGTGGTCCGGGCGCCGCCGGTGGCCAGGGGGCGCCGGCGCGCCGGCGGCGGCGCGCCGGATTCGTCCAGTACGAGGACG
>NZ_JAMPTM010000184.1 GCF_025403375.1 Frankia gtarii
GGTGACTCCGGGCTAGCGTGGTGACTCCGGGCTAGCGTGGTGACTCCGGGCTAGCGTGGTGACTCCGGGCTAGCGTGGTGACTCCGGGCTAGCGTGGTGACTCCGGGCTAGCGTGGTGACTCCGGGCTAGCGTGGTGACTCCGGGCAGCTTTGACGGCCGCGGCCGGAATCGGCGCTGAAGCTGCTGGCGGAGCGGGTAGACCCAGACCATGACGCACCGACCCGCGGGCATTCCCGCCCCCAACCTGGCTGACGACGACCTCGTCCGGGAGCTGCGGCACCTGCACCGCACCCGGCACGACGCGTTCATCGCCGGCAGCGAGGACGCGTTCGAGACCCACACCTTGCGCATGCTGGAACTCGAACGCGAGTACCTGCGGCGTTTCCCGAACGCCGCCAGCCCCGATCCACGGCGCACCCGGGCTGGGCGTCGCCGCGCCGCCGGCGTCGCGGGGTAAGCCGCCCGGCGTCGCGGGCCGGGGCTGGGATCAGCCGCCGGTGAGCGTGTTGACGTAGATGTCGAACAGGTCGTCCGCGTCCGGGGTCAGGTAGGCGTGGCCGCCGGTGGCCCCGGCCAGGCGCTGCAACGCGGCGAGATCCGCGCCGGGGTCGCTGGCGATGACGATGAGCTGGACGGGCCGGCGCGGATCGGCGGCAGCCTGCAGCGCGGAAACCGCCTGGTTGAGTGTCGGTTCGGGATTCGCCGCTGGCCGCCCCGGCTGCTCGCTGTCGGCGTGATCGTCGCCGCCCGCGTTGCTGTCACCGTCGGTGAACAGGACGACGCGGTTGATCCGGCCCGAGGCGAACCTGTCGGTCAGCTGCCGCACGGCCGCGACCGCGGTCGAGTAGAGGTTGCTGCTGCCGGCCGGTTTCAGGCTCGCCGGTGCCGCGGTCAGGTCGCCGCGCTGGGTGCCGGTGTGGCCCGGCGCGTTCAGTCGGGCCAGTGGGGCGAGTTCCCGGTGGCCCCCAGGCAGTTCGGCGGACGACTGCCAGAGCCCGACCTCGCTGTCCGAGGCGAACAGCCGCAGGCCGGCCAGCGCCGTGTCCGCGGCCGCCTGGAGGCGGGTGCGACCGGTGTCGCCCGTCAGCGGCAGTGCCATCGAACCGGACGTGTCGAGCACGGCGAGCGTGGCCCCGCGTTCCCGGCTGTGCCGGAAGAATCGACGCGCGGTCCCGAGCACGTTGTCCGAGGCGTCGGTGCTGGCGAGTTTCGGCGGGGTGGACCGCACACCGTCGGTGACGTTGAGGCTCGCCGACAGCCCGTCCGGGTCGTCGCGGCCCTGCAGTTCCATCGGGGTGCGGAAGCCGGCCGCGGTCAGCGCCTGCCGCCCGGCATCGCCGCGCAGGTAGGCGGCGAAGGCGGTCGCCGCGGCGCGCTTGGGCGCCGAGTCCGTCGTCCGCTTGAGGACGATGTAGGGCACTGTTGCCGTGAACGCGCCGTCGGCCGGGTAGGAGGCGACCAGCGTCGACGCGGAGATGGATCCTGCCCGGACCGCCAAGGTCCGGTTGTAGGCGATGACGTCGGACTCCAAAGCGGGGAAGGCGGATGGTGCGCCGCCGCCGGTGCCGTCCGAGCCCCCGCCGCGGACCGCGTCGAACAGCTGGTGGTCGTACTGTGGCAGCCAGTCGATCGAGCGCTCCAGCCGCAGCACCGTGGCCTGGGTCGTCCGATCCTGGTCGAAGGTGCCCGGCGTCATGTCCGCGGGAGCCAGCCGGCGCGCCGCCCCGACCGTGCCGATGACCGCCCGCAGCGCCGCCGCCGAGTTCTCCGGGTTGGCCATGGCGAGGCGGAACTCGCCCCACCGGGGCTCCCCGCGGCTCGGCCAGAAGGCGGTCCTGTTCGCGTCCGCCGCGAGATCAGCCCAGGTCAGGTGATGCTCGGGCCAGCCGAGCTGCTGCGCCATCAGCCGGGGCATCGCGATGACGACGGGGGAACCGGCGATCGTCGTCGCCCGCGCCGGTAGCTGCTGCGCCGCGCTGTTCGACTCCTGCCCCAGCTCCAGCCAGTCCGCCGACTCGGGGATCCACACGTCCGGAACGGCCGAGCCGGTCGCACTCGCGCGTGACAGCGCGTCGAGCGCCCGGTCGGACGGTGTCGCGGACACCTCGAAGGTCACACAGGGCCCACTCCGGTCGGAGTGCGCCCGGCTGAACTCGGTGGCCAGCCGGCGGATCGGCGCGGTCAGGGTCGGGGCGGTGGTGATGGTCAGCGTGGTCCGGGTGGTGCCGTCGGCGCACTCGTCCGGCGCGCCACTGTGCCAGACGGAGGCCGCCGCGAACCCGACGCCGGTGATCGTGAGGCCGCCGAGGACGAGCAGGGCGGCACTGCTGAGCGCGCCGAGACCGATCCCGCGGGCCCGCCGGCCCTGGCGCCGAGCGCCCGGGCCGGACCGCTCAGGCCGCGTGAACCGCCCGTGCGGCGGACTGCCGACACGCCGGTCGCGGCGGCGTGGCACGGCGCCGCGGGGACCTCCAGCTGGGGACCGATGACGGGCGTCGGACACACAGACGTCCTTTCACGGGAGGCGCCGCGGCTGTTCCGAACCCGCCGCCACCACGATGATGTAACTACTTCTCCCGCCGAGCCCACCGCGCAACGGTCGACCGCACTCCCCGCCGTTCCCCGCCGATCCGGGAATCGGGAGCGTTGTGCCTCGCATCGGGTTTCGTGCCGCCGATACTGCCAGCCGCGGGCCGGCCGTCAGCTCATCTTGGAAATCAGGGGCTCGGCGTTGTTCCTCCGTTTCTCACGTCGTCGACATGGTGTCCTACCAGGCCAGATGTTCGCTCCGCGTCAGTCGGGCCGGGGCTCAGGCGTCGGCCACGACGAGATCGGCGTAGGCCGGATGGCGATCGATGAACGTGCGGATGTAGGGGCACTGAGGGACCACGGCCAGGCCCTGCCGGCGAACATCGTCCAATGCCTCGGCGGCGAGGGTGGAGCCCACGCCCTGGCCGGAGAACTCCGGACTCACCTCGGTGTGGATGAAGATGATCCGATCTGCCCGCTTCTGGTACTGCGCGAAACCGGCGACCTCGCCGGTCGGCGTCAGCGCCTCGTAGCGGAAGCGGTCGGTGTTGTCGGTGACAGACAGGTCCATGCCGGCATCCTCCCCGATGTCGGCGAGGTCGGCTGGAGTGTCGACGTCCGCGGGGGTGCCGAGGCCGTCACAGGCCACCCGGCCGACCGCCGCCGGGTGGGCGCGCAGCCAGGCCCGCGCGCCGACCTCCCCGCGGGCGAGGACGGCGACGTCGGCCCAGACAGCCCGGCGCAGCAGGACGGGATGGCCCGGCTGCCCGCGGTAGGTCGCGGTCAGCGCGGGATACCGCTGGTAGCCGCCGGCCGGCGCGGCGGCGTCGACCAGGCGGCGGATCGCGGCTGCGGTCAGGCCGGGCTGGTCCACCAGCGTCACGACCGCGGCGTCGGCGCCGGTGCCGGCGAGAGCCTCGAGCCCGGCCCGCAGGGAGGCCCCGATGCCCTCGGCCCAGCCGTCCGCCCGCACCAGACGCACCGCCACCCACCCGGGACGGTCCGCCCCCCTGGGAGCGCGGCGATCCGGGGTTGTCGGGGTTGTCGGGGTCGTCGGCCCGCGGTCCTCGGTGGCGAGATCGGCCACGGCCGCGCCGACCTCGTCCGCGGCGGCGCCGATGACGATCACGACCGGCGTGCACCCGCCGGCGGCGAGCAGCCGGACGCCCCGCGCGGCCAGGGTCTCGCCGCCGAGCTCCACCAGAGCCTTGGCACGCCCCATCCGCCGCCCTGCCCCAGCCGCCAGCAGCAGACCGGCGACCGCGGGCGGCCCGCCGTCCTCGACCGACGTGGCCTGGTCGATCGACGTGGCGTCCTCTGCTGGGATGGGGTCCTCGGCTGGGGCGGCGTCCATGAGCTGGGCGTACCCGGATGACGGGTCAGCCGGCGGGGCCCAGGACCAGACGGGGGCGGATCCGGCGCTGGAGGAAGTCGAGGATCCGCACGTCGAAGACGGCGTTGTCGTCGCCGGCCACCATGTGGTGCGCCCCGGCGACGTCGCAGTACTCCGCGTGCGGGGCGAGGTCGAGGAACCGGCGGGCGTCGTCCTCGCTGAGCACGTCGGACTGGCCGCCCCGCACGAGCATGGTCGGGATCCGCAGCCTCGTCACGATGGCGGACAGCTCCTCCAGCGGCGTGCGTAGCCGCAGCCGCGGGTCGTGGCCCTCCGGCGGGAAGACGAACGCCGGATCCCAGTGCCAGTACCAGCGTCCGTCGGTGAAGCGGAGGTTCTTGCGAAGCCCGGTGGGGTCGCGTGGGCGCTCCCGGTGTGGCAGGTAGGCGGCGACCGCGTCGGCGGCGTCCTGCACGGAGGCGAAGCCGTCCGGCGCGCCCCGCATGAACTCCATGATCCGTCCGGTGCCCCGGGGCTGCAGGAACGGCGACACGTCGACGAGGACCAGGCCGCGTGCGACGTCGGGGTCGCGGCCGATCGCGGCGAGCGAGGCAATCCCGCCCAGCGATGCGCCGATGAACACCGGCGGCCGGCCGAGGGTGCGGCGCAGGGCGAGCACGTCGTCGGCAAAGGCGTCGAGGGCGTAGTCGCCCTCGGGGGACCAGCCGGAGTCACCGTGGCCGCGCAGGTCCACCGTGAGGGCGTACCAGCCTTCGACACCGAGCCGGCGAGCGGTGCGCCGCCAGGAGTGGCGGGTCTGGCCGCCGCCGTGGAGTAAGACCACCGGAGGGTCGGTGTCGTCACCGTAGGTGTCCGCGGCGAGGGTCAACCCGCCGCTGGGGATGCGCAGGGACGGGGCGGACGGTGTCGACGTCAGCTGTTCGCTGTCGGAGTTCGCAGGCACGTAGGTCAGTATGAGCACACTGTTCGCCTGGGTGCCCCGCCACCGGGCGACTCGCTCAGGCGTCGGCCGACTCGGCCGGCTTGCGCTCCGGGCGCCAGGCGGTCGCCAGCAGCAGCGCGGCCCCGCCGACGCCGAGCAGGATCGCGATCAGGCCGCCGGCCCAGCCGTCGAGCTCGATGCCGATCGCGTGGTCCAGTGACGCCTTGCCGGGGCCGAGGATGCCGATCGCCGCGCACACGGCCGCGATCATCAGGACGTACTCGTAACCCTGGCCCGGCTTGAAGATGAAGAAGCCGTTGTTGCGGTGCGCCGTGATGCCCGCGACGACCATCGTGCCGATGATGCCGCCGGCGCTGAACGGGGTGAGGAAGCCGAAGACCAGCCCGAATCCCGCGGCGAGCTCGACGAGACCGGAGGCCCAGGCGTGCACGATGCCGGGGCGCAGGCCCATGCTCTGGAACCAGCCGGCCGTGCCCTTGATCCCGCCCGGCCCCCAGACGTGGTTGTAGCCATGGGCGACCAGAGTGAGACCCACGATGACCCGGAGCACCAGGGCCGCGGTGTCAGGCGATGTCACGTGTCTCCTCCTCGGAACGGCCACCTGGGTGGACGGCGTCCGTCACGCCGCTGCCGCAGCGCTGACAGTATCGGGTCGATGAGGAAGACACGCTAATTGCACTAAGTTCGATCTATTCCTTATCCCCTCGGATCGACGCCGCCCGCCTGGCCGGGTTCCGGCGGCCCGGCGGGCCCGCCGGGACGGTCCGGTGGCGGATCGCGGGGAACCCGGTCGACCCGGACCCCGTCGGTCGAGCCGAGTGCCCCGACGGCCGCGACGGTGCGCTGCCAGGAGGCGTTCAACAGGGCCCGGCCCGGCGCGGGCGTGCCGCGGTCGTCCAACCTGTCGGCGATCGGCCAGCTGGCGGCACCGGAAGAATCCGTCCAGGTCGGGGTATATGTAAGCCCGGCCACCGTCCAGCCCAGGGCCGTGCGCCGGACCTGGATGGTCAGCACCACGCCGTCGCGGCCCGGCGCCGTGGACTCCCCGCCGTCCGCCGAGCCGACCCCGGTGGCGCCCGCGCGGCCGCCGGCCGCCGGCGCGGCGATCAGGGTGCCCAGGTCGTAGGCGACGTAGCGGCCGGCGATCCGCTCGATCGGCAGCGGGCTCCCGCCGCCGCTGCCGAGAATCAGGTCCACGTCGGACGAGGTGAGCAGCGCGCGGGCCAGGTCGCGCTGGTGCGGCGTCACGGCCTGCTGGCCGGGCCGGCCCCAGGCGAGCTGCGCGACGACGAGATCGGCGCCGTCGACGCGGGCGCGGGCGGCGTCCCGCCCGATCCGCTCGGCGGTGAGACCGGCCGTGGCAGTCGTGGCGGCGGAGCCGAGGTAGGACAGCAGGGCGATCCTCGTGCCCCGGACCGTCTCGGTCGCGATCTGTGTCCGGGTGCCGCCGTCCGACGGAACGGACACGGCGATGCCCGCGCGGTCGAGGGCCGTCCGGGTGCGTCGTGCCGCCGCGCTGCCGGGAGGATCGACGCCGTCCGTGTCGCAGCGGTCGAAGCCGGCGCCGGCGAGCGCGGCGGCGGCATCCCCGCCCTCGGGACGGCCGCCCGGGGCGTCCCGGCCGTCTGGGGCGTCGGGGGACGCGGGCAGGGGCGCCGCCAGCCGGCAGAGGGCGAGATCGGCTGCGGTGCCGTAGCCACGCAGGGCCACCAGGGCCACCCGTGGGTCGACAGTCCGAGACAGATCGATCTCGCCCACCGCGACGAGGGTGATGGACGTGGCCTCGGGACCGAACGAGGCGCTGGCCCCATTCGGCCGGGTCAGACCCGGCCGAATACCGTGCGGCGGGACCCCGCCGGGCAGGTCGCGATCGGCGGAGCGTGGACCGCCGTCGGGCTCACCGCGGTCGGGACGGCCCGCCGGGAGGGAACTGGCGGGCCGGGCGGCCTCGCGCCCGTGGAGCGGGGACGAGGCGGTGATGCCGACGGTGCCGACCGCGAGGCTGGCGAGCCCGACGACAGCGAGTCGCCGAAGTGCGGACAAGCCCGGGAGCGGGGCGCCAAGTGATCGGGGGCGACGCCGCGCGTCGGGCCGACGGAGTCGCTGCATCGTCCTCGGTGCCGGTCGGATCGAATTGACGTCCTAGCGTTACCGAATATAAACGATGAGTAGTGCTCGTGCTAGCGCGGGCCGCCCTGGTCGACGATCCGCGTCAGCATGGAGAGCAGCGTTCCCTGTTCCTCCCGGGACAGGGGGGCGAGTAGCTTGTCGTTCATCTGTTCGATGCGGTCCGCCACCTGGCCGTGGGTCGACTCGCCTCGTTTGGTCAGCCGTAGCACGTTGCGGCGGCCGTCACGCGGGTCGCGGACCCGGCGGATGAGACCTCTCTGGACGAGCCTCGCCACCACATCGGCGACCGTGGACCGGTCGAGCGACGCCCGTTCACCGAGCGTGCGCTGATCGATGTCAGGATCGGCGAGGAGACTGTTGAGGACCACGAACTGCGGTGGAGTGGTCTCGGTGGAGACCGTCGTGGTCCATAGCTGATAGGTCACCTGCTGCAGCCGGCGGGCCAGCTGGCCTGGATGGCTGGACATGTCCACCACGCCGCTGGTGCTGGCCGGCTCGGCCGGCTGGGCCGGCTGGGTGATCAGGTTGGCCGGCTCGGTGCTGCGTTGCCCGGGCAGGCGCTCGCCGGAATGTTCCAGCACGCCGGTGTCTTCACCGACACCCCTGGGCAACTGGTCGGATCGTGTGCGCGCGTTCAGGGTTCGCTTCCAATCCGGTGTCGAAGTGAGCGGCCGACGAGTTCGCCGCAAAGGTCATCATCGCTCATGCCGACGCTCGTTGTCGCCAGGGTGTGAGAATCGGGTGGCGCTCCGACGTCGAAGCCGTAACTCCTGTGGCATGTAGTGAAATTATAACTACGGATAGCCGGACATCCCGGCACTTGCGTAGTAGTCTTGTCACCGCTTTGGGGTAGCCGTTCGGGGATGTCGGGATCGCGACAGGGACACCCGCAACCACCCGGCACCCCGCGCGAGGTGCATCACAGGGCACAGGCGGGTACGGGCTGCGGTATGGAGGATGCGCCCAGAGGTCTGCGGGAGAGTCTGAAACGGGTTGCCGTGACCCTGAAGGAGGCGGACATCCCGTTCGCCCTGGGGGGGAGCTACGCGTGCTGGGCCCGTGGCGGCCCCGAGCCCGTTCACGACGTGGATTTCATGCTGCGGGAAGAGGATGTGTCGCGGGCGGTGGAGGTTCTGGCGGCCAGCGGTCTGCGCCCCGTGGATCCGCCGGAGGACTGGCTCACCAAGGTGTTCGACGGCGAGGTGCTCGTCGATCTCATCCACCATCCGGTCGGTCGCGCGGTCACCCGGCAGATGTTGGAACGGTCCAGCGAGATGTCGGTGGACTCGGTTCGGATGCCCGTCCTTGACGCCACGGACTGGTTCGAGATGACCCTGCTGGCGCTGGAGGAGCGCTACTGCGATCTGACCCGGGTACTACCGATGATTCGGGCGATGCGCGAGCAGGTCGACTGGGATCAGGTTCGCCGGTCCACCGCCGCTTCGCCCTTCGCCGAGGCCGCGTTGCTGGTTGCCACCCGGCTCAATCTCATTCCGCCGGCCGACTCCGTCCCGACCGCCGCCAGGCCCGGCGAGAGTGAGCTTTCCGCGGCGCCGGAACGCCCCGACGGGACGGAAGGTGACCCGGCGCAACGGGCCGGCGGAGCGAAAGGCAGCAGGGCTGAGGGCCGTTCGACGCAAGGCAATTGTTTGGAAGACAGCAAAGCGGCCGGCAACCGCGGGAAACCGACGGCGCAACGCGGGGGCGCGCACGACCGGCAGAACACGGTCGAGCCCGGCACCGACTCCGGGCAGCCCGAGGCCGTCACCGCGGTCACCACGTCGCCCCCTGGCGACCAGGTCGAGATGGACCTGGCCGAGGCCGACGAGTACCTGGCGGGGGAGCTGCACGACCGCCTCGCCGAGGACCCGCGGGTCGCGGAGCTCGGCCTCGAGGTGATGGTCGCCGACGGGCGCATCCTCGTCGAGGGTGAGGTCGCCACCGACGTCCGCCGCCGGGCCGTCGCGGATGTGCTGACCGAGGCCGCTCCCGGTCGGCCGGTCCGCAACGAGGTCACCGTCACCGGCCGCGTCACGGTGGCCGACGAACCCGCGAGCGTGGAGACCATTTCATGATGCGCATCGCCGCCGTCGGCGACATCCATCTGGGAGCGGACAGCGGCGGCACCTTCGGGCCGGTCGTCCGCGGCCTCGCCGGGCGCGCGGACGTGCTGCTGCTGGCGGGTGACCTCACCCAGCACGGGCTGCCCGCCGAGGCCGAGGTCGTCGCGGCGGAGGTGGCGGGCGCGCCGCTGCCGGTCATCGCCGTGCTCGGCAACCACGATTATCACGGCGATGCCGAGCGCGAGATCGCCGCCATCCTGACCGGCGCCGGCGTGACGGTGCTTGAAGGCACCTCAACGGTGGTGGATGTCGACGGCGAGCGTCTCGGGGTTGCCGGGGTCAAGGGATTTGGCGGCGGCTTTGCCGGCGCGAGCGGATCGGACTTCGGTGAGCCGCTGATGAAGGCCTTCGTTCGGCATACGAAGGAGGTTGCCGCCAGGCTCCAGCATGCGCTGGATGCGCTGGACTGCGACTTTCGTATTGCTTTGACCCATTACGCCCCGATTCCGGACACCCTGATCGGCGAGCGGGCCGAGATCTATCCCTTTCTCGGCAGCTATCACCTCGCCGAGGCGATGGATGCCGGCGGTGCTGGCCTCGCCTTACACGGGCACGCCCACGCAGGCTCGGAACGCGGGTCGACAGCGGGCGGAGTACCGGTCCGCAATGTCGCCCGACCGGTGATCGGAAGGCCCTGCGCGATCTATGTCGTAGGCGTGGGGGCGGCTGTCGAGGGAGCGCGGATGGCGGCGCCATTGCCGACACCGGCGGTCGATCTCGCGGCTCCGACGGGGCTGTGACTGCCGCTCGAAGGTCCTGTGGCGGCCGGTCCTCCGTCGCCCGATCGTCGACCCACCGACCTGCGGCCACAATGATCGGCACGACCATCCGCATGCTCACGGACCTGGCTTCCGGGCCTGAATAGTCCGAGTGGGGGGTATCCGCGTGGCCCAGGTAGGGGATGCACTCCTGGGTTGCTCGAGCCGATATGGGCGGGGAGCACCCGCCCGATCGGGCCCGTCGCCCAGACAGCCACCACCCGCGTGGGCCACCCGTGGGGGCATGGTCCGTCCGGGCGTGCCACCTGCGCCGCCGATGGCCCCATCGGGGCTTTCTCCCTATTCCGGGTGCGCACGGCCGGGCCACCCGATCCCCCGCGCGGGGCACACCACCGACCGCTGCGGACTACCAAGATCCTGACCCAATCGGACCATCTCCTGTCCGTATCACTGGCCCACTTGTGGTGCCCCCGGATCGTCCATTCGGGGCATGCGGTCCATCCGTGCGACCCGTGCGACCCGTGCGACCCGTGCGGGGGTTTGCTTCGTGCCCCAGCGTGCACATCCCCTGCGCGACGCGGATCCGGCGGGACGAACGGGGTGACCGCATCTCCCAGGTGCCGTCAACCGCCTGGCCGTCGGACTCTCGACCACCCACCGCCGCCCGCGGGCGGCGACGGAGGAAGGAACGAGACATGGCAGTGGATCGGGGAAGCTCCAAGCACGGACCGTGGCGCGATGACGCCATGGCGCACGAGGTCTCCGGGTTCGTACGCAGTGGCCGGGACACCCGGGCGGAGGAATGGCGCTCCGTCGAACCGACGGACGGGCTGCCCGGCGATGTGCAGTTCCCGGACCCCGCCCAGTCCCGGGCCGGCGCGTCGGCCGGCATGACGCTGGCCGACGTCGAGGACCGTTCCGAGCTTGCCCGCTGGCTCGGCCGGGCGGTCTTCCCCGCGGAACGGGAGGAGATCATCGACCATCTCCGCTATCAGCACGCCCCGGACCGGGTCGTCGAGGAGGTCGCGGCGGCGGCGCCCGGCGTCCAGTTCACCTCCGTCGGCGAGCTGTGGCGGGGGCTGCGAACGGGGGCATAGCCGAGGCGCGGCGGCGCTGACGGATCTCGGCCCGGAACCGGGCTGCGAGTGCCGGCGCTCCAGATCGCTTCGCGAGGGCGCCGGCGCGGCCGTCGCCTCCGCTGTCCGATGTCTGACGGCGCCGCCGCCGCAACGCCGTCAGGTGCGAAACCGCTGGGCGGCAGGAGAATGTGGCCGGCGTCATGAGGTCGATTGCATGACGTCTGCACCACGGGGGCAGACAGCAGCTATGGGACGCACCGTGCTGGATCGACGGCCGCGCACAGCTACCTCAGGCGGCTCCGTGCCCCGGGATGCGGGGACATCTCGGGGCGCAGGGGTGTCGCGAGATCCAGGGAGATCCCGGGGTTCGGAGGCGGCGCGGGACCCGGGGGCGTCCCGGGCACCGGGGCCCACCTCGACCCGGGCTGTTCGGCCAGCCGCGCGCCGCGCGGCCGCGTCGACCCGCCCGCCCGCTGTTCGGCGGGGACCGGCGGAGCCGATCAGCCCCGGCCGGTTGATCGGCTGGGGCCTGGTCGCGAGCGTCGCGCTCCTCGTGGTCTTCGCGGTCCTGGGCGCTTTCGGGGTTCTGGCCTTCGGAGCCCTCGCCGGTCTGTGGGCGCTCGGGGTCGCCTGGATCATAATTTTCGGGCCGCCCGCCTTCGACCGGCGTGTCCTGCGCACCTACGGCCGGACGGTGCGCGCCTCGCTGGACGGTACGAGTTCCGGCGCGCTGGCGTTGCTGCGCTCGTCGCGGCGCTCGCTCGGCTCAGTCTTGCGATCGGCTCGCCGGTCGGCACGCCCGGCGCGGGCAGGACAGGCGGCGCGGGCAGGACAGGCGGCGCGGGCAGGACAGGCGGCGCGGGCAGGACAGGCGGCGCGGGCAGGACAGGCGGCGCGGGCAGGACAGGCGGCGCGGGCAGGACAGGCGGCGCGGGCGCCGGGGGGATTCGGCGCGGCGAGCGTGTCCCGGGCTGACCGGCGGCCGGCTGATCACCCGAAGCGCAGCGCGGCCTCGGGCGGGCGGGCCGCTCGTCCGGGGGCGTCGGACTGATCCGGCGGTTCCGGAGGGGTGCCGCGGCCCGAGCACCGGCCCGACCGGGCGGCGCGCGCGGGCCTCGCCTCGCCCGGGGGGTTCTGGGCGGGTGTCGCGTGACGCAGCACACCCGCGGGTAGGAGTGAGTTCATGGGTATGCGTGGGCTCGGCAACCGTGACCAGAAACCCGGATCGGGCGGCCTGTTGCAGACCCTCGTCTCCGGCCTGAACCAGACCGAACGGGACGAGACACTGCGGCTCCTGCACCGGCGGCTGATCGAGGACCGAGCGGCGGCATCGGGCGGCCAGCGGGATCGCCAGGTGGACGTGGGTCCTCGCAGCCGGGCGTCCCGCGGCCCGGCGAAGACTCGCGGGACGAGTAGCCGCCAGCGGTGAGGCTACGGCCGCAGCCGCCGAAATCGGCCTGGTCGCCGCGCAGCCACCCGGACGGTGACGACGGCCCGGGCATCGTCGGAGGCGTCAGCTGCAGCAACCGCCCCCGCAGCACGCTCCGCCGCCGCCCACCGGTGCCGCCATCGCTGGCACGGCGGTGCCGCGGCTGACAGCCACCGCAGAGAAGACCCGTGAGGTCTCGGCATGGCCGGAGGGGCAGCTCACCCCATCGGTCGGGGTGGACTCGGTGATGCTCCGACGGACCTCGAAGGAGGCGTCGCACACCCGGCAGCGGTAGTCGTAAGCAGGCACCTCACCAGGATATGTCGCCCGGACACGTCCGGGTAGCGGTCCGGCTCCTCCGCAGCGACGGTCGCGGGCGGGGCCGGTCCGGCGGGGAGACCCGAGCCGGCGTCGGGACCGGGCTTTTCGCCGGATGTGGGAGATGCGGCATGGCGCCCGCACCGGCGAGAGCGCCGTCGTACCCTGACAGCCATGGAGCCGCCGGAGGGTCCGCAGGTGGTAGCCGAGGTAGTCCGGGGGTTGCGCAGTGGCGCGCCGTTTGTCGAGAGCCTGCATCACGGCACCGTGGTGGGTCTCGGCCGCGACGGTGCCGTCGCCCTGCGGGTGGGCGCGCCCGACAAACCGGTGTTTCCCCGTTCGGCGGTCAAGCCTCTCCAGGCCGCCGCGATGCTGCGTGCCGGTCTCGACGGGGTCTTTTTGAGCCGGAACATCCCAAGTGACCTGCTGGCTGTGGTCGCGAGCTCGCACAGTGGCGAGCCGGCGCATCTGGCCCGGGTACTGGAGATCCTCTCGGTGGCCGGGTACTCCGCGGACGCCCTGCGATGCACCGCCGATCTGCCGTTGGGCACGGCCGCGGCCGAGGCCCACCTGCGTGCCGGCGGGCGCGCGGAGCCGGTCCTGATGAACTGCTCGGGCAAACACGCCGGGATGATCGCCTGCTGCGTGGCCGCCGGCTGGCCGGTGACGAACTACACCGAGCCGGACCATCCGCTGCAGCAGACGATTCGTCACACGATCGAGGAGCTGACCGGCGAGGAGATCGCCGGTACGACGGTGGACGGCTGCGGCGCGCCGCTGTTCGCGTTCTCGCTCACCGGGCTCGCCCGCGGGCTGCGGGCGATGGTGCAGGCGGCGCCGGGCAGCCCGGAGCGGCGGGTCGTCGATGCCATGCGGGCCCATCCGGAGCTGGTCGGCGGGGTCGGGCGCCCCGACACCGACCTGATGCGGGCCGCGCCCGGCGTGCTGGCGAAGAACGGCGCCGAGGGCGTCACCCTGGTAGCGACGCTCGACGGGCACACCGTCGCCATCAAGATCGCGGATGGGAGTGGGCGGGCG
>NZ_JAMPTM010000185.1 GCF_025403375.1 Frankia gtarii
GAACGCTCGCGGCGGGCGGCGGCGAGCAGCGCACCGGGGCGGGGCAGATGGTCGCGCCAGCGAGGCCAGACGAGGAACGCCTCGGCCTCGAGGATCGCCAGGGCGATCCTCGGCAGTTCGGCCGTGGCCGGATAGCAGACGAAGCGGGGCAGCCAGGTGGGCTGGAACTTGGCGTTGAACCGGTAGAGGCTGTCGATCTGGAACCAGCGCGACAGGAACATCAGCAGGCCGCGCCAGCAGCGAACCACCGGCCCCGCGCCCAGGCGTTCGCCGCGTTCCAGGGCCGAGCGGAAGAACGCGAAGTTCAGCGAGACCCGCGCGACGCCGAGTTGCGGCGCCAGGCGCAGGGTGCTGACGATGAGGAACTCGTTGAGCCCGTTGTCGGCCGATCGGTCGCGCCGCATCGCGTCGAGGGACAGCCCGTCCCGCCCCCACGGCACGAAGTGCAGCAGCGCTCGCAGCTGCGGCTCGCCACCGGCCAGCAGTTCCCCGCCGGCCAGCAGTTCCCCGCCGGCGGCCTCGTTCTCCCCCCACGACTCGCCGCCGGGGGACGCCGTCTCGTCGGGCCGAGCCGCGACGCCGGTGTCCTGCCCCATGTTCTCGTAGGCGAGGACGACGACGCAGTCCCCGTCCTCGGGGTCGCCCAGCCGGCCCAGTGCCATCGAGAAGCCGCGCTCGGTCTCGCTGCCCCGCCACGCCGCCGCCTGATCCTTCAGCCGTGCGACGTCGCGCGGCGACAGATCGCGGACCCGACGGGCGACTGCGGTGTACCCGGCGCGTTCGATCCGCGCGACGGCCTGGCGGACGTTGCGCATCGCCCGGCCGTCCAGGGTGAAGGTGGCGGCGTCGACCACGGCCTCGTCGCCGAACTCCAGCGCGGTCAGCCCGGCGCGGGTCCAGGCCGTGCCGCCGGCCTCCGAACAGCCGATCACCGCCGGGGTCCAGGCGTGGTCGGCCGCCTCGCGCAGGAACTCGTGGATCGCCCCCGGCCACGCCTCCCGGTCCCCGAGCGGATCGCCGCTGGCGAGCATCACCCCGGAAATCACACGGTAGGCCACACACGCCTTGCCGGACGGGGACCAGATCACCGACTTGTCGGAACGCAGCACGAAGTAGCCGAGCGAGTCGGCGTCGCCGTGCCGGCCGAGCAGCGTCCGCACCCGCGCCTGGTCGTCCTCGGTCAGCCGCGGCTGCGGCCGCGGTGGACGCAGCGCCAGGTAGCCGGTGGTGCCGATGGTCACCACGCCGAGGGTGAGCAGCACCCGGTCGGCGAGGTCGGCGAAGCGGTCGGAGGTGAAGTGCAGCGGGCCGGGGACGCCGACGAGCCCCAGCACGATCTGTTCGAGCTGAGCCGACCAGGCGTGCGGGCCGGCGATGCGGTGCTCGCGCAGGTGCAGCAGCAGGAAACCGATCCCGATCGACACGGCGGTCAGCAGCAGGGCGGCGCCGAGCGCCCGCCAGCGGGTCGTCGGGTCGCCCTTGGCCCGGAACTCGCCGCGGACCAGCACCAGCACGCCGAGCAGCGCGGCCGACGCCGCCGCCTCGTCGTAGTCGAGCCCCTTGGCGACGTGCAGCGCGACGCTCAGCCCGAGCAGGACGACGACTGCCCGCCACGCCCGGCGCTTGCGCCGGCGCAGACCGGCGGCAAGCAGGACCAGCAGCATGCCGACGACGACCGTGAACGCGGCGGCCTGCCGGGAGGCCGCCGCGGGCAGCAGCACCCGCAGGTCCGCCAGCCGGGACCGCCATTCCGGGGTCAGTGCGGACACCACGTCGAGCAGGCCCACGGCGAGGGTCAGCAGCGCCGCAACCCGCGGCACCCACGGCCGGCCCCACCCGGGCAGACCCGGACGCCACCGACGCCCGGCTCCACCCGCAGCCGGCCCGCCGCCGACGGCGCGGCCGGCGACGACGCCGCCGCTACCGCTCCCCGCACCACGACCGGTCCCCGCACCACGACCGGCTCTCGCGCCACGACCGGTCCCTGCGGGGCGCCCGGCTCCGCCGACATCCCGGCCCGCACCGGATCCGGGCACCGTGGTCGCCCGGGTGGTTTGACCCACGGTCCGGCCGAGCTCCGTGCCAGGCCCAACCCCGCTCGAGGTACCCATGTGTCGCATCGTCCCCCGAGACAGTGGCGGTGACAGCACTGGAGTCGCCGAGACGATAGACCGCTGTTCGACGGCGTCCGCGGCGTACTGCCTGAACGTAACCGGTCTCGCCGGAAGGCCGGCACGTAGGGGCGGGAACGCGCAGATCGCCGGACGGCCGTGACATCCAGATCACCCATCGTAATCCCAATACGGCGTCGATCGCACCACTGCCGGTCAAGGTGTACGCATCGCCGCCACCCGGCACGAATCCCCGCCCATCGCGGGCCCGCATCCCGTGATGTGCTGTCCGGCGTGCCCGTCGGCGCGGGTCACGCCGCGGGAACGGGTGGCACCGTAGCGACGGGGGGAAACCGGATGATCCGGTCAGCAACCGAGCATGGGGACGGGCCGCCGTGCGCGTGATCTCGGTCGTGAACTACAAGGGCGGGGTCGGGAAGACCACGCTGGCCGCGAACATCGGCACGCAGATCGCCGCCTGGGGGAAGCGCGTCCTCCTCATCGACCTGGATCCGCAGGCCAGCCTGACCTTTTCGTTCTACCGGCCGGAGCAGTGGCGGGCGGAACTCGCCGACGACCAGACGATCAAGCAGTGGTTCGAGGCGTGGCGGATGGACGCCCCGGTGCCGCCGCTGGCCCCCCTGGTCACCTCGCCTCCGGTGGTGAACTCCCGGATCGCGCAGGGCAGCGGCGCACTCGACCTCATCGCCTCCCACCTGTCACTCGGCGATGTCGAGATGAACCTTGCCGCGCGCCTCGGCGGCGCGGAGGTACACCGCTCGACGCGGCACTACTTCGACGTCTACCTGCGGCTCTCCGCGGGGTTGGCGACCCTGCCGCCGAACGCCTACGACCTGGTCCTGCTCGACTGCCCGCCGAATTTCGGCGTCATCACCCGCGCCGCGGTCGCGGCCAGCGACCAACTGCTGATCCCCGCCCGTCCGGACGAGCTGTCCACCCTCGGCATCGAGCACCTGCAGGCCCGACTGCGCCGGTTCATCTGGGAATTCAACCGGATCGTCGACCTGCAGTCGGACCTGCATCCGGCGGTGAAGAAGCTGGAGCCGATCATCCTCGGCGTGGTCTTCACCATGGTGCAGTACTACTCGGGCAAGCCGATCGCGGCCCTGCGCCCCTACATCGCCCAGACCCGGCAGCTCGGACTGCCGGTCTTCGAGGCGATGGTCCGGGAGAGCAACCACCACTTCGCCGGCGCGGCTCGCACCCAGCTTCCCGTCATCCTCTCCGACCAGGTCACTCCCGCTCTCGCGTGGGAGCTGCACCGCCTCGTCGAGGAGTTCCTCAAGCGAATCAGGACGCCTCGCCCATGACCACCGCCCCCGAAGCCGCCCGGCTGAGCACGCTGCTCCTACGCCAGCTCGCCGATCTGGTGGCCGGCCTGAACGAGCACCAGATCGGCGAGCTGCTGGCTGGACGGACACGGCTGACCGTCACGGCCGCGCAGGGTGGCCGGGCGGCGAAACCCCCTGCTGCGCCGGCGACGCGGCGGCGGCCGGCCCGCGCGGAAGCGGGCACGACGGCAGGGGCGGCGCTGCCAGCCGCGGTGGACGTGGAGGCGCTACGGACGGCGCTGCTCGGCGCGACGAGCCGGGAGGAGGCCGCCGAGCACCTGGCCGCTCTCGGGCGGGTGTCGGTGCCACAGCTTCGGGCGCTGGCCGGCGCCCTCGGCGTGGACGGGGTGGGCGGTAAGGACCCGAAGGCGAGCGTCATCCGCAAGATCGTCGACGGGACCGTCGGCTTCCGGCTCAGCTCGCTGGCGATGCTGAGCGAGGACATCGACCTCTGAGGTCACACCGGACCGGTGCGGGCCCTTCGGGGGCCCGCACCGGCGAGGTCAGCCCACGTGTGCCGGGGCACCCTCCACGTTCGCCGCGGACTCCCGCCCGGCGCGAATGAACACGAAGATCACCACTGCGGCGACCGCGATGAGGATCGCGCCCCACAGGAACGCCGTGGTGTACCCCTCGATCTGCGACTGCGCGAGGGCCGCCTTACCCTGGCCGTGGCCGTCGAGGTAGCTGCCGACGGCGGTTGCGTAGACGGTGTTGAGCAGGGCGGTGCCCAGCGAGCCGCCGATCTGCTGGGTGGTGTTGACCAGGGCGCTCGCAACCCCGGCGTCGTGCGCGGCGACACCGACGAGGGCCAGGTTCGACAGCGGGACGAACGAGAAGCCCATGCCGACGCTGATGAGCAGCTCGGACGGCAGCACGTGGGCGACATAGCTGGAATCGACCTCGATGGACAACAGCAGCGCCATGCCGACCGCGGCCAACGTCGTCCCGACGCCGGCGAGCACCCGCGGGCCGATGCGCGGCAGCAGCTGGCTGGCCGTGCCGGCGGAGAGGATGATCCCGGCGCTGAACGGCAGGAAGGCGAACCCGGTCTTCAGCGCGCTGTAGCCCAGGGTCTGCTGGAAGTAGTAGGTCAGGAACAGGAACATCGCGAACAGGCCGGCGCCGATCAGCAGCGAGGCCAGGAACGATCCGCCGCGGTTGCGTTCCCAGGCGACCCGCAGCGGCAGCAACGGCGCGGCGGAACGCGACTCGATGACGACGAACGCGGCGAGCAGTACCACCGAGCCGATGAGCAGGCCGAGGGTACGGGGGTCGCTCCAGCCGTCCTCGGCGGCCACCGTGAAGCCGTAGACGAGGGCGACGAGCCCGGCGGTGACCGTGACCGCGCCGGGCAGGTCGTAGCGGGCATCGCCCTGCGCGCGGCTCTCCCGCACCACCGGCACCGCGAAGAACGCGGTGACGAGCGCGATCGGCACGTTTACCAGCAGGCACCACCGCCAGGAGGCGTACTCGGTGAGCAGGCCGCCGAGGATGAGCCCGATCGCCGCGCCACCACCGGAGATCGCGCCGTACACTCCGAACGCCTTGGCCCGCTCGCGGCTCTCCGTGAACGCAACGGTGATCAGCGACAGCGCGGCCGGGGCGAGCAACGCCGCGAACGCGCCCTGCAGGGCCCGGGCGGCGAACAGCAGGGCGGCGTTCGGCGCCAGCCCGCCGAGCGCCGAGGCGAGCGCGAAGCCGAACAGCCCCCAGACGAAGGCCCGCTTGCGACCCAGGTAGTCGGCGATGCGCCCGCCGAGCAGCAGCAGACCGCCGAAGGCGAGGGTGTACGCGGTGACCATCCACTGCCGATTCGCGGTGGAGATGCCCAGGTCAGCCTGGGCGTGGGGCATCGCGATGTTCACGATCGAGGCATCGAGGACGACCATGAGCTGCGCGACGGCGATGATGCTCAGCGCCAGCCACCGCCGCGGATCGGGGGCGTCGTCGGCCACGCCTACCGGGGGATCTCCGGCCTGGCGGTCGACAGTTGTGGTCACAGAGGGCTCCTTGCCGGAGAAGTCGAGCTGCCGGGACATCGAACGGGTAGGTGTTCCCGGGGCATGGGCAGGGGCGACCGACGCACAGGACTAGAGACGCGGCGCCGATGGACGGAGACGGAGACGGGCCACCCACCTCGGGCTGGCAGCAGGTGGTGGAACCCGCACACAGTGGGACGCGGCGGGCAGTGGCGGATGCGAATCCGCCTTCGTGCAGGTGTTCGAGACGATATTAGCTCAGGTGTTCGAGGTCTCCGTGGGTGGGGCCGACCGGCCGGCGAGCAGCGGAAACACGACGTCGTCGACGATGTGGTCGGCGAACGCCTCGTCCAGCGGCTCACCCGTGACGAGCAGGCGCGTGAAGATCATTGCCAGGATGACCTCGATGAGCAGCGCCGGTTCGGTCTGCGCGAGCAGGTCCCCCCGCCGCACCGCCCGCTCGAGCAGGCAGCGGCCGAGCTCCACCTTGCGTTGCAGG
Source organism: Frankia gtarii (assembly GCF_025403375.1). Classification (GTDB taxonomy): domain Bacteria; phylum Actinomycetota; class Actinomycetes; order Frankiales; family Frankiaceae; genus Frankia; species Frankia gtarii. Next base: position 5,945 of record NZ_JAMPTM010000185.1, read on the forward strand.
AGGTTGGCCTGGATCACCGCGGCCAGCCGAGGGGACTCGCTGGCCGCCCGCAGGACGCCGACGAGCAGCGCACCATCCGGACCAGAGACAGTATTGATCATGAGGCGAACCTCGGCGGCCATGTCGTCCCGCAGGCAGCCGGTGTCCGCGGGGACGTGATCGGCGGGACCGTGGCGACGCAGCGCCTCCACGACCATCTCATCCTTGCAGGACCACCGCCGGTAGATCGTCGCCTTGCTGGCCCGGGCCCGGGCCGCGACGGCGACCATGCTCATCCGGTCGTAGCCGACCTCGACAAGCAACTCCAGCGCCGCGTCCAGAATCGCCTGCTCACGGGACTCGTCCCGCGGGCGGCCCCGACCGGCGGCGACCGGAAGCGAAATGGTCTGCCACTCCTTTCCCTCGAACCGACGGCCCAGCGACCATCCTGGGGTGGACCGCGGACCCCGCGACAGGGCCTTCGGTACCATCACAAAAAACGGTACCGCGCTGTACCGAAAAGGTCTCCCACCGAACCGCATGGCGCCGCTCACATTCCGCCCGCACCACGATCCGTCCCCGAGCCGGACTGGCGACCAATCACTCGAATGGGGCGGGCATGATGGCACGCGACCAGCCAGTCGCCCGGTCCGGCAGCCACCGCCCGGCTTCGAGAGGATCGCCGACATTCACCACGTCCCGCACCGTCTCATGGCCGCGGCCACCGGCGGCCTGCTCGCCCTGGGGCTCGCCGTCGCCGCCTGCTCCCGGCACGACTCCACCCAACCGGGGACATCAGCCCAACCGGAGACATCGGCGCCGACCAGCGGTCCCGGCCGGACAGGCGGCCTGACCGAGCAGTCCGACGAGGTCGACGGGATGTGGGTCCGCCGCGATGTGGCCTACGCGCCGGTGTCACCCGCCCAGCGCCTGGACCTTTACCGGCCCACGCCGCCGCCGGCCGCCGACGCTGCCGCCCGCGACGGGGCGGGACTGCCGGTGGTCATCACCATCCACGGCGGCGCGTTCGCACTCGGCGACAAGCGCGACGACCTGCCCGTGATCCACGCGCTGGTCCACGCCGGGTACGCCGTCGCCAGTCTGAACTACCGGCTGTCCGCCGAGGCCCGCTTCCCCGCCGCCGTCCAGGACGTCAAGGCAGCCGTGCGCTGGGTGCGCGCCCACGCCGCCGACCACGGCCTGGACCCGGACCGGATCGTGGCAAGCGGCGCGTCGGCGGGGGCCTACCTCGCGGTCATGCTGGGGACGACGCCGGGAGTGGCGATGTACGACGACCCGGCACTGGGGAATCCGGGCGTCTCCAGCGCCGTGCAGGCCGTCGTCGACTTCTACGGTCCGATCAACTTCGCCTCGATGGACGACCAGGTTCGCGCGAACGAGCGCTGTGCGGTGTCCGACGCCTCACACGGCCGTCCCGACTCGCCGGAGTCCCGCTTCCTCGGCCGCACGGTGGCCGCCGTGCCCCAGCTTGTCCGGGTCGCGAGCCCCCTGAACTATCTCGGCCGCGCCCCGCTGCCGCCCTTCCACATCGAGCACGGCGACGCCGACTGCACTGTGCCGCACCGCCAGTCCCTTGAGCTCGCCGACGCGCTGCGGGCCGCCGGCGCACCGGCCGTCGACGTCACGATCGTGCCCGGCGCCGGCCACGGCGGCGCCTTCCCGACCGCCGAGCGAATGCCCGCCGTCCTTGCCTTCCTCTCCCGCACCGTCGGTCACTGACACCGGAAACGGACGCGGATCAAGGGCCCTTCGGCCCGGTCCGACCCGGCCAACCGGCCGACCCGGCAGCGGCGTTCGGCGCGTCGGCGCAGGCCCACGCACGGGCATGGTGGACGGTGTCGGGGATCACAGTGGCGAGAAAGGTGACGACGATGGCGCGAACCACAGGCGAACCAGACACGGCGGGCCAGTCGGGCACGGGCGGCATCGTGGTGGGGATCGACGGTTCGCCTGGGTCGGCCGCGGCCCTGCGTTGGTCCGTCGACGAGGCGGCGCGGCGGCGACTGCCGGTGACGGCGGTGCTGGTCTGGGACGCGATCGGGGAGCCGCGTTCAGTCTTCGACGCGGCGAGCAGCGCCGACCGCGCGGGGTTGGCGCAGGCGGCGCGGCGGGTGCTCGCGGACACGGTGGCGGCGGTGCACATCCCCGATCCGGCGGTCACGGTGACCGAACGCGTCGAGGAGGGCAGCCCCGTGCCGGAGCTGCTGCGGCTCGCGATCGGCGCGCAGCTCGTCGTCGTCGGCGAACACGGGCACGGCGCGCTGCACCGGCTGATGGCCGGGTCGGTCTGCCAGGGGCTCGTGCACCACGCGCCGCTGCCCGTCGTCGTCGTACGCGGCGGCGACGACCGGCCCGACCGGGCTGCGGGGGCGGCCGGTTCCGGGGATGCGACGGGCACGACGGCGGCGTCGGTGGACGAACGCCCGGTCGTCGTCGGCGTCGACGGGTCGGACGCCTCACTGCGGGCGCTGCGCTGGGCGGTGGCGGCCGCCGCCGCGCGCAAGACCACCCTGCGCGCCGTGCATGCCTGGCATCTCGAGGTGCCGGCCTACCCGGGGATCTATGCGGACTTCGGCTCCGCGCTCGCCGAGCAGGCGCAGCGCACCCTCGACGACGCCGTGACCACGATCATCGCCGAGCACGGCGGCGGGCTGCCCGTCCAGGTGGTCAAGGAGACCGTCGCGGACAGCGCCGCCCGGGCTCTGCTGCACGCCGCCGCGGCCGCGCAGCTGCTCGTCGTCGGCAGCCGCGGCCACGGCGGGTTCACCGAGCTGCTGTTGGGCTCGGTGAGCCACCAGTGCGTGACGCACGCCCCCTGCCCGGTGGCCGTCATTCGCTGATCGGATCCGTCGCTCACGCCCCCGGGATAGTTCTGGTGCAGATATGCTCTGTACCAGAACTAATTTTTCCTACCTGGTGAGGCGCCGTGAGCCCGTTGGCCGAGATCGTCGCCATCACCGCCGTCTGCGTCCTGTCCGGCTGCCTGGGCAGCCTGCTGGGGCTCGGCGGCGGCACCTTCGTCGTCCCGATCCTGACGCTGGCCTTCGGCCTCGACCTGCGGCTCGCGATCGGGGCCTCGGTGATCTCGGTGGTCGCCGGCAGCGCCGCGGCGTCGCCGCGCTACCTCGACGAGGGCTTCGCGAACCTGCGCGTCGCGGTCACCCTGGAGGTGGCGACGGTGAGCGGCGCCATCGCCGGGGCCCTGCTCGCCGGGCACCTGAGCACCCGCGCGCTGTACACGGTGTTCGGGGTCGTGCTGGCGGTCAGCGCGGTCCAGATGCTGCGCCACCGGCAGGATCGCGACGGCCTGGCCGTGCCGGACGATCCCATCGCCGACGCCCTGAGCCTGCACGGAACCGGCACCCGCGCCGGCACCGGCACCGCGGTCCGCGACATCCGTCCCTACCGGGTGACCCGTACCGCCACCGGCCTGACGATGATGACCGCCGCCGGGGCGATCAGCGGCCTGCTCGGCATCGGCTCGGGGGCGATGAAGGTCCCGGCCATGGACCTCGCGATGCGCCTGCCGATCAAGGTGTCGACGGCGACGAGCAACCTCATGATCGGGGTGACCGGCGCCGCGAGCGCCGTCGTCTACCTGCAGCGGGGCGACGTCGTGCCGCTGCTGGCCGGCGCGGTGGCGCTCGGGACGGTCGTCGGCGCGCGCATCGGGTCGCGGTTGCTGGCCGTGGTGCCCGCCGAAGCGCTGCGGGCGATCTTCCTCGTCGTCCTGCTCATCGTCAGCGCCCAGATGCTGCTGCGGGGCCTCGCGTGAAGGCGGCACCGGGTGCGCCCGAGTCCGGTGCCCGTCAGGTCGCACTGGTGCTGCGGATCGGTGGCGGTCTCGGCGCCGCCCTGGTCCTCGCCGGGCTCGCGGTCTCCTTCGCCGGCAGTGGCGGGGGCTGGCTGCACGGCTCGGGCGACGACCCGCTCGGCGGCAACGCGGCGATGCGGCTGTCCGACCTGATCGGCGGGCTGCGCCACGGGCGGGCCGGCGCCGTCGTCCTGCTCGGCACGATCGTCCTGGCGGCGACGCCGGCCGCGGGTGTGGTCGCGGCCGGATGCACCTGGCTGCGGGCGCGCCGGGCGTGGCTGGCGGGTGTGGCCGCCGTCGTGCTGCTGCTGCTCGTCCTCGCCGGAATTCTCGGCGCCGCCGAGTAGCGCGATGCCGGCGGCGTCGAAAATCCGTCGACGGCGGCCCGGGGACGGGGCACCCGTGAACCACGACTACTCAACATTGATCGTTTACGGCCCCGGGTAGGCCGGACCTACTCGTCTCGTCGCGAGGGCTTTCGGTTCGGCCGTGTTCGCCGGTGTCGCCTCATCGCCGGTTCATGACGTTGACTGCCGGTGCATGACGTTGACTGCCGGCGCATGGTGTTCCGCGGAACCGCGACGCCGGCAGTGCCGCACTCCCACCGGGAATCCAGGCTTTGCTAAGGTCTTTCCCACGTCTTGAGTGTCAGCGTTCAGCCCCGGCTTGCTGGCCGGCAACCCTCCTTATGCAGCGGGGTGCCCCGGGTGGTGACGAGGCCTCGGCAACCCCGCCGACGGCAAGTGCCGACCCTTTGTGGGTCCTACCAGGAGCAACGATGATGTCGATCATCTCTGCCGCGCCTCCGTCTCCCGGCCGGCAGGACCGCCCCGACCAGTCGACCGGACGGCCAGCCGGTCACCCACCCACCGGCGACGCCGCGCCCGGCGCGCTGCTGGCGGTGCAGGGAGCGGGGCTGGACGTGCCGCTGGTCGGCGGCGGGTGGGCCGAATACGCCAACCTCGACCACGCGGCCAGCGCACCGTGCCTGACCGAGGTGGCCGAGCATGTCGCCCGGGTGCTGCCCTACTCGGCGAGCGTGCACCGCGGCGCCGGGTTCGCCTCCCAGGTCTGCACGACCCTCTACGAGGGTGCCCGGCGCGACGTCGCCCGCTTCGTCGGCGCCCGCGACGGCGACCTCACCCTGTTCACCCGCAACACCACCGACGCCGTCAACCTGCTCGCCCGATGCCTGCCCGCCGCCGACACCGCCGGCGGGGTCGTGGTGTTCGACGTGGAGCATCACGCGAACCTGCTGCCCTGGCGCGCCCGCGCCGGCTACCGATCCGTTGCCGCCCGGGCGACCCTGACCGAGAGCCTCGCCGCGCTCGAGGCCGAGCTGAGCGCCGCGCCCACGGTCCTGCTCGCGGTGACCGGCGCCTCCAACGTCACCGGGGAGACGCCCCCGCTGGCCCGGCTCGCCCGGATGGCCCACCACGCCGGCGCCCGGATCTTCGTCGACGCCGCCCAGCTCGCCCCGCACCGGCGCCTCGCCATGGCCGCCGACGACCTCGACTACCTGGCGTTCTCCGGGCACAAGCTGTACGCGCCGTTCGGGGCGGGGGTGCTGGTCGGCCGGGCCGACTGGCTCGACGCCGCACCCCCCTACCTGGCCGGCGGCGGCGCCGTGCGTGAGGTGGGCATCGGCGCCGTCAGCTGGGCCACCGGCGCGGCCCGCCACGAGGCCGGTACCCCGAACCTCGCCGGCGCGACCGCGATCGCCGCCGCCTGCCGCACACTCGCCGCGCTCCCCCCGGGCGCGTGGGAACGTCACGAATCCGGCCTGCGCGCACGGCTGTTGCACGGGCTCGCCGGTCTGGACGGCGTCGTGATCCACCGCATCTGGTCCGACGGCGACGGGGCCTGGCAGGACGCCGTCGGTGTCGTCGCGTTCTCGCTGCCCGGGCACGACCCGGCCCGGGTGTCGGCGTACCTGTCGGCCGAGCACGGCATCGGGGTGCGTGCCGGCCGGTTCTGCGCGCACCCGCTGCTGGCCCGGCTGGGGGCGCCGGGCGGCGCGTTGCGGGCCAGCATCGGCGTGGGCACGACCGCCGGCCACGTCGACCGCCTGATCGCCGCCGTGGCGCGGTACCTGCGGGTCGGGCCCGCCTGGGACTACACCCTGCGCGACGGCCAGTGGCAGCCGACCCCTGACGACCGTCGTCTCCCGGCCTGGGCCGAACAGTATGCCGGCGCCGCCACGGCAAGCGACCTGCCGGCCAGCCCCTGCGGGACCTGAACTATCCCGTTGCACGACCCGCGCCCGCCCGCACAGCCAAGGGCGGGCGCGGGTGATCGCCCGCCCGCCACGACGGGAGCCTGAACCGCCGCGGGCTCAGCCGAAGGTGTTGACCTTGGTCGGGTGCACGGCGATGCTGTACCGCTGCTCGCCGGGCGGGGTGAGCTTGCGAATATCGTCGGCCGTGCGCCCGTTGCTTTCGGCGATCTTCGCGGCCCAGGTGTAGTCCTCGTCGAGGAGGACCTCGGCGTTGCCCCGGACCTCCACCGTGCGGTAGACGTTGGCGATGTCCAGCAGGAACAGCGAGCACTGCGGCGTGCGCTGCAGGTTCTTCAGCTTCTGCTTGTCCGAGCTGACGGAGATGCGGAAGACACCGTCGTCGAGCAAGTAGCCGACGGCCGTGGTCTGCGGAGCGCCGTCGGGGCCGAGGGTGGTGAGGATCGCGACCGCGGCGTTCTGAGCGAGGTCCTGGTGGGTCTGCGGGATGAGGGTCACCGGAAAATCCTACGCACCCCGACCATTCCCGGGTCACGGCGCGGTGCGTTCCCGCGGTCGTCGCGCCGATCGGCTACCGGGCGCGGCCGCGGCGGGGGGCAAGGATGACCTCGGCGGTGTTGCGGCCGCCGGCGCCCCACGCCCCGGCACCGGGGAAGGTCCCCGCGCCGGTGAAGGAGAGCCCGGCTACCGGCGTGCGGTAGCCGCTGAGCTCGCGCTGGCGGCCGAGCAGCGCGGCGACGACGCCGCCTGGAAACGACGGGGCGTACCCGCGGGGCGTCACGGCCGCAGCCGGCACCAGGGGCACCACGTCGCGGACGAAGCGCTCCATCTGCTCGCGGGCCCGGTCGTCGAGGTCCCCCGGCATCACCGGGAAGATCACCAGGTCGGTGAGGCCAAGCAGATCGTCGAGGGCGGCGATGCGCGCGGCCACCCGCAACGCCGTGGCGTTCCTACACGGGCTGGGCGGACCGGACGGCGACATCGGCAGATGAGACGACGCCGCAGCGGATACCCTCGGCTTCTGAGCGGTTCCGCGGGCGTCGGAGGGTGGTCCGGGTGGCGATGGCCGAGCAGGTCGAGGTCCCGTTGCTGCGGGGGCTGATCGGGCGGGCGCTGCGCCGGCGCCGGCTGGCCCAGCAGCGCACCCTGCGTGACGTCGCGGCGGCGGCGCTGGTGTCGATGCCCTACCTGTCCGAGATCGAGCGGGGCCGCAAGGAGGCCTCCTCGGAGATCCTCGCGGCGATCTGCCGCGCGCTCGGCGTGCGCCTGACGGACCTGCTCGACGAGGTGCGCCTCGAACTCGCCCGCATCGAGCCCGAGATCACCCCCGTCGCGCCGACCGCGCCGCTCGGCGAGGGCGCCGAGCCGGTCACGGCCCGCCTCGCCGTCCCCTGCCCGACGCGGATGTCGCGCCCGTTCGAACCCCGTGCCGCGGCCGGCGGCGGCCTCGCCGGGGTCGGCTGGGTCGGTGGGGTCGGGGTCGGCG
>NZ_JAMPTM010000186.1 GCF_025403375.1 Frankia gtarii
TGTGGCGGGTGGGTCGTGCGGGGTGAGACCTGGTGTGGGTGAGAGGGGGCGTGGACCCCGTCCCCCGGATTTCGGTCGAGGCCCGCCGGGTATGCCGGATGAGCCTGACCGGCCCACGCGGCCGCGACGGCGATGTCCGGCGTGCCCGAGTCGACGACCGGGCCGGCACGGGACGGTGATTCTGGCCGCCCGAAATGTCGGCCGAGGGACGGCGGATCGGCCGTCGCGGGCTCTCGGTGGGCAGGTGGAGGGGTTGCTCATGACAGTGGCGTCGCCGGTCGACGCCCGACAGCGGAGGGTATGGAGCCTCACCCTTTTTGGTGAAGGTTGTGCACGTCGGGCGGCTTCTGGGCCACACTTTTCGGAGAAAGCGATAAGGACCCATGGCCCGGCGCCACACCATGCGTTCGACCTTGCGAGGCGGGAGGTTTGCCGTGGCGGCTCGACGTCGGACGACCTGTCCGCGCCGAAGGTCCCTTCCAGGCACCCTGCTACTGCTCGCGGTAGCGGCAGCGATGCTATTGGCCGGCGGCTGCGGCTCGCCGAGTTACGATTATGTGACGAACAAGAAGGATGGCGCGTTCCTGCGGGTTCCAAACGGGTGGAATCACCAGGAGATGCCCGGCCCGGCCCTGTTCGGTATCGACGCCCGCAACGTCAGTCCCGAGATGCTGCAGGGGCTGATGTCGAGGGAATGGGTCGTCGGCCTCGACGCGGCCCGGCGATTCGACGACTCGCGCCTGCTCATCCCGGACGCCACCCTGCCCAAGGGCTTCGCGCAGGTTCGCCACCTGTTGCCGGAGGAGGCGAACGCGGTGTCGACCAACGATCTGCGCAACTTCGTCCTGTCCGTGGACGACGCCGTGGCCGCCCAGGAGAAGGCTGTACGTCAGGACCCCTACGGAGCCCGGCTGACGCCTGACTTCCTGCTGCTGGCGGATGAGGTCGTGCACAAGAAGGACGGCGTGCACGGGGTGCACCTCGTCTACCAGGTGCAGACCGACGCCGGCCTGGTCACCATCGACCAGACGAGCCTGCTCGACAACGGACAGACGGTTCTCTACCAGCTCATCCTCGCGTGTTCGTCGCTGTGCTACGCGCAACACGCAGACCAGATCGGCGATGTGGCCAAGTCCTTCACGATCGAGCCGACGGACCGAGGGCAGTAGGAATGGGCGCGATGGACCACGCAGACCGGACCCACGCGGACGGGACCGTGGACGGCCTCGACCCGAGGACGCGCGGCGCCGACGCGGCCGGGCCGGGCGCGCCCGAGTCACCCGGCGGGTCCACGGCGTCGACGGCATCGACGACATCGACCGGGACGGCGCAGCCGGCGAAGACTGCGCCGGGCGATGGAAAGCCGCGCCGCCGACCGCTCCCGCTGTGGGACCGGGTCAAGTTCCTGATCCTGCTCGGTGCCGTGTTCTTGTTCGTGGTGGCCGCGGACGTCTCCGGCGACCCGTTGATGACCTGGGCCGACGCATTCCGGATCCAGGCCAGGAAGAGCGCCTGGGTGCTCGTCCTGGTCGGCCTCGAGGTGCTGCACCAGCTGCACATGCTCGTCGCCGAACGGTGGTCGGCGTACCACGTGTTCTGGACCGAACGCGTCTTCGGTCGGGCGGAACGCCGGATGCTGCGGCTCAACGACTGGAACCGGTACCGGCTCAGCCGCGCGGCGAAGTGGATCGTGGGTCTCGCGCTCGCCCTGTTCATCTACGCCCGGCTATCCCACACCTCCGTGTTCGACGCCCTCGTGCAGGTGCCCGGCGCGTTGTGGGACGCCATCCCGTTCGTGCTCCAGATCGTGCTTCTGATGGTCCTCGTCGTCGGCCAGTTCGTCATCATGTTCTGGTTCCTGTCCAAGGGCGGCGTCGACACCTATTTTCCGGAGGACATCACCACCCGCTTCGCCGACGTGTGGGGCCAGGACCACGTCGTCAGCCGGGTGCAGGAGAACGTCTTCTACCTGGAACGGCCGGAGGAGATCGAGAGTCGCGGCGGGCACGTGCCCGGCGGCATTCTGCTGTGGGGGCCGCCGGGCACCGGCAAGACGCTCATCGCGGAGGCGGTGGCCGGCGAGACGGGCAAGCCCTTCGTGTTCGTCGACCCGGGCGCCTTCTCGGCGATGTTCATCGGTGTCGGCATCCTCAAGGTGAAGTCGCTGTTCCGCAAGCTGCGCAAGCTCTCGTTGCGCTACGGCGGCGTGATCGTCTTCTTTGACGAGGCCGACACGCTGGGCAGCCGCGGCGCGCTCAACGGTGGCTTCGGTGGGATGGGCAACGGGGCGCGGTCATGGTTCGCCCGCCAGGGCGCGCCCGCGGCCGCGGCGTCGGGCATGGCCGGATCGGGCGCGCCGCGCCGCCGCGCCGACCCGTTCGATTCGTTCGATTCGTTCGGCGCGCGGGGGGACGGCGGGTCGCGCGACCTGTGCAACGGCCTGTCCTACCTCAGCTCCGCCGCCCGCTCGGAGATCACCCGAGAGCAGGCGCGGGAGCAGTTCGTGATGGGCGGCGGTGGCGGCGGGTTCGACGGCACCCTGCAGGCGCTGCTCACCGAGATGTCCGGGCTGAAGAAGCCGCGCGGGTTCCTCAACCGGGTGGTGCGCCGCACCCTCGGCATGCGCCCGAAGCCGCCGCCGAAGTACCGCATCCTGGTGATGATGGCGACGAACATGCCGCAGTCGCTGGACGAGGCGCTGCTGCGCCCCGGCCGCATCGACCGTCAGTACAAGGTCGGCTATCCGAGCAAGGAAGGCCGTATTCGCACCTTCGAGGGGTACCTCGCGAAGGTGCGCCACGCGCTCACCCCAGAGCAGATCGACCGACTGGCGATCATGAGCCCGGAGTCCACCGGCGCGACCATCAAGGACACCGTCAACGAGGCGCTGGTGCAGGCGGTCAAGGACGGCCGAGAGGTCATCACCTGGCAGGACATGCTACGGGCCCGGGTGATCAAGGAGTACGGCCTCGCCGACGACCATGAGCACATCGACCGGGAACGGCACAGCATCGCCCTGCACGAGGCGTGCCATGCGGTCGTCGCCTACCGGATGCAGCGCGGTCGCGTGATCGACCTGGCCACCATCGAGCGGCGCGGCGGCGTCGGCGGCTTCGTGGCCCACGTCGCGGTCGAAGACCGGATGTTCATGTGGAAGTCCGAAATCGAGATCCAGGTGATGGTCTCGCTGGCCTCGCTCGCCGGGGAGCGGATGTTCTTCGAGGGGGACAACACCGTCGGAGTCGGCGGCGACCTGCGCAGCGCCACTCTGCTCGTCGCGAACTTCATCTCCTCGGCGGCGATGGGGGAGACCCTGGCCTCCCGGCTGTCCATGCTCGAACAGCAGATGGGCAACGCCTCCATCGACGCCGACCGGCCCTTCGGTGAACAGGTCGAGGTCAAGCTGCGGGAGCTCTACGAGCGCACCGAGGTGGTGCTGGGCGCGAACCGTCGGGAGATCCTCGCCCTGACCCACGCGCTGGAGACGCACAAGACGATCACCGGCGAGGATGTGGAGGCCATCATGGAGGGGCGCGCGGGACCCACCGTCGACGGTCGCCGTTACCACGAGCCAGACTTCCTCGGCGTCGCCGAGCGCTATCATTCCGACGCCGTGCGTGCGCATCGTGGCCAGGTCCACGAGCTGCGCAAGCTGCCTGAGCTGGGCCGCGCGGCGGCTAGCAGCCCCGCCGAGGCGCCCGGGTCCTCACCCGCGGCCGGCCCGTCGTCCCCCACCGTCCGGCCACCGGCCACGGGTCAGGGGAACCCGGCGGCAGGCTAGCTGCATGAGTCTCTGGGCGGTTGGTGGCCGGACAGGATCGGATCGTGGCAGGGCTCGCGTCGGGGTTCGGCGTGCCCCGCAGGCCTCCGCATTCTTCGTATCTTTCCGTCATCATCTGCGCGCGGAATCGTGCCGATAAGGCAGCGCCAGCAGGGTTGATCGGCGATTACCCGGGGTCATGCAAACGATTCGGAATCACTCGTCCCAGGGCCGCTCTGCCGGTCGCGGGGTAGTGAGGCGAAGGCGAACACGGCCGCGACGAGGGCCGCGACGCCGGCGAGTACCAGGCCGGAGCGCGCGCCGAAGGTCTGCGCGATCCAGCCGGCGATCGGTCCGCCAAACGGGGTCGTGCCGAGGAAGGCCACCGACCACAGCGCCAACACCCGTCCGCGCAGGGCCGGATCGGCGGACAGCTGCACGGTCGCGTTCCCCGTCGAGATGAAGGCGACGCTCGTCCCGCCCACCAGCACCAGCGCGGCCAGCTCCAGCTCGAGGTTGGGCGCGGCGGCAGCGAGCAGGAGGACGGCCCCGAAGGCGCTGGCGATGAACCCGAGCGGCCGGACGCCGATGCGTCGCCGACGGGCGACCAACAGCCCGCCGGCGACCGCGCCGGCCCCCATCGCGGAGGTCATCATGCTGTAGGTCGCCGCGTTACCGCCGAAGGTCTCCTTCGCCACCAGCGGCAGCACGACCGGAAACTCGTAGGACAGCGTGCCGATGACCACCATCATGATCAGTGGGATCCGCAGCGCCGGGGTGCGTCGCGCGTAGGCGAAGCCGGCTCGTAGCTGCCCGGGTGCCCGATGCACCGGCGGCCGCTCCTGCAACGCCGCGATGTCCATCCGGTGCAGGGCGACCAGCACCGCACCGAACGACGCCGCGTTGAACAGAAAGCACCCGGCCGTGCCGATCGCCAGGATGACCAGGCCCGCGATGGCCGGTCCGACGATGCGGGCTGCGTTCACTGTCACCGAGTTCAGGGTGATGGCGTTCGGGAGATGCTCGGAGCCGACCATCTCCTGCACGAAGCTCTGCCGGGCCGGGTTGTCGATGGCGCTGCACAGGCCGATGAGCGCCGCGGCCACCGCGACCATCCACAGCCGGGCGGTGCCCGTCAGGTCCAGCACACCCAGCGCCAGCGCGGCGAGCCCGGAGCCGCTCTGGGTGACCATCAGCAGATCTCGTCGGTTCGTCCGGTCGGCGATCAGGCCACCGTAGGGCCCGAACAGCAGCACCGGCAGGAACTGCGCGGCCGTCACCAGACCGAGGACGGTGCCCGAGGCACCCAGCGAGAGCACCAGCCAGCCCAGGGCGATGATCTGCATCCAGGTCCCGCACAGCGAGACGATCTGCCCGGACAGGAAGAGGCGGAAGTTCGGTATCCGCAACGCGGCGAAGGTGCCGCCGCTGGGCGAGGCCACCACGGCGGATGCTGCCACGGCGGGCTCGTTCGTGGTGGGTTCGTTCGTGGCGGGCTTGGTCGCCGCCGGTTCGTTCGTGGGGAGCTCGGCCGTGGTGGCGAGCGGGGCGGTCGTGGCACTGGCACCGGTGTCCGGCCGGTCCGGCTTCGTCGCCGGGGGCCGGCCGGGACTGTCGACCTGCAGGGACATGCACGCACCTCCGCGCGAATCAACGCCTGGGGTCAGATCGTTATTTCGCAGCAGGTAAACATCTTGCCCGATGGTGACGGAGCCGAGTCGCCGGTTGGCTTTCGCCGCATCCCGATCTACTATGCGAACAGACGTTCGATTGATGCGCTATGGATCCCACGGAGTTCCGCTGGAGTCCGGGCGCATCGGCGCAGGAGGGGTTGGTGGTCGTGATCGATGTCGAGGCGCTGCTGGGCGGGGTCGTCACCGTCGACGCACGTGATCTGCCCGATGCAGAGGTCGCGTTGCTGGTCGTCGACGTCCGTCGGCTGGTCGACGCCACCGACGCGCTGTGGATCCGGCTGCTGGCCGAGTTCGACCGGCGTGGCCTGTGGCGGTTCGACGGCGCCCGGTCGGCTGCGGCCTGGCTGCGTCGGGAATGCCGGCTGGTACACCCCACGACGGCCACGGCGCTGGTGGTCGCACATGCCACCGAGGCGCTGCCGGCCTCCGGCGCGGCCTTCGGCGCGGGCACCATCAGTTTCGAGCACATGCGGGCGATTGCACCCGCCGCCGCACCGGAACGGCGCGAGGTCGCGTTGCGGGCCGATCCGATCTTCGCGCGAGCCGCACTCTGGATGAACTCACGCCAGATGAGTAACGTCGTGCGCACCTGGATGCAGTTGGCGGACGGATGAGCGCCGCGATCGATTGGTGGCTGCGTGAGGAGAGACGGTTCGGCGCGCAGGCGTCTCCGGCTCGGACCCCGGGTCAGTGGGGTCCGAGGGAACCGGGAGGTGGGACGCGGTGGCCCCGGTGGCCGTTACAGCGGAATGTTGCCGTGGACGTTCTTGTCCGCACGGGCGTCGGCGAGCGCGCTGGCCAGCGCGGAGGCGACGGCGCCTCGGGTCGCGGCCGGGGTGACGACCGCGTCGACCACACCCAGCTCGACGGCCCGGTCGATGCCGCCGACGGTGCGGACGTGTTCCTCGGCGAGTTCCGCCAGCACGTCCGGCCGGCGCTGGACCGGGACGTCGGCAAGCGTGCGCCGGTGCAGGATGCCGACGGCGGCCTCCGCACCCATGACGGCGATCTGCGCCGTCGGCCAGGCGAACACGGCCGTCGCCCCGAGCGAGCTGGCGTTCATCGCGATGTACGCGCCGCCGTACGCCTTGTGCGTCACGACGGTGACCCGGGGCACGGTGCACTCGGCGAAGGCGTAGAGCAGCTTCGCCCCCCGGCGGACGACGCCCTCCCACTCCTGCCCGACGCCCGGCAGGTAGCCGGGGACATCGACCAGGACGACCAGCGGCACGCCGAACGAGTCGCACATGCGTACGAAGCGTGCCGCCTTCTCGGCGGAGGTGGCGTCGAGGCAGCCGCCGCGGCGCAACGGGTTGTTCGCGACCACACCGACGGTGCGCCCGCCGAGCCGGCCGAGCGACGTCACGATGTTCGGGGCCCACTTCGGGTGCAGCTCGATGCCTTCGTCGTCCAACACGGCGTTCACCAACGGCCGCACGTCGTAGGCGCGCCGCGGGTTCTCGGGCAGCAGCTCGGCGAGCTCGCGCCCGGCGACCTGGCCGATGTCGCGCTGGTCGGCGAGCAGGGTCGCGAGCGCGCGGGTGCGCTCCATCGCCTCGTCCTCGGAGTTGCACGTCACGTGCACGACCCCGCTGCGCTTGGAGTGGACCTCAGGGCCGCCGAGGCTGGTGGCCGTGCACTCCTCGCCGGTCACCGACCGCACCACGTCCGGGCCGGTGACGAAGACCTTCGCCTCCGGCCCCATGATGACGATGTCGGTCAGCGCGGGGCCGTAGGCGGCGCCGCCTGCCGCCGCGCCGAGCACCAGCGAGAGCTGGGGGATGAGTCCGGAGGCCCGAACGGTCGCGGTGAAGATCCTCCCGACGCCGTCCAGCGAGGCGACGCCCTCTTGGAGTCGGGCGCCACCGGAGTGCCATATGCCGACGACCGGGCAGCCCAGTCGAACGGCGGACTCGATGGCGTGGACGACGCGGGCGCATCCGTCGCGCCCCATGGCTCCGCCCTGTACGGTCGGGTCGGTGGCGAATGCGACGACTTCGTTCCCGTCGACCAGGCCCTGGCCTGCGATGACACCGGAGGCGTCACCGGCGGCGAACAGGGACACTGTGTCGGCGTCGAAAAATCGGGCGAGCCGGGCCTCGGGCGTGCGGGGGTCAACTCGGTCGATCGTGGACAGACTCACCGTGCGTCTCCTTGCCTGAACGGCGCCGGACCGGTCTGTCGGCCGACGCGCGACCACCTGGGATACGTGCCGGGACCCGCGAAACACTCGGTCCGGCGACGATGGGCGCCCGCCGCACCGGCGGGCGGTGCCGTGGCGGCGGTGGGGCGGTCGGCGTCACGGCGACATGTGGTGACTGCGATGTGCAGATCTGGTGCGGAACTCGGCGGTGGTGCTGGGGTGGTGCTGAGCAGCCCGAGCACCCGCTCGGTAGACCACTGTCTTCGTGACGGCCGGCGGATCCGGATCTACGCCCGGCTGGGCGCGAGATGCGGTTCCGCCGGCGTCCCGACGGCGACGGCCGGATGCGGGGCGGCATGCGCCGTTCCCGCGACGGGGTCGTCAGACGGTGAAAGCCAGACAGACGTCGTGGCCGCCGAATCCGAACGAGTTCGACAGAGCCGCGCCCGTGCCGATCTTGCGGTTGTCGATGCTTACGACGTCGAGAGCGATCTCGTCGTCGAGGGCGTCGAGGTTGCGGGTTGCCGGGACGATCCGCTCACGCAGGGCCAGGATGCTGACCACCGCTTCCAGCGCGCCGGCCGCCCCGAGCAGGTGACCGGTCATCGACTTGGTCGATGTCACCGCGACCGCGTCAATGTGGTCTCCCAGGGCGGTGCGCAGCGCTACCGCCTCGGCCAGGTCACCCGCGGGGGTCGAGGTGGCGTGCGCGTTGATGTGGACGATGTCGGTCGGCTCCAGCGACGCCGAGCGCAGCGCGGCCCGCACGGCCCGTGCGGCGCCGGCGCCGGTGGGGTCCGGGGCGGCCACGTGGTACGCGTCCGAACTGATCCCGGCGCCTGCCAGTGCGCCGTAGACCCGAGCGCCGCGGGCGGCGGCGTGCTCGGCGGCCTCCAGGACCAGGATCGCCGCGCCCTCGCCGAGAACGAATCCGTCCCGCGCCTTGTCGAACGGGCGGGACGCGGACTCCGGCGAGTCGTTGCGGCGGGACAGCGCCTGCATCTGCGCGAAACCGGCGATGGGCAGGGCCGCGATCGCGGCCTCGGTCCCACCGGCGATGACGACGTCCGCCCGGCCGGCCCGAATGATGTCCAGTCCGAGGGCGATGGCCTCCGAGCCGGACGCGCAGGCGCTGACCGGCGCGTGTACGCCCGCCTTCGCCTTGAACTCCAGGCCGACCGTGCTTGCCGGGCCGTTGGGCATGAGCATGGGCACCACGTGCGGGGAAACGCGCCGGGCACCCTTCTCGCGCAGCACGTCGTGCTGAGTGAGGAGGGTGATCACCCCGCCGATCCCGGAGGCGACGCAGGCCGCGAGGCGTTCCTGGTCGACCTCGGGCGAGCCCGCGTCAGCCCATGCCTCGCGCGCGGCGACCAGCGCCATCTGCTGGCTGCGGTCGAGGGTACGCGCCTCGACCCGGGCCAGCGGAAGCTCCGTCGCGAGCGGCGCGCCGATCTGGACCGGGAGTTGCTCGATCCATTCCTCGGTGAGCCGCCGGGCGCCGGAGCGGCCCGCGAGCAGACCCTCCCACGTCGAGGCGACATCGCCACCGAGGGGAGTGGTTGCCCCGAGGCCGGTGACGACGACCTGCCTAGGGGTTGTGGTCACGCCGCCACACCAGCCCGCTGGATGTACGAGACAGCGTCACCGACGGTCTTGAGGGACTTCACGTCGTCGTCCGGGATCTTCACCGAGAACTTCTCCTCGGCGGCGACGACCACCTCGACCATGGACAGCGAGTCCACGTCCAGGTCATCGATGAAGGTCTTCTCGGGGGTGACGTCGGCGGGGTCGACACCGGCGACCTCTTCGAGGATGACGGCAAGACCGGCGAGAACATCCTGGGACACGGTGGTTCCTCCTGTGAGATCTGGGCTGGTGGCGGTGGCCGCGCGCGATCAGGCGATCGTCGCGGGCGTGCGCCAGAGAGCTGGTACCTGGGGCAGGGGCGTGGTGGGTCCGGTCATCGGCCCGCCATGGGCGCGGCACGGTGCGCAGGCAACCATGCCACAAGGTCAAGCAGGGTCACGGGCATCGCACGACCTGCCCGCAGTAGGTCAATCCGGCGCCAAAACCGAACAACAGCACCGGATCGCCCCGGCGGATCACGCCGGTGTCGAGCAGTCGGGCGAGTCCCAGCGGAATGCTCGCGGCGGAGGTGTTGCCCGAGTCGACGACGTCGCGGGCGACGGCGGCGTTCGTGGCGCCGATACCCGCCGCGAGTGCCTCGACGATCCGCAGGTTCGCCTGATGCGGAACGATACCCGCGAGCTCGTCGGGCGCCACGCCGGCCCGTTCGCAAATCTGCCGCACGGTCGGCACCAGGGAGATCGCCCAGCGGAAGACCGCCTGGCCCTCCATGCGGAACATGTTGTCCCCGTAGCCGGGGACGCGGATCACCTCCGGCCGGGAGCCGTCGTGACCCCAGACCGCGGGGCCGATCTCGTCGGTCTCGGCCGCGCCGATCACGGTGGCACCGGCGCCGTCGGCGAGCAGGATGCAGGTGCCGCGGTCATCCCAGTCCGTGTAGTCCGACAGCCGTTCGGTGGCGACGACGAGGACGTGCCGCACGCTGCCGGCGCGGACCATGTCGGCGGCGGTCGACACCGCGTAGCTGAACCCGGCGCAGGCGCCGTTGATGTCGAACGCGCCGGCCTGGCCGGCCCCGATGCGGTGGGCGATCTGCGGCCCGGCACCGGGGATCTGCGACGGCGAGGTGCAGGTCGCCCCGATGACGAGGTCGATGGTGTCCGCCGTCAGGCCGGCAGCCGCGAGCGCCTTCTCCGCGGCGGCGGCGCCCATGGCGACAGTCGTCTCCTCCTCGTCGGCGATCCGCCGGGTGGCGATGCCGGTGCGGCTGCGGACCCACTCGTCCGAGGTGTCCACCCGCTGGGCGATCTCGTCGTTGGTGACGACCCGCGCCGGACGGTAGACGCCGAGCCCGAGCATCCGGGCTCCGTTCAGGGGGCTCACGCCTGCACTCCGACGAGGGCCGGGTCGCCAGCCCGCCCGTCCGGCGGCGTGCGTGGCGCTGGGGCCGCCGGCACCTGGCCGAGGCGATCGGTGCCGATGTGTTCGGCAATCAGCTCGCGGGCGGCGGGCAGGTCATCCGGGCTCTTCACGGCGAGGATCTTCACCCCAGGCAGCTCGCGGCGGGCGATTCCGGCCAGTGTGCCGGCCGGCGGCAGTTCGATGACCGCGGTGACGCCGAGCTCGCGCAGTTCCGCCAGGCACAGGTCCCACCGCACCGGCGCGGCGACCTGGGCGACGAGTCGGGAGACGAGATCGGCCGGGTCCGTGACGATCGTGCCGTCGGCGTTGGACAGGGTCGCGACTCGGGCCAGGGCAGGCCGGATGCCGCCGGCGACAGCGCCGAGCGCGTCGCGCGCCGAGGACATGTGGTGGGTGTGGAAGGCGCCGGCGACGGACAACGAACGCAGCCGGACGCCCGCGGGCGGTTCCGCCGCGAGCCGGGCGAGGTCCTCTATCGTGCCGGCGGCGACGATCTGGCCGGCGCCGTTGCGGTTAGCGGCGGTCAGGCCGAGCTCGGCCAGCCGGACGATCACCTCCTCCGGCTCTCCTCCGAGTATCGCCGTCATCCCGGTCGCGGTCCGCGCGGATGCCTCGGCCATCGCGCGGCCGCGCAGCGCGACCAGGACGAGTGCCTCCTCCGCCGAGAGGATGCCGGTGAGGGCCGCGGCGGTGATCTCACCGACGCTGTGGCCCGCCACGACGAGCGAGGTGGTCCCGACCGGGGCGGTGACCGGCAGCCCGAGCTGTTCGGCGGCGACGAGGCCGCTGGCGACGATCAGCGGCTGGGCGATCGCCGTGTCCCGGATCGTCTCGGCGGGCGCCTCGCACCCGACCTCCAGCAGATCGATGCCGGCCGCAGCCGACCACCAGCGCAGCCTTTCCTCCGCCCCGGGGAGACCGCGCCAGGCGCGGAGCTGTCCGGGGGTCTGTGCACCCTGACCGGGTGCGAGGATCGCGAGCACGTCACTACCTAACCCTTCGGGAGGACTACTTGTCGCTGGCGGCCACTCACCGATGTCCCGACCGGGCGTTGTAGGTGGTCTACAAACCGATCTGCCGCGACCGTGAATTCGTTCGTGCTGTGGTCATCGGGCCGGATTCGCGTGACAGACCAGCAGAGTGGCCCGATGTGACCGTTCTCGCACCGGGGTGCGATGACTCCGGAGCGATATAGCCGATCATGCTTTCCCTGTAGATAACACACCGTCGAGGCGTCCCAGGACGAGCGCAACATGCAGGATGAAACGCTCCCGATGATCCGCCGGGTCGAGACCGCAGACCTCCGCGGCCTTTCGTAGCCGGTAACGGACCGTGTTGGTATGGAGATAAAGGGCTCGGGCCGTGGCTTCCAGAGACGAACCGAAGTCGAGGTATGCCCCGGCGGTCTCCAGCAGCGGTGTGCCCGCGTCGCGCAGCGGAAGGTAGACCTCCTCGATGAGCGCCCGCCGGGCGTCGGCGTCCCCGGCCAGTGCCAGCTCCGGCAGCAGTGCCCGGGCCTGGACCGGCCGGGGTGCCGCCGGCCAGGCGGCGACGACGTCGGTCGCGGCGAGTGCCATCCGGGCTGCGCGCGGCGCACCGGTCAGGTCGGCGACGACCGGGCCGACGACGACCGGGCCGGGCCCGCAGGCGGGCAGCAGCACCCGGGCCGCGTCGAGGGCGGTGTGCACCTCGCCGGCGAGCAGCCGGTCCGGTGCCGCACCGCCCTGGGCGCCGACGCCGCTGGGACCGCCGGCGGTCGCGGCGTCCCCGGCGGTCGCCACTCCGTCGGGACGGCCGATGTCGTCGGAGCCGGTGGCGAACCGGCCGCCGACCACCATGACCAGCCGGTTGTGGTGAACCCCGGCGAGCACCTCCAGCTGGGCCATCCGGGCCAGCCGGTGCACCTCGTCGACCACCGCCTCCGGCGCGTTGCCCTCGGCGCCGCCGACGATGACCGTCACGGCCGGGGGATTACGCCAGCCCACCGCCGCCGCCCGCGATGGCAGCGCCCGGTCCACCTCGCCGCGCACCACGTGATCGACGACCAGCGCCTCCAGCCGGGCGTCCCAGGCGCCGCGTTCCTCGGCGGCGCGGGCGTAGACGACCGCCCCGGCGAAGGCGATGTCGCGGGAGTAGCGCAGGACGTCGGCGAGCAACCGCAGTTCGTCCTGCGGACCGGCCAGGTTCGGCACCTCGGCCTCGATCGCCTCCACCGCGACCCGGACCAGATCGACTAGGCGGCGGAAGGTCACCGCCCGCACGAGCTCTCGCGGGGCGACGCGGAAGACGTCCTCCGACAGCTGGCGGGCATGTTCAGGCCGCCGGCACCATTCGACGAACGAGGAGATGCCGGCCTGCACCACAAGCTGGATTCCGGCCCGATGGCTTGCCGACATCGCCGAAAACCATGGCAGGACCTCGCTCATCCGCGCCGCGGCCCGGGAGGCGAGCATTCCACTGGAGCGTTCGACCTGACGGACGACGTCCTCGCTTGTGCCGCCGACGGTCGCGGCCGAACCCGCGCCCGCACCGTCGCCGGCCTCGCCGCCCGGCCGAAGGTTGTCCAGCGGGGGGATGCGTTGGTCCGGGTAGTCGTCGAGGGCGGGCAGCTCGCCGGGAGCTGCGGTGCCGAGCGCGGGGGTGCGCACGCCGCTCCTCGCTCGCCCGCGAGCGGCGATGCGCCGCCGCGCCGCCGCCCGATCGGCCTCGGCCGGTGTGGGGTCGCCGTCCCCGTCAGCCGAGGCGAAGGGCCCCTCGGATGAGACAGAAGGCCGCTTCGGGGAGGCGCGCGGGGCGGTCGGTGGGCCGCTGCC
>NZ_JAMPTM010000187.1 GCF_025403375.1 Frankia gtarii
GTGAGGGGATCACCGGCACCTCGAAGATCGTCGTCGATGAATCCCGGCGGGTCCTGGTGGGCGCGACGTTCACCGGCCCGGACACCCAGGAGATGGTGCACGCGGCGACGGTCGCGATTGTCGGTGCGGTACCCGTCGAGCGGCTGTGGCACGCGGTGCCTTCGTTTCCGACGGTGAGCGAAGTATGGCTCCGCCTGCTGGAGGAATACGGCCTTTGACGCGTCTCCGCTGGCCGGAGTGCCAGCGGAGAGATGTCCGTCAACCGGTCTTCGTCAGCTGAAGACGGAAACACCGCCCGGGCCGATGAGTAGGCCGACGACGATGAGCACGATGCCGTAGATGAGACCCCCGCGAACGATCGTGACGACCCCGGCGATGACAAAGATCGCAGCGATGATCCAGAGGATAGTGTCCATGCAGGCGTCCTTCCGCGGACGCGCTCACTAAAACCCGCGCCGTTACGCCGCTTGAACCGTGCCGGTTCCCGTGCTGCTGGTTCCTATGTCGCCGGTTCCTTTGTCGCCGGTTCCCGTGTCGCCCTCAGCCGGCGGCTGGTGCGGGGGCGCAGTGTTCGGCGCGGCCCAGGCGGCGCACGTCCGGCGCGCCGAGCCGGGCCGCGTCGGCGGTGGCGTCGTCGGCCTGCTGTTGCGAGGCCCGTTCGGCCTGTACCCGGGCCAGGTAGTGCTCGACCTCGCGGTCGCGGGTGGCGGCGTCCCAGCCAAGCGTGGGGGCGATGAGCTCGGCGACGTGGCGGGCCGCCTCCACTCCTCGGTCAGCGGTCTCGATCGAGATGCGGGTCCGCCGGGTCAGCACGTCCTCCAGGTGCAGCGCGGCCTCGTGGGTGACCGCGTACACCGCCTCGGCGGCCAGGTAGGTCGGCGCCCCGGGCAGCGGCCGGGCGAGTTCCGCGCGGGACGCGGCGAGTTCCAGCACCTCCTCGGCGAGGGTGCCGTAGCGGTGCAGCAGGTGTTCGATCCACCCGACGTGCAGCCCGGCCCGGCGGGCGAGGGTCTCCCGGGCGTTCCACAGGGCGGGGAAGCCGTCCGCCCCGAGCAGGGGGATCTTTTCGGTGCACGACGCCGGCACCGCCCGGTTCATCCCGCCCACCGCGGCGTCGACGGCGTCGGCGGCCATCACCCGGTAGGTCGTGTACTTGCCACCGGCGACCATCGTCAGGCCCGGCACGGAGGTGACGACGGCGTGCTCGCGGGACAGCTGCGAGGTGTCCTCGGACTCGCCGGCCAGCAGCGGCCGCAGGCCCGCGTACACGCCGGTGATGTCGTCCGCGGTCAGCGGCGTGCGCAGCACCCGGTTGACGGTGGTGAGCAGGTAGTCGATGTCGGCGCTGCTCGCCGCCGGGTGGGCGAGGTCGAGGTTCCAGTCGGTGTCGGTGGTGCCGATGATCCAGTGACTGCCCCAGGGGATGACGAAAAGCACGCTCTTTTCGGTACGCAGGATCAGCCCCGTCTCGCCGTGGATGCGGTCGCGGGGGACGACGATGTGCACCCCCTTCGAGGCCCGGACGGACAGCCGCCCCCGCCCGCCCACCATCGACTGGATCTCGTCGGTCCACACCCCGGCTGCATTGATGGTCTGCCGGGCGCGCAGCGCGATCTCGTCGCCGGACTCCAGGTCGCGCACCGTGACGCCGGCGACCCGGTCGCCCTCCCGCAGCAGGCCGGTGACCCGCGCGCTGGTCGCGACGAGCGCCCCGTAGCGCACCGCGGTCCGCGCCACGAACAGGGTGTGCCGGGCGTCGTCGACCTGGCCGTCCCAGTACTGGATGGCGCCGACGAGGGCGTCGGAGCGCAGGGACGGGAACGCCCGCAGCGCCGCCTTGCGGCTCAGGTGCCGGTGGTGGGGCATGGTCCCGTCGCCGCCCGGCGCGATGCGGGCCAGGCCCTGGCCGAGGGTGTCGTACAGCAGCACGCCGCTGCCGATGTAGGCGCGTTCCCAACCGTGATGGGTCAGCGGCAGCAGGAACGGGACGCTGTGGACGAGGTGCGGGGCCAGGGTGTCCAGCATGAGGGACCGTTCCCGCAGGGCCTCGCGGACCAGCGGGGCGTTGAGCTGCTCGAGGTAGCGCAGCCCCCCGTGGATCAGCTTGCTCGAGCGGCTGGAGGTCCCGGCGGCGAGATCGCGGGCCTCGACGAGGGCCACCGACAGTCCGCGGGTGGCGGCGTCCAGCGCGACTCCCGCGCCGGTCACCCCACCGCCGATCACGGCGATGTCCATCATCTCGGTGCGCATCCGGCGCAGCGTCTCGGTGCGGCGAGCGGGATCGAGGCCCGCGGTCGGCGCTGCGGGCCTGGTCGGCGTCAAGGCGGCTGTCCTCCTTCAGACGGGCGGGCGGGTCCCGGCTCATGCCGGCGGGTCCCGGTTCATACCGGCGGGTCCGGGCGGTGCCGCGGCGACCGCATCCCCATCGTGCCGGCTGGCGGTGACCGGCGCCTGTGCGCGGGTGAACGGCGGGCGTCCGGCGGGGGACGCCGACGCGGCGCCGGGGTCGGCGAGGCGGCGATCGGCACACCACGCGGCTGTCGAGTATTACGGTCTGGACTGAGCCCGGCTCCCGTGGCGGGCGGCATGCCGACAGGATGGGTTTGGCCACGTGGATCTGAGCTACCCCCCGCAGGCGGAGGAGTTCCGCGCCGAGCTGCGCACCTGGCTCGCCGCGAACATCCCCGCAGCGTGGACCGTACCCGGCTTCTGGGCCACCGTCGGCGAGGACGAGGCGTTCGATCTGCGCCGGGACTGGGAGCGGCGCAAGGCGCTGGCCGGATTCGCCGGGATCGACTGGCCGGTCGAGTACGGCGGCCGCGGCGGCACCCCGGCGATGCGGGCGATCCACGACTCCGAGCTGGTGCGCGCCCACGCCCCCCGCTCGGTGAACAGCCTCGGTCTGGTCTTTCTCGCCCCGACCGTCATGGCGGTGGGCACCCCGCGGCAGAAGGCCGAGATCATCGGCCCGATGCTGCGCAACGAGGTGATCTGGTGCCAGGGCTTCTCGGAACCGGGCGCGGGGTCCGACCTCGCCGCCCTGCGCACCCACGGGGTGCTCGACGGCGACGAGTACGTCGTCAACGGCCAGAAGGTGTGGACCACGTTCGCCGGCCGCGGGGACAGGATCTTCACGATGGTCCGCACGGAGCCCGGCAGCAGCCGCCATCGCGGCCTGTCGCTGCTGCTCATCGACATGGACGCGGCCGGGGTCGAGGTGCGTCCGATCCGCCAGATGAGCGGGGTCAGCGAGTTCGGCGAGGTCTTCCTCACCGACGTGCGGGTGCCGGCGTCGCAGTGTGTGGGCGGGATCGGCAACGGCTGGGCGACGGCGATGCTGCTGCTGTCGTTCGAGCGCGGCGCGGCCGGGATCAGTCAGTACACCGCCTACCGGCAGGCCTACGACGAGATCGTGCGGGTGGCGCGGGCGCTGGGCCGCGACGGCGACCCGGTGCTGCGCCAGGAGCTCGCCCGGCGCCGCGTCGAGCTGGAATGCCTGCATTACCAGGCGATGCACGTGCTCACTGAGGTCGAGCGCGGCCATGACCTGGGGGCGGCGTCGTCGGTGACGAAGCTGCAGTGGTCGCAGGCTTACCAGGGCCTGTTCGAAACGTTCGACGAGCTGCTGGGTGCCGATGTCGCGCTGCTGCGGCCGACCGCGGACCTTGACCTGACCGCGCTGCGCCAGGAGAGCTTCTGGACCAGGTCGGTCACGATCTGGGGTGGATCGTCGCAGGTGCAGCGCACGATCGTCGCCGAACGCGTGCTGGGCCTGCCCCGCGGGTCGTAAACCGCCGCCCCGACCCGCCGCCCCGACCCGCTGCCCTGACCCGCTGCCCTGACCCGCCGCCCTGCCCCGACCCGCCGTCAGGAGAACCACGCTCGTGTACTTCGCCCTCACCGACGAGCAGCGTGCCCTCGCCGAGACCGTTCGTGCCCTCCTGGCCGACCGCTTCGACCTGCGGGCGGTGCGGGCGGTCGTCGACGACGAGCGGGGCGACGGCCATCCCGCCGACCTGTGGCGGGCGGTCGGGGAGCAGGGCTGGCTGTCGGTGTGCGTGCCCCAGGAGCACGGTGGCCTCGGCCTCGGCCTGCTCGATGCCCAGGTGATCGCGCGGGAATTCGGCGCCGGGGTGGTGCCGGGGCCGTGGGCGGCGACGGTGCTCGCCGGGGCGGCCGTCCGACGGGACGGCTCGCCGGAGCAGGCGGCGGCCGTGCTCGGGCCGCTCGGTGTGGGCGAGCTCGTCGCGACCGTGGCGCTGCGCGGTCCCGGTGGGAGCTTCGGCCCCGGCGGGATCGCCGTGCGCGCCGATGCCGCGGGCCGGCTCGACGGCGCCGCCTCCGGCGTCGAGTACGCCCACGTCGCCGACGTCATCGTGGTCGCGGCCACCGAGCCGACCCCGCCCGGCGTCGATGCCGGTGGTGGCGATGCCGGTGGTGGCGTTGGGCTTTACCTGCTGGAACGCGGGGGGGCCGGGGTGCGGATCGAGCGGCAGGCGGGCATCGACGGCACCACCCGGCTCGCCGCGTTGACGCTGAGCGGGGCGCCGGCCGCCCGCCTGCCGGGCTCGGATGCCGCGGCGCTGGCGGACCTGCTAGGCCGTGGCGCCGTGCTGGCCGCCGCGGACCTCGTCGGCGTCGCCCGGGCGGCGCTGACCCGCACCGTCGCCTACGACACCGAGCGGGTCCAGTTCGGCCGGCCGGTCGGGTCGTTTCAGGCGCTGGCCCACCATCTCGCCGACCTGCACGTCGCCGTGACCATGGCCGAGCATGCCGTGCTGTACGCGGCGCACGCCCTCGACGAGAACCGGCCGGATGCCGACCTCGCCGTCGCCGTGGCGAAGAGCAAGACGAACCAGGCCGCCGGTGACGCCACCGCCGCGATGGTCCAGTACCACGGCGGGATCGGCTATACCTGGGAGCACGACACCCATTTTTTCTACAAGCGAGCGAAACGCCTCATCGCCGCCTTCGGCGACAGCCGCCAGCACCTGGAACAGGTCGCCCGGCTCACCGTCGACACCGTGTCGTGAACGGTGCTCCTCGCGTCGGACGTTCCCCGAGGCCTGGGAATCGTGAAACTCCTCGCGCTGACCGGTCTCCGACACCTGCTCCCAGGCGCGGGGTACCTGCCCCGTGCGTGGGGCGAGACGGTCACCTCGTCCACACTTACGCGGCATGAACGGACGCTCGGCGCAGGCGCTGTCGACGGTGATGGTTCGGTGCACCGCCCGGATGCGGGTCGCCCAGGTGGGCTACCTGCTGTTCTTCGTCGCCGCCTGGACCGACTGGTACCGCGCGCATCCGGCGGCGCTGGCCGGACCGGGCGTCGTGCTGGCGTGGGGAGTGCTGTTCGCCGCGCATCTGCGCCGCCGCCCGCGCCGGGCCATGGCGGTCGCCGACGTGGCCGTGGCGGCCCTCATCGCACTGGCCGCGGGCTGGCTGACGCCTGACCCGTCGCGGGGAGACCCCGCATCGTTTGCCTTCGTCGGCCTGCTCACCGCCGTGGTGGCGGCGGCGTTCGCGCTGCCGTCGCGGGCCTTCGCCGTCGCCACGGCGCTGCTGGTGGCCGCCCAGCTCGTCAGCGGCATCCACCACCGGCCTCAGGTGTTCGCCTCGACGGTGATGCTCCTCGCCCTCGGTGGCCTGCTGCATCATGCCGCCGGGCGGCTGCGCCGGGTCGCGGTCGACGCCGACCGGCAGCATCGCGACGTGACCGCCCGGCGGCGCCGGCAGCTCGTCGCCGAGGGGCGCGAGCTGGACTCCCGTGAGCAGGAGCGGCTCCTGCACGACACGATTCTCAACACCCTCACCGGTCTGGGCATGAGCGAGGACCAGCCGACCGCCGACCTGCGCCGGCAGTGCGCCGACAGCGTGCGTGCCGTCGAGGAGCACCTGGCCAGCCGGCCCGACGCGGTTCCCACCCTCACCGAACGCATCGATCACGCTGTCGAGGCCGCGCGGGGCGCCGGCCTGCGGGTCGAACTGGACACCGACACGCCGCGGGACCGGCCGGAGCCTGCGGGCGAGTGGGTACCCGACGAGGTCGGCGCCGCCGTCACCGCGGCGATGGGCGAGGCGTTGCGCAACGTCCGATCCCACGCCGGCACCGGCGACGCCCAGGTCCTCGCCCGGCTCGGCCCCGGCCGGCTGGAGGTGTCCGTCATCGACCGGGGGCGCGGTTTCCGGCCGGCGGAGCCGGCCACCGACGGGCGCCGCCTCGGACTGCGGCGCTCCGTGTCCGCCCGGATGGAGGCCGTGGGCGGCACGGCCGACATCTGGTCCGAACCCGGGCAGGGCACCCGGATCACGCTGCGATGGGAACTGCCCCCGCCGGTCACCGTCGAACCTGCCGGCGCAGACCAGCTGGAGGAGCAGTTCGCCGCGGCGGCGCGCCGGGCGTTCGCCCTGGCGGTGGTCGTGGGCTGGCTCGCCGCACTCACCCCGGTCGTCGTCCATCGCGACCAGGCCCGGTCGATCCCGGCCAGCCTGGGAATCTGGCTGGCGACGGCCGTGGTCATCGGGCTGACGGCCCGAGTCGTCGCCCGCCGGCCGCTGGGCCGCCTCGAATCGGCCGGTGTGCTGCTGGCGGCCGTCGCCTCGGCGGTCGCCGGTGCGGTCAACACGGTCGAGCCGCCCGGCGAGCTGGTCGTGAGCTGGGGCACCACCATGATCAACCCGCTGTTGGTGGCGCTGGCGGTGCTGTCCCGGCCGCAGCGGGAGCGCTACGCCGCCGCCGGGTTCGCGACGGTGGCCATGGTCGGAATCGTCGCCGGACTCGGCTGCGGGTACGACCCCCTCGTGCTGGCCAGGCTGGCCGCCGCGGTGTACGCACAGTGGATCATGCAGGTGCTGGTCACGATGTTCGGACCGGTCCTGCGGGCCAGCGCGCAGGAACGGGCACGGGCCGGCGACCTGGAAGCCGACCTGACCAGCCGGCGGGTGCTGGACCGGACCGTCCGCCGGGACCGGCGCCGGCGGTTCGCCGAGCTGGACGTGCGGATCCTGCCGCTGTTGCGTGACATCGCCGCCGGCGGGTGCGATCCGAGCCGGCCGGAGGTGCGCGCCCTGTGCACGGCGTGCGCCCGCGCGCTGCGCCGGGATCTCATCGGGGCCGGCCCCGACGCACTGCGGGACCTGCTCGGGCCGATCGAGCAGGCCGAGGCCCGGGGCATCGCTGTCACCGTCCAGACGGACGGTGACCTGCTGGTGCTGCCCGAACCGGTGCATCGGGAGTTCCTCGCCCGGGTCTCGGCGGTGCTGGCCGCCGTCCGTCAGGGGCCCGTCATGCTCACCGGCTACCTCGGCGCCGCGCAGGCGAGTGTCTATCTCACCTATCCGGCGCGCCGTGCCCCGGCTCGCCCCGTTCCACCGGCGCAGCGGTCGGGCGAGGGATCGGTGGCCCCCGGCGCGCCGGTCGACGGGCGGCCCGCGGGACGGGCTGAAAGGCTGGTCGCGGGGCCCGCGATGCCGGGACGATCTGCCCCGCCCCGCGCCACGCCGACCCTGGCCGACTTCGGCCGGACGGGCGAGTTCGGCCCCGGCGGCTCGGGGCTGGTCCGCGCCGGCGGGACAATCGGCGAGGGCGTCGTGTGCGTCGAGATGCACTGGTCCGCGCCCGCCGAGGCCGGCAGCCCCGGCAGCCCCGGCAGCTCCACCGAACCCGGCGGCTCCACCGAACCCGACGGCTCCACCGAACCCGACGGCGACGGAGGGTCCGGCAGCCCCGGCGACGACGAAGGATCCGGCGGTGCCGCGGTCAGCGCGTCACCGCGTGGTCGAACAGCCGGGTGGCGGCGGCGAGGGCCGCGCGGCGCTCGGCGGGAACGAGGCCGATCCGCGAACGCCGGTCCAGCAGGTCCGCCGGATCGAGCGCTCCCTCATGGCGCACCGCGAACAGCAGCTCCGCCCCCGTGACCGGCACCCCGTCGACGATCGGCGCGAGCAGCCCGGGGTCGTGGTCCGCGGCCGCGAGCACCCGCGGTGCCTCCGTGCCGTACCGCTCGACCAGTCGACGTGGCGCGGCGACCGCGGCGAGTATCGATCGCGGCGCGGCGCCGACGAGCCCGAGCCGCCGGGTCCGGCAGGGGCCGGCGGGCAGCTCGCCGGCCGCGACGGCCGCGTCCACGGCGTCGGCGGCCATCCGCCGGTAGGTCGTGAGCTTCCCGCCGACGACGGTGATCAGGCCGCCCCGATCGGTGCGGACGAGATGGCGCCGGGACAGGTCCGCGGTGCGCCCCGGCCGGGCGGCACCGGGGCGGGAGCGTAGGCCGTCGCCGAGCGGGGGGCTGTCGTCGAGGAGGGGGCTGTCGTCGAGTAGTGGACGCAGTCCGGCGAAGGCGCCGAGCAGGTCGGCGCGGTCCAGGGGCGCGGCGAGCACGGCCGACACGACGTCGACAAGCTCGGTGATCTCGCTGTCGTCGGGTTCGGGGACGTCGGTGACCCGGTCGACCGGAACGTCGGTCAGCCCGACGTAGACCCGGCCGTCACCCTGCGGGAGCACCAGTGCGAACCGATTGCGTTCACCCGGCATCGGCACGGACAGTGCCCCGCGGGCGCCCTTCAGGGCGTCGGAGCGCAACACCAGATGCGTGCCGCGGCTCGGCCGCAGCCGGATGCCGGGGGTCAGGGCCGGGGCCCAGACGCCGGCGGCGTTCACGACAGTCCGGGCGCGCAGCCGGACCTCGTCGCCGGTGAGCTCGTCGCGGGCGGTCACCTCGAAGCCGCCGCGATGACGGGCGGCCGTGGTCACGTCGCCGCCCGCCGCGGCGCGGGCGTCGATGTGCTCGACCCGCAGCCTGGTGAGAATCCGGGCGCCGTGGCCGGCGGCGGTGCGGGCCAGGGCGACGACGAGCCGAGCATCGTCGACGAGCTGGCCGTCCCAGTAGACCAGCCCGCCGCGCAGCCCGGTCTCCCGCAGCGCGGGGGCGAGACCGAGGGTCTCCACCGCCGTCAGCCGGCGCGGCCCCGGCAGCACCGTGTGCGGGGTGCCGGCGGCGCGGCGCATCAGGTCGCCGATCCGTAGCCCGGTGTGCACCAGCGCGGCGGCCGAGTGCGACACCTGCGGTGTCAACGGGGTCACGATCGGCAGTGCCCGGACGAGGTGGGGCGCCGTGTGCCGCATCAGGATGTCGCGTTCCACCGCGCTCTCCCACGCCACCGCGACGTCGCCGCCGGCGAGGTAGCGCAGGCCGCCGTGGACGAGCTTGGAGCTCCACCGGCTGGTGCCGAAGGCGAGGTCGTGCGCCTCCGCGAGCGCGACCGACAGGCCGCGCGAGGCCGCGTCCAGGGCGACTCCGGCGCCGGTGACGCCGCCGCCGACGACCAGCACGTCGACCGGTTCGCCGTCGGCGGTGGCGGCCAGCTCCCGATCGCGTCGCCGTGCGTTGAGGGAGGTGTCTCCCGGCGGGGCCGGCCAGCCGGCGGCGGTCAAGGCCGCGCGACCTGAAGCGACCGGCCGGCGCTCGCGTCCGGAGTGTCCGGGGTGTCCGGGGCGAGGTAGCCGCGCAGCAGGCGCCGCAGCTCGACCGCCAGCATCGCGGCCGGCACCGGGCCGGCGAGAGCACGCGCCGACAGCACGAACGACTGCACGACGAGCAGCACCATGACCGCCAGCGCTGCCGGGTCCACCGCGCGTACCGCGCCGTGCCGCGCGGCGACGCCCAGCTGTTCGGTCAGTAGATCGACGATCATCTGCTGGGTGGCGCCGCGCCGCTCGGTCAGGTAGGGCAGCAGCAGCTCCGGATCGGTCTCGATGATCCGCAGGTACACCGGGTTCGTCCGGAACGCCTCCACCGTCGCGATGATGTGGTCGACCAGGTCGTCCAGATCACCGTCGGACCGGTCGGGGGGCGTCAGGTCCGCCGCCGCCGTGACCACCGTCGTCCATTCCCGGGTCATCACGTCGCCGACCAGCGAGCGCAGGTCCGGCCAGCGCCGGTAGAGGGTCATCCGGCTCACCCCGGCGCGGCGGGCGACCCCGGTCAGCGTGGTGCGGCGGACCCCGACCGCCAGTAGCGACGCCTTCGCCGCGTCCAGGACGGCCTGTTCGCCGGACCAGCGCACGGGACCGCCGAGGGCCCCGGAGGTGTCCGAGGCGTCCGAGGTGTCGGGCCGCCGGTCGGTGTCGAGCATCGTGTGGCCACCCTCCTGCTCGACTGCCACGATCGCGGCGCGGGCGCCGCCGGGGGCGTGCCCGCCGCGGCTGTGTCATCGTGGAGCCGAAGTCTTGTGACAGTGTTACGACGACTGTCACACTGTCTCGTGCCGAAGTCCAGCGAGTCGGATCGAGTAGGCGAACCGAGGTGGCGTTGACAAGCACCGACGAAGTGCGCAGGGCCGGCCCGACCGAGCCCGTCTGGTGGGGTTGGGGGCCTGCGTCGGAGCACGAGCCGCTGCCCGACGAGGCCCGCGGGTTGCTGGCCCGGTTGGGTATCCCCGTGCGGCCCACCGCGCCGGTCCCACTCGCGCAGGTACGCCTGCCACCGGCCCGGCTGCCCGCGGCGGCGCGGGACGCGCTGGCGGCGATCGTCGGCTCGGGCCACGTCCACACGCATGACGAGGCGCGCATCCGCCACTGCCGCGGGCGGTCCACGACCGACCTGCTGCGCCTGCGCGCGGGCGACGCCAGCGCCGCGCCCGACGCGGTGGTGCTGCCCGCGGACCACGACGAAGTGCTCGCCGTGCTGCGCCTGGCGAGCCGGGAGCGCATCGCCGTCGTGCCGTTCGGCGGGGGCACCTCCGTCGTCGGTGGCCTCGAACCTGCCCGGCCCGCGGAGCAACCGGTGGTCGCGCTCGACCTCGCCCGGCTGGACGTGCTGGGCCGGGTGGACCGGGAGTCCGGCACCGCCGAGCTCGGTGCCGGGCTGCGCGGCCCGCGGGCCGCGGCGCTGCTCGCCGAGCACGGCCTGACCCTCGGCCACATCCCGCAGTCCTGGGAGTACGCCACCATCGGCGGTTTCGCCGCCACGCGGTCCAGCGGCCAGGCGTCCGGGGGCTACGGCCGCTTCGACGATCTGGTCGTCGGGCTGCGCGTGGCGACCCCGGTCGGTTCCTGGGAGCTCGGCCGCGCGCCGGCCTCGGCGGCCGGGCCGGACCTGCGCGAGCTGATGCTTGGCTCCGAGGGCGCTTTCGGTGTGATCACCCAGGTGGTGGCCAGGGTTCGGCCGCTGCCGGCGCGGCAGATCTTCGAGGGTTGGTCGGTGCCGGACTTCGCGACCGGGACCCGGCTGCTGCGCACCCTCGCGGCGGCTGACCTGCGGCCCACCGTCTGCCGCCTGTCCGACGAGACCGAGACCCTCGGAGGCCTCGCCCGCCCGCCGCATCCGGGCGGGCCGGCGGCGGAGACCAAGACCGCCCCGGACGCCGCCCCGGACGGCTGCCATCTCGTCACCGGGTACGAGGGGGCCGAGTCGACGGTCGAACGGCGCGCCGCCGAGGTCGCGGGCGTGCTGCTGGCCGGCGGCGCCCGGCGGCTGGACGCGGCGGCCGGACCTGACTGGGAGCGGGGCCGGTTCAGGGCACCGTACCTGCGTGACGCCCTGCTCGACCTGGGGATCTTCGCCGAGACGCTGGAGACCGCCGGATTCTGGGCCACGCTGCCGGCACTCTACGTGGGCGTGCGTGACGCGCTAGCCGGTTCGCTCGGCGCCGTGGGTCTGTCACCGGTGGTGATGTGCCACATCTCCCACCTGTACGAGACCGGGGCCTCGCTCTACTTCACCGTGGTGTGCGCGCAGGGCGAGGACCCGATCGGGAGCTGGCGGGCGGCCAAGGCGGCGGCCGGCGACGCGATCGTCGCCGCGGGCGGCACGATCACCCATCACCACGCCGTCGGCACCGAGCACCGTCCCTGGCTCGGCGCCGAGATCGGCGACCTCGGCGTCGACGTGCTGCACGCGGTGAAGCGCA
The DNA here is from genome assembly GCF_025403375.1 of Frankia gtarii. Taxonomy (GTDB): domain Bacteria; phylum Actinomycetota; class Actinomycetes; order Frankiales; family Frankiaceae; genus Frankia; species Frankia gtarii. The sequence continues at coordinate 11,911 of NZ_JAMPTM010000187.1, forward strand.
CCCTCGACCCCGCCGGCATCCTCAACCCCGGGATCCTCATCGGCTGACGTGGGTATGCAGACGGAGTGGAGACCTTCGGTGCGGTCGTCATCGCCCTGTTGCTCTTGCTGATCCCGGTGATCCTCGTCAGCGCCGCCCTGGGATGGGCGTACCTGCGCAGTGGCCCGCTGCGGGCCGCCAACGCGGTGCAGGCGGCCCGGGACGAGCGCATCCGAATCTGATCGCCGGCCCGCCCGGCATCACCGCGGCAGACCCGTCACCCGCGAGCCGCCGCGCGTCGATCCGGCCATCCCCGACATCTCCGGCCGCAGCCTCGGCCAGGATGGGGATATGGCCAGCACCGGACCGCGCGAACCGGGCGCCGGGCGCCGTCGGGGCGCGCCGCCGTCGCGCGGCCTCGTCGTGGTCGGACCGGGTGCGAGCTTCGGCGTCGAACTGTTGCGCCGATACGGGCGGGAGGGTTTCGCGCTCGGGGTCGTCTCCCGCTCCGCCGACACCCTCACCCGGGTGCGCGACGCGCTGGCCGGGGACGGGCTTCCCGTCATCGGCGCGGTCGCGGATGTCACCGACTCCTCGGCGCTCGCCGGCGCGGTCGAGCGGGTCTGCGCCGAGATCGGTGGGCTCACCGTGCTCGTCTACAACGCCAAGCTCAGCATCCGCGGGGCCGCGCTCACGGTGGCGGCGGAGACGTTGAACCAGACCCTCGCGGTCAACGTGACCGGGGCGCTGGCCGCCGTGCAGGTCGCCACCGGGCTGCTCGACGACAGGTTGGCTGCGACGATCATGCTCACCGCGGCGGGCCCCCGCACCGAACCGGTGGCCGGCCGCTTCGCCCTGGCCGTCGGCAAAGCGGGGCTGACCGCCCTCGCCGAGGCGCTGCGCCCGACCCTGGCCGCCCGCGGAATCCGGCTGCGTACGGTTGTCCTCGACGGGCGGGTGAGCCCGGCGGGCCCACTGCGCCCCGACGAGGTCGCGGACCATTTCTGGCAGGCGTTCGTGGCGCCGCGCGGCGATGTTTTCCGGCTTGCGCCGGTCAGACGGGACACCGGGGTGGCGCAGCTGCCGCTCGAGGTGTGAGCTGTCCGTGCCGGACAGCGCCGGGCCGGTGCCGAAGGTGCTCATTCTCCGCCACTTCCGGTGAAGGTCGGTAATCCGACACGCCTGATCCTGGGATGATCGGACCCGTGGGCCTGCCGGATGCGTGGAACGTGCGACGATCCGGCGGAGCCTGGCGCATGACGCCGTCAGGCGGAAGACCACATAGCGACGGCGTGCTCCGGCGCGGTATGGCAGGAGATGGTCCGGTGAACGACGGACGCGATGGTGACGAGCAGGCGGCGGACAGCACCCAGGTGATGCCTCCCGACGGCAAGGCGGTGCCGCCGGCGGGCGCGGTGCCGACGGCGGGCACGGTGCCGACAGCGGGGCAGCGCGCTGCCCCGCCGGCGGCACCGTCCGGGCCGCCGCCACCCGCCGACTCGTTCCGCCCGTCCGGCC
>NZ_JAMPTM010000188.1 GCF_025403375.1 Frankia gtarii
CGGCAGGACCGCCCCGCCGAGGACCGTGCCCCCGTCCTCGCGGCCGGCGCCGCCGCCGCAGCTCCCGCTGCCGCGCACCCCGCCGTCCGCGCCGGCGCCGCGCCATCCGTCGACCCCGGCGGGACGGCCGGGATATCCGTCGCCGGCCACGCCGCCGGGCGCCGCCCCGAGGCGGGTGCCTGCTCAGCGGTCCCCCTCCGCGCGTCGGCCGCCGTGCCCCCGTCCGACGCTCGTGCCGCACGGGCGCTCGTCGCCCGCCGGTCCGCCGCCCGCGCCGGTGATCGGCTCCGACGGCTGACCTCCGCGCATCCCGGCGCGGGCCGGTGGACCGGGTCGCTCCCGCGTCCCCGTCCACCGGCCCGCGCCAGGCGGGGTGTCGTTCCACCTCGCCGTCGTCGGCTGACCGCACGCTCGCCGCCGCGCCGGTGGTCCGGGATCACGACTGCGCCGCCCGTGGCGTCGCATCACCGTACGAGAACGGTGATCCCGTTTGTAACGGAAACATGCCGCGAGCGCGAGGTCGACCACGGGACGGAGCTTGACGCCGAGCGCTTCGATCGCGGCGGCCTCGCCACCGATCTGTCCGCCCTCGTCGAGCATGTCGTCGCCCTGCTGAGCACGCCGGTCGGGCGGCACGCGCTGCCGGGCCTCGCCGCCGATCTGCAGGCCGACCCGGAGGTTCGACACAGCTTTCGCCCCCGGTTCGTCGCCGCCGAGGTCGAGCTGGTGGCCGGGATGCTCGCCCGTGTCCGATCCCGGGCCGAGCTCCGGCCGGACTGCGCGATCAGTGCCCACGGCGTTCATGCACATCTGCTTGGAATGGCCTGGGCCGAGGTCTTCCTCGTCGGCGGGGAACCGGACGCGCGAGCCATTGTCGACCGAATTATGCGCTCGGTTCTGTCCACGCTGACTGTCGTTGGAACAGACGATAAACCCCTGGTCACCCTTCGACGCCTCGGGCGGCGGGATGCCGCCACCCCCGGGCCGTTGTTCACCGAGACCTCGCTCGGTCAACCCTCGCCTGGCAGCCAGGTGGCGGTGGACAGGGTGCGCGTCGAGGGGCCGTCGGGGTCGTCGTCGGGCCGGTTGCCGCGGGTCACCGACCGCTCGGCGATCCGCCAGCCCTGTGGCGTGCGGACCACGGTGTCCTGGTAGTCGCCCGATCCCGCGGTGCCGTCGCCGCGGATCACGAAGTACTTCGCCCACACCCGCAGCGTGTCGTCGTCGATTCGGTGGACGGCGATGTCGGTGGTGTGGTGTGGGAACATCACCCGCCCGTACGGCAGCCCGCTCGCGGCCTGCGCCAGCGGCACCCCGCCCATCACCGCGTCGTCGGTGTACGCCGCCGGCGCGGTGCCCAGCGCGATGTTGTCGAACATGTGCGGATGCTTGGCGAGCAGGCTGCACACCTCGGCGTAGGTGGCCGCGTCGACCGGCACGATCCTCACGCCCACGGTGCCTGCCCGTCGGCGACGACGGCCGGGCCGCCGTGGCGCGGGTGGACGGTCCGCCTGGTCACCCGCCAGCCGGCGGGCGTCTCGGTGAACACGTCGACGACGTCGGCGCTCGCGACACTGCCGTCGCCGGCGATCGTCACCAGCCGGCTCCACGCGGCCAGGCCGCCGGGGACCTGCTTCACCTCCGTGTTGACGGTGTGGTGAGAGGGGGGCGTCGCAGTGTCGGGGGCCGGCGGGTCGACGAACACCTGCGCCAGCAGCTCCGCGTCACCGTTGTCGACCGCATGGCCGTAGAGCGCGAGAACCTGCACCGCCGCCGCGGTCTGCTCGCCGGTGGCGTCGGGCAACGCGGCGAACGCGGCGTACGTCTGTGGCAGACGGTGCTGCTCCACCTTCACGTCGGCGCTGTCGCGTACGCCGCCGGGCGGATGGCCGCTGGGCCGTAGGTGCCCCGAGATGTGGTCCGTCGTCATCGTCCCGACGTTAGTTCACCCGGGGACACGGCGTACTCGGTGCTTCCAGGGGTTCATGAGTGGGACGCCCAGGGGAGCGAAGTCGGACTCGTTGCGGGTGACGAGGGCGAGGCTGTGCACCTGGGCCGTGGCGGCGATCAGGGCGTCGTGGGCTGGGCGCCGGTCCGGCACGTGGAGTCGCGCCGCGGAGTCGGCGACGGCGGGGTCGACGTCGAGCACCCAGCCGGCGTAGGCGGGTAACACGCTGTGGTCCAGCCGCGAGTCGAGGACTGCCGCCTGGCGTAGGTCATGTCGTCGCCTGGCGGGTTTGCGGAGCTCGGAGATGACATGCGTGTCCAGCAGGAAGCTCACAGGTCGATCTCGCGCGGCGAGTCCCGCGGGCGTACGGGCGCACGGGCGCGAAGTCGATGTCCTCTTCCAGGACGAACGCGTCGCCCAGGCTGCCTGCGGTGCCCATGAGTCGCTGGTGGTCGGCGAAGGACAGCAGGACGCGCGAAGGCCGACCATGATCATCTCAACCACCTCCCCATGCAGGTACTTACCTGCATTACTCGTCGTGGGCGGTTTCGCTCGGACTCACGTGACGGGACTGTTGCATCGAGTCAAGCCGAGCGATCTGGGACCGGCGCTCCGCCACCGCCGAACACCGATAAGCTCGTTACCGAGCGTGACGCCGGCTGAAGGCGGGTGAAACCGGCGTGTAGGGGCGGTGATACCGCCGTTGTCTAGCGTTCTGTCCAGCGCGCCCGCCCCTCGGCGCCGCGACGCTCCTTCGTCCGCACCGCCCTGAACGCATCCCGTGGAAGGAAGACGTGTGTCAGCTTTGCCCGCGGTCCAGGCCGGCGGCCTGGTCAAAAGATTCGGCGACGTTCGCGCCGTCGACCAGATCGATCTCGAGGTGCGCCACGGCGAGATCTTCGGCGTGCTCGGGCCCAACGGCGCAGGCAAGACGACGATGCTGAAGATGCTGGCCACGCTGCTGACGATCGACGGCGGCCGGGCCGAGATCTTCGGCGTCGACGTCGCCGCCGAGCCCCACCGCGTCCGCCAGCTCATCGGAGTGACCGGCCAGTACGCCTCCGTGGACGAGGACCTCACCGCCGCGGAGAACCTGTGGCTGTTCGGCCGGCTCCAGGGCCTGCGCTCGGCGGACTCGCGTGCCACCGCGCGCCGGCTGCTGGAGCAGTTCGGTCTGGGGGAGGCCGCCGAGCGGAGGATCTCGACGTTCTCCGGCGGGATGCGCCGCCGGCTCGACCTCGCCGCCTCCCTCATCACCCGGCCGCCGCTGATCTTCCTGGACGAGCCGACGACCGGCCTTGACCCGCGCACCCGTGGCCAGATGTGGGACACCATCCGCGAGCTCGTCGACGACGGCTGCACCGTCCTGCTCACCACGCAGTACCTGGACGAGGCCGACCAGCTCGCCGACCGGGTCTGCGTGATCGACCATGGCCGCAAGGTCGCCGAGGGCACGCCGGACGAGCTCAAGACCCAGGTCGGCGACTCGACCCTGCAACTTCAGCTCGCCCCCGGGGCCGATCAGGAGCTCGCCCGCGTGGTGGTGCGTCGCGTGCTCGGCGAGGAGCCGGTCACCACCCCCGAGTCCGGCCGGCTCAACGTTCCGCTCGACGTCGCCGACCGGGCCGCCGACGTGCTGATCGCGCTGCGCGAGGCCGGCGTCGGCATCGCCTCGGTCAGCGTCGCCAAGCCGACCCTCGACGAGGTCTTCTTCGCCCTCACCGGCCACGGCACCGCGGCCGACCCCGGTGCCGGCGGCCCGACCGACGCCGGCGACCCGGCCGGAACCGTCCCCGGCCAGGACACGCCCAGCCTCGACGACACCACCACGGAGATGGCCCGATGACCACCGTCCTCGACGATCCGACCGCCGCGCGCCCGCGCCCGGCCCCGGCCACCGACCCGGCCGCCGCCGTCGCCCGCACCCGGGCCCGCGTCGGGGTGGGAGACACCCTCACCCAGATCCTCGCGATGGCGTGGCGGGCGTTGAAGAAGATGCGCCGCAACCCGGAACAGTTCTTCGACGTGGCGCTGCAGCCGCTGCTGTTCACCGCGATGTTCGCCTACGTGTTCGGCGGGGCGATCTCCGGCGACGTCCACAGCTACCTGCCGCTGCTGATCCCCGGCATCGTCGCCCAGACCGTGCTCACCACCTGCATGGCCACCGGGACGCAGTTGCGGGAGGACATGGACAAGGGGGTCTTCGACCGGTTCCGGTCGCTGCCGATGTCCCGGCTCGCGCCCCTGGCCGGCCCGATGGTCGCCGACCTGCTCCGGTACCTGATCGCGGCGAGCCTGACCTACGTGATGGGCCTGATCCTCGGCTACCGACCCGGCGGCGGGGTGCTCGGCGTGCTCGGCGCGATCGTGCTGGCGGTCCTCACCGGCTGGGCGATCGCGTGGGCGTTCACCTGGATCGGCACGGTCGCCCGCAGCGCCCGTGGCGTGCAGGGCATCTCGATGATGATCCTGTTCCCGCTGACCTTCCTGTCCAACGCGTTCGTGCCGTCGAAGACGATGCCGGGCTGGCTGGAGACCTTCACCAAGGTCAACCCGGTGTCACATCTCGTCTCCGCCACCCGGGACCTGGCCAACAACGGTGTGATCACCGGGCAGGTGGGCTGGACGCTGCTGACCGGGTTCGTCGTGGTCGTGATCTTCATGCCGCTGTCGGTCGCCAGCTACAAGCGGCATCTCTAGCCCGTGGCCAGGCGGTACGTCGTGGAGCCGTCCGGCCAGCTCGTCGACGAGGACGTGCGCCTCGTCGACGAGCTGCGCCGGGCGCCGACCGTCGTCGTCGCCCGCCCGGACCGCCCGAAGCGCCCCGGGCGCCCGGCGTTCGGCAAGCGCCTCGACCCGCGCCCATCTCAGCGACGGGATCGTCGCGACGTAGGAGAAACGTTGCGCCAGCGCGAGCAGCTGCACCGCCTCCCGCACCGTCGTCCCCGCCGCCCGGCCGTCGCGAAGACCCCAGGCACCGAGTGCGAACAGCAGCGTCCCGCACGCCGGATAGTCGATCGTGGTGCCGCCGCGCCGCAACGCGCCGACGCACCGCAGGAGACCGGAGCGGAACAGGTCGCGGCCAACGGCAAGATCGTCAGCACTGGTCGCGTGCCAGGTGAACGCGGCCAGCGCCACCGCGTCACCGACGAGTGCCCAGGGTTCGACGCCGGTCGGTTCGATGCCGGGCCACCGCATCGCCCGCAGCCCCTGCGCCGCGTCCAGGTAGAGGCGTAAACCGCCGGCCGTGTCGCCGCGGGCGAGCTCGAGCTCCGCCCGGCCGATCGCCGCCATCATCGGACCGCTGTGCAGCGTGTCGCTGGGCAAGCCGACCCGGGCAAGGTACTGCTCGGCCGCATCGAGCCGGCCGTCGTTGATGGCGTCGAGCGCCAACAGCACCCGCAGCTGCGCGACATCGTCGCGGGCGCCGAGCCGCTCCAGGACCGGCAGGGCCGCCCGGGCGTGGGAACGGGCAGCCGGCAGATCCCCGAGCTGCATCGTCAGTTCGGCGAGCCGGGTGTGGATCACAGCCGTCAGCCACGGCCCGTCCCCCGGCGCGGTCAGTGTCAGCGCCCGGGTGGCGGTTGCGGCCGAGGCCCGCAGGTCGCCGGTGTTCTCCCGTTGATGGATCAGCCACACCAGAGCGTGCAGGCGGGTGTGCCGGTCGGGATCGTCCGTCAACCGCGCGAGCCGCGTCTCGACGTCCGCGATCGGCGTCGTCGGGGCGAGAGCGAGCAGCACCCGCGCCGCACCGACCAGCGACGGATCGCCCGTGGCCTCGGGGGCCAGCCGTGCCAACAGGTCGCGGACCGGCGACGGGAGAACCCCGTCGCCCATGAAGCTCGCGGTTCTCGCCACGGTGGTCCCGGCGGTCAGCGCCACCGAGGCCACCGTGGGCGGCGGTGTCCAGCCGACCAGCACCGCGGTGACCGCCTCGATCAGCGTCATCATCCGGGCGTGCTCGCCGCGGATCTCCCAGAACAGGCCGAGCACCGCCACCAGTCGCACGACCGTCTCGGCGTCGCCGCCGGCCAGCGCGGCCCGCAGCTCGTCGGCGAGGTTCGTCTCCTCGGCCGCGATCGCGTCGATCGCCGCGAACTGCCGCTCGGTGGACAGATCCCCGCCGTGTCGGGTCGCGTGGCCGACCGCCCAGTCCCGCTGGGCGCGGCGCGCCGATGCCTGCTCGCCGGCCTCGGCCAGCCGTAGCCGGCCGAACTCCCGGACCGTCTCCAACATCCGGTAGCGCACCCCACCGGCCGACTCGCGCACGCTCAGCAACGACTGGTCGACGAGGTTCTGCACCGTCTCAACGGGATCGCAGCGGTCATCGGCATCGCAACGGTTACGGGGATCGGAGCCCGTGCCCGGATGGTCGGCGGGACCGGGGGCGGCGAGGATCTCCTCCGCCGCCTCGAGGGTGAAACCGTCCGGGAAGAGCGCCAGCCGGCGCAGCGACCGCCGCTCCGGCTCGGCCAGCAGGTTCCACGACCAGTCGATCACCGCGAGCAGTGTGCGGTGGCGGTCCGGGGCGGCCCGGTCCCCGCCGCGCAGCAGGGTGAACCGGTCCGCCAGCCGCCGGTCGACGTCCTCCACCGACATCGCCCGGACCCGCGCCGCCGCCAGCTCGATCGCCAGCGGAAGCCCGTCGAGCCGGTCGACGATCCGGCCGATCGCCTCCCGGTCGAGCCGGACGGTGGGGCGAGCGGCGGCGGCGCGCTGGCAGAACAGCTCGATCGCGTCGACGCGGGCCAGTTCCCCGAGCAGGTAGACCCGCTCGGCGCTGATCGCCAGCGGGGCCCGGCTCGTCGTGAGCACCCGCAGGTCGGCGGTGGTCGTGACGAGGAAGGCGACCAGCTCGGCGACCTCGACGACGAGGTGCTCGCAGTTGTCCAGCAGCAGCAGTGCCGGCCCCCGGGCGAGCCGCGCGGCGATGCGGGCGCGCAGGTCGGCGCGCTGCGCGGGGGTCAGCACCCGGCGGTCGCCGATCGAGTCGCGGACGCCGAGCGCCGCAGCGATCTCGCCGAGCAGGTCCTCGGGCGCCGTCACCCCGACGAGATGGACGACCCGCACCACCGGCAGCGCGCTGTCCCGGGCGAGCAGGTGCGCCAGACGGGTCTTGCCGAGACCACCCGGCCCGATGATCGACACAACCCGGGACCGGTCCAGCAACACCCGCAGCCGGTCGACGTCGTGCTGGCGGCCCAGCAGGGCGGTGGAGTCGTACCGGATCCCGTCGCGGACGGGCTGGTCGAGGGCGAGTAGATCGCGCTGGATCCGGGTGAGCGTCTCCCCGGGGCTGCTGCCCAGTCGCTCCCGCAGGTCCCGGCGGTAACCCTCGAAGCGGTGCAGGGCCGCCCCGGGCCCACGCACCGCGGCCTCACTGCGCAGCAGTTCGGCCAGCAGTTCCTCGTCGTCGGGCCGCTGTGCGTGGGCCGTTTCCAGCAGCGGGAGCGATTCGGCGTGCCGGCCCGTCCGGCTCGCGGCCCGGGCCAGTAGCAGCCGGGCCGTCGCCAGGTCGCGCCCGGCCGCTCGGCGGACGTCGGCGAGCGTCCCCCGATCGTCCACGGCTACCGGCGGCAGCGATGCGCCGAGCTCGAGGGCCTCGCGGGCCCGCTCGGCGGCGGCCCGCGGATCATCCGCGACGAGTCCGGCGGCCTCGGCCACCAGTTGACCCAGCAGGCAGCTGTCGACCTGCGCCGGCGGGAGGCCGAGTCGGTAGCCGTCGCCGTCGCGCACCACCGCGCCGGCGCCGCAGGCCGCCCTGGTCCGGGAGACGACCACCTGCAGACCCTTGGTCGGGTTGGCCAACAGCTCCCCGCACCAGATCATCTCGACCAGCAGCCGCGACCGCACCGGCCGCCCATGTTCGGAGGCCAGGGCCGCCAGCAGCGCCTGCGGCCGGTCGCCCGCCACCGGGGCGCCCTCCCAGCGCACCCCGTCCAGGAGGGTGAGGCTCACGACCACGCTGATCAGTCTAGGCGGCCGACCGCCGACGGCCCGGCTCGCGGCGGACCAGGGTGCGTAGGCGGCGGCGACGTGAGGCCGCGCCGGCGCGCCCGATGCGGGTCGGCGACGCGGGCGCAGGTGAATGCCGCGCGGCGGTCCCGTCCGCGAAGATCGGGGTGTGGACGAGACGCCCGCACGCATGGCGACGCACGACGCTGTCGCCGCCCTGCTGGCCAGGATCGCGTAACCGGTGGTCGACCAGGTCCGGGTGCTGCGCCTGCTCCGCGCCATCACCGACGACCTCATCTGCGCTGCGCCGCGAGTCAGACGCCGACGACGAGCGCCGCGCGGGCCCGATCTGGCTGTGCGGCGTCAAGTCCACCTTCGTGACCGCGATCGAGACCTGCGTCGATGTTGATCCGCGCGTCCGGAATTGCGAGGCCGATCGGCAGTATGGAATACCTGGTCTCGCGCGCTCTCCATCACCCGGGCGATCCACTCCGCCCACTGCTGGTCCATCCCCGTGTATGGAGATGAAGAAGTCCACCCGGCCCGACGGCGGGACCACCGAGTCATCATCCGCCGGAATCCTCGTATTTATATTGGGAAAGCCTGCCATTTCCGTGCGGCACCCGGGTCCGATCGTGGGTGCAACGGCCGATGCCGCGGATCGACTACGCGACCACGAGGCTTGATCGGGACTGGGACGACTGGTAGGGCTTCGGCGCCAGGCCGAGGCCACAGCATGACCCCGACGCCGACCCTCCTGATCGTCCATCACACACCGTCACCGATGATGCGGGCGATGCTGGAAGACGTGCTCGTGGGCGCGCGGGACGTTCACGGGAACTCCGACACGACCGACACGACCGGCACGGTTCGGGGCGTCGAGACCATCGCGACTGGTCTGCAGTGGAAGGGCTTGCGCGACCCACTCACCGATGAGTCAGCACGCGGGTGCCCCGAACGCGCTGCCGGAAACGCGCGCAGTTTGTTGTTCTTGTATTACGGCAGCATTGCATGGTGTTGCATACGCCCACGGCGTGGTGTGGTATCAAGGCACCACTGTTCCTGGAGGGAAACGTCATGCCGACGACCGATACATCGACGACCGGCGAATCCGGTCTCGCCGGCCACCAGTCCACCCCGGTGAGCACGGCACCGGGTGGCGGCACCGCCAGCAGTCACGGCACCGAGCAGGACGGGTCCATCTCGGTCGGTTCGGTTCCTGGGCTGCGGGAGTTCCTCGTCCACAAGCGCGCGGCCCTGCAGGAACGCGAGGCCGCGGTCGCCGCGGGCGCCTTCTCGGAGCCGGTGGTGCTGCGGGCGCAGGCCAGCGCGGAAGGGCGCACCGGTCTCCGGCGCATCCGCATCCGCGACCATCAGATCCTCAGCGACTCGCTGCCCAGCTTCGCCGGTTACGACCTTGGACCCGGCTCACCCGAGCTCGTGCTCGGCGTGCTCGCCAGCTGCATCACCCACGTGTTCGAGGTCGTCGCCGCCCGCCTGGTGATACCGCTCGACGAGATCAGGGTGGAGGTCGAGGGTTCGATCGAGCCCCGAGTCGGCCGGCCCGGTTTCGAACATGCGCCGCGCGAACCGCACAACATCAGCTATCAGGTGTCCGTCACCTCCCCGGCCACGTCCGAACAGATCGAGGTGCTGCACCAGACCGTCGAGGCGGAGTGCCCGCTCCTCGCGCTGTTCACGAATCCGCAGACGATCACTGGCTCGCTGCTGCACACTGCAAGTAGTTGACCGGAAGCAAACTGTTGGTCAAGGCTGTCGAGATGGATGTCGGGTTGTTGGGGAGAGAGGCATGACGTTTCTGGACTGCGCGATCCCCGTGCTCCGCAGGGCGATTCCGCGCCGGCCCTTCTCCACCCCGCCGCTGGCATGACCACGGCGGAGTTCCTCTGGTACATCCCCAACGAGATCCGGCCCGGGCACCGCGGCGACGACGCGGTGCCCGGCCATAACAGTCTCGACACGCTGACCCGTCAGGCCGTCGCGATCGAGCGGCACGGGTGGCGGGGGGCGTTGCTCGGCGCCGGATGGGACCGGCCGGACACCTTCACCGTCGCCACGGCTCTGGTGGCGCGCACGGCCTGCTTCGAGCCGCTCATCGCCGTGCGTCCCGGCTACTGGCGTCCGGCGCACTTCGCCGCTGCCGCGGCCACCCTCGATCACCTCTCGGGCGGGCGGGTGCGGGTGAACATCGTCTCGGGCCGGGACGAGCTTGCGGCCTACGGCGACAGCGAGGGGGACCAGGCCCAGCGCTATGCCCGCACCGGCGAGTTCATGCGGCTGGTCCGCCGGCTGTGGACCGAACGGGACGTCACCCACCGCGGCGAGTACTTCCAGGTGACCGGCTCGACGGTCGCCCCCCGGGTCCAGGCGCGCCCGGGCCGGCCCCACCCGAAGCTCTACTTCGGCGGGGCCTCCGCCGCGGCGGAGCGGGTCTCGGCCACCGAGGCGGATGTGCAGCTTTTCTGGGGTGAGCCGCTCGACGGCATCGCCGAACGCATTGCGCGCCTGCGGGAACTGAGTGGGAAGCTGGGCCGCGAGCACCCGCCGCTGGAGTTCGGACTGCGCATCACCACCTTCGTCCGGGACACCACCGAGCAGGCCTGGTCCGACGCCGAGGCCAAGGTCGCCGACCTGGCGGCCCGCCAGGATGACCTTCCCGAGCGCCGGGGCCGCTTCCACGCCGTGGGCCAGCGGCGGCTACTCGACCTTCAGGCACGCGGTGAGGTCCTGGACGACAATCTCTACACCACGCCGGGCCGGATCGGCGGCGAGGGCGCCGGCACGACCTGGCTGGTCGGCTCGGCGGCGGATGTCGCGAGATCCCTGCGCCGGTACGCCGAGCTGGGAATCACCCACTTCGTCCTGTCGGACACGCCCTACCTGCAGGAGATAGAGCGTCAGGGGAACCAGCTGTTGCCGCTACTCAGGATGCCCGGATGACCAGCTGAGTGGTTCGTGGTCGGTTCAGCTGCTCACCGCGGTGTCTCCGACTACTGACAGCCCCCAGGCATGCAAGGTGTCGATGGTGTGGCGCCGGGCCGCCCTCGGCGCTCTCGGATCGGCCGAAAGCTGGCGGATGCTGGGGCCTCGGTGAACGAGAGGGTGAACTGCCACGGCGGCCGGCTCCTGCTGCTGAACGGTCGCGGTCCTCATACCGAGCGCGATCCCGGCACACGCCCGCCGGCGGCGGGAGGCTGGTGGGGCCGAACCGGGCCGGGCTCGCTGTCCGCCGACAGGTACAGCAGGCTGCCCCCGAGGCCCTGGATCTCCACCTCGATGGCCCGGCGCACGGCCGGCAGCGTCGAGAGCTGATCGGGGCTGGCGACCAGTACGCCGCAGTCCTCTCGACGCAAGATGGCGTCGAGCAGGACCGTGAGCCCGGCCCGGACGACCCTGGCTGGGGGCGTGTTGCGGTCGACGAAGATCTCGGCGAGCGTCATATCCGTGGCCTCGGCGTGGTCCGATTGGGGTGATGAAAGGCAGGCAGGACCGGCGGCGGGTGTGTTAGACGGTCACGTCGTGTGTGACGTCATCCAGCACCGCCGGTCCTGCGATCTGGGGGCCCGGTTCAGCGAAAGGCTGGGCAGAGGCCGAGCTACGCCGGAGTCTCGGCCTCGGGCGCGGCGAAGAAGGCCATGAGGTGGTCGCGGATCACGGCGGCCACCGGCTCCGGCGGGCGATCACTTCCGGGTCGGCTTCGAGGATGACGCACAGGTCGGGCCGGTCGGCCTCGGCGTTGGGGGCCCACAGGAAAGCCGGGTCCACCCCGTCGAAGCGCTGCATCACCAGGCCGGACGGGATGTAGCGGTCGGAGATGACGGTCTGGCCGGCCTTGAGGCGGGGCCGGATCTCGGTGTCGAGATGGTGGTAGCGGTCGGCGGCCTTCCAGGACCCGCTGCTCCAGGGTTTCCGGCACGATTTTGCGGCGGGCGGTGCCCGCGTAGGGCTCCGGCAACCCGGCCGCCTGGTAGTAGCTGGCGATCTGGTCCCGGTAGAACAGCCCGGTGAAGACAGTGGCGTCGGCGTGGCGACTGAGGGCGGCGGCGCGGGCCAGGTGCTCGTGGTGTCGTTCAGACCGGGGACCAGCGGACGCCAGTACAGCACCGTGCGGTAGCGCCGGGGCTGGACCTTCGTCGCCAGCTCCAGGGAGGCAGCGGCCACGGCCGAGGGGTACGGCTCGATGCGCGCCTCGTCGATGCCGCAGTAGGTGAACAGCACGGTCACCTTGAGATGCGCCAAGCGGTTCAGCTGTCAGGCTAACGAGCAGCACAGCAGTGCTGCACCCCTCAACGCATCGGAGGTGCATTGATGTCGCGGTCAGTCGTCTCAACGACCGGCGTGGACGTCACCCCCTTTCGTCGCGAGCTTCTGGCGATGATCGACGCGGAGGACTTCTCCGGCGTCAAGCGCAAGGTCTTCACCGACCTCGCCAAGCAGGGCGTCGTCCCGAGCGACGAGTTCCTGGACGAAGGTGTCCTGGCACTCAGGCAGTACTACGTCGTGGCGCTGCTCGACCCGACGAACCGGCACGCGGTCTCGGACGTGATCGACCCGTTCTGGCACGCACACATCCTTCACACGAAGCAGTACATCGACTTCTGTGACAGGGTGTTCGGCCAGTACATCCAGCACGAGAGTTCACCTCGCCTACCGGGAACCGAACGGCTGGATCTGTCCCTATCACTGCTTCGGGGATATGGACGCAGCCGCCCGCTACATGGATGCGATTCACCATCTCGCCGGCCACGACGCTGCTGGGAGGCGCGTTTGGGTGTATAGCCCGTGCAACTGTCCCTGACCATCCGCCCACCTTCTCGTATGAGAGGGTGGGCCTTACCTTGGTAGGGTATGGCTGTGGCGAAGCTGCTGGTAGTCCATCACACCCCGTCCCCAACCATGCAGGAGATGCTGGAGGCGGTTCTGTCGGGCGCTCGGGCGGATGAAATTGAGGGCGTGGAAGTTGAGGTTCGGCCGGCACTCTCGGCAACTGCCTCGGATGTCTTGGCTGCCGACGGATATATTCTCGGTACTCCAGCCAATATCGGTTATATGTCGGGGGCTTTGAAGCACTTTTTTGATGGTGTGTATTATCCTTGCCTTGAAGCAACCGTCGGTCGGCCGTACGCGCTCTACGTCCATGGAGGCAGCGACGCCACGGGCGCCGTGCGGTCGGTGGAGACGATCACTACGGGGCTGCGGTGGAGGCGCTTGCGGGAGCCGTTGACGGTGGTGGGAGCGCTCGACACTGCTGCCCGCGAAGCATGCTGGGAGTTGGGGGCGACCCTGGCGGCGATGCTCTCGGACGCGTAGCGTAACCAACCGACGCACGCGACTTTGTGCAAGTTCTGCGATCAAGCCTGTTACCCCTGTTTGGACGCCACCGTCGGCCGCCCTTACGCGCTGTACGTGCATGGCAACAACGACACGATGGGTGCGGGGTGCGGGGTGCGGGG
>NZ_JAMPTM010000189.1 GCF_025403375.1 Frankia gtarii
CTCCTGAGCCGGACTCGGCCCCTCCCCGAGCTGGCGGTCAGATGGTCGGCTGTTGCCGGGCACCCGGCCGGAGACCCGCTCTACGGAAAGGACATCCACCGGTGAACGACGCGGGGCGCTTCCCCGGCCTGACCGCTCGCCTCCAGACCGACACCAGGGTGATGCAGGCCAAGCCCGCCGGCACCGGAGGCGCCGGGTGATCCAGGCGATCGTCTATCTCGCGATCGTCGTGGTGCTGATCGCCGCCAACGCGTTGTTCGTGGCGGCGGAGTTCGCCCTCGTCGCGATCGAGCCGCACCAGGCGGAACGCGCCGCCCGCGCCGGTGACCGGCGCTCCCAGGCCGTCCTGCGGGCCGTGCGTTCGCTGTCGTTCCAGCTTTCCGGCGCGCAGCTCGGCATCACGGTCACCTCACTGGCCGTCGGCTACCTCGCCGAGCCGGCGCTGGCCACCCTCATCCACCCGGTACTGCAGGCCGTCGGCCTGCCGGACGCGCCAAGCTCGGCGCTCGCACTCATCGGTGCCCTGTTCGTCGCGACCGTGAGCCAGATGGTCTTCGGCGAGCTGGTGCCGAAGAACTGGGCGATCAGCGAGCCGCTGCGGGTGGGTCGGGCGGTCTCCTGGCCCCAGGTCTGGTTCTCCCGGATGTGCGGTCCGCTCATCCGGCTGCTGAACGGGGTCGCCAACGCGATCCTGCGCGCGCTGGGGGTCGAGCCCCAGGACGAGATGCACGCCGGCCGGTCCCCCGCGGAGCTCGGCTCGATCGTGCGGTCCTCCGCCCGCCAGGGCACCCTGCCGACCTCGACGGCCGCGCTGCTACGGCAGTCGCTGCGCTTCGGCGACCGCCATGCCGCCGACGTGATGACCCCGCGGGTGCAGACCGTCTGGGCCGACGCTGACATGCACGTCGCCGATCTGCTCGGGGTGGCGCAGGAATCCGGGCACTCGCGCTTCCCGGTTCGGGGACGGCCCGACGGCGACCGGCCCGACGGCGACCGGCCCGACGGCGACCAGGCCGAGGGAGACCTGGCCGGAGACGTGGACGGGGTGGTCGGGGTGGTGCATGTCAAGGACGTCTTCCGGATCCCGGCCGCGCGCCGCGCCACGGTCGGCGTGCACGAGATCATGGTCCCACCGCTGCTCGTGCCCGCCACGTTGGGCTGCGACGCACTGCTCTCCCGGCTGCGCCGGCACGGGCTGCAGCTGGCCGCCGTCATCGACGAGTACGGCGGAACCGCCGGCATCGTCACCCTGGAGGACCTCGTCGAGGAGCTGGTCGGCGAGGTGTCGGACGAGCACGATCTGCCGAGCACGCCGGGGGTGGTGCCCGACGGGCCGCGCTCCTGGCTGGTGTCCGGGCTGCTGCGACCCGACGAGGCAGCCGACGCCACCGGCGTGCGCCTGCCCGACGGGCCGTACGAGACGGTCGCCGGGCTGGTTCTCGCCCGCCTCGGCCATCTCGGCGCGGTCGGGGATCAGGTGGAGGCCGATGGCATCATCCTGACGGTGGTGGCCGTCGATCGGCATCGCATCGATCGGGTACGGCTGACCGCCCCATCCCTGCGGACCTCCCAGGCACGGCAGTCCCGGGCGGAGAGCGGATCTTGACTCTGCTTGCGCTGGTCGCCGGGCTCGCGCTGATCGCCGGCAATGCGTTCTTCGTCGGCGCCGAGTTCGCCTTCGTCTCCGCGCGCCGCGACCGGCTGGAACCCATGGTCGAGGCCGGCGACAAGCGGGCCCACTCGGTCATCGGCACGCTGGAGCACCTCTCACCGCTGCTCGCCGCGACCCAACTCGGCATCACCCTGTGCTCACTGGCCCTCGGCGCCGTCGCCGAGCCGGCGGTCGCGCATCTGCTGACGGACCTGCTCCACGCGCTCGCCGTCCCCGAGGCAGCACAGCACGCGATCGCCTTCGCGGTCGCGCTGACCATCGTGTCCGCGCTGCACATCGTGCTCGGCGAGATCGTGCCGAAGAACCTGTCGATCGCCGGACCGGAACGGGCTCTGGTCTGGCTCGGGCCCCCGCTGATCGCCTTCGCCCGGGCGACCTCGCCGTTCGTGCTCCTGCTGAACACCTTCGCCAACCGGGTGCTGCGCCTGCTGAGGGTCGAGCCCCGCGACGAGCTCGCTTCCGCGTACACCCCGCAGGAGCTGGCCGCCATCATCGCCGAGTCCAAGCAGGAGGGGCTGCTCGAACAGGCCGAACACGAGCGGCTCACCAGCGCCCTCGAGCTCTCCGACCGCGACGCGGGCGCGGTGATGATCCCGCTCGCGCAGGCCGTGACGATCGCCTGGACCACCACCGCCCGCGAGTTGGAGGACGTCGTCGCCCGCACCGGCTACTCCCGGTTCCCGGTACGGGCGCCCGACCCCACGACCGCGCCGAGCTCCGACGCCGACGGCGTGGAGATCGCGGGATTCCTGCACGCCAAGGACGTCCTGGGAATCGCACCCAAGGACCTCGATACCCCGCTGGCCCCACTGCGGCTGCACCGGATGGTGGAGCTGGCCACGGACACGCCCCTGGACCGGGTGCTGCGCCGCATGCAGCGCGCCGGCGGCCATCTGGGCCGGGTCGTCGACGCCGCGGGGACGACCGTCGGCGTCATCGCCATGGAGGACGTGGTCGAGCAGTTCGTCGGCGAGGTGACCGACGCCAGCCACCGCGACTGACGCGGGCCGGCACCCCCGGTGCAGCCCCGCTGCCGCCGGTCTCAGTCGGAGCCGGGTGCCGCCGACTGCACCACCTCGAACGACCACAGCGTGGCCCCGGTAGCCGCGGGAGCGCCGGCCCCGCCGTGACCCCCGGGATGCCCAGGACCGCCCGCACCGCCGTGACCAGCACCGCCGGCCGGCGCGCCGGACCCGGCCGGCGCGTTCGCCGCAGCCTCGGCGGCCGCGCGGCGATGGCCCTCCTCGAACGACTGCGAGGACTGCCACTTCTGGAAGTCCTCCTCGCTGCGCCAGCGGGTGTAGACGAGGTAGGTGTCCGTTCCTTCGATCGGGCGCAGCAGCTCGAACCACTCGAACCCGTCGGCCTGCTCGACCATCCCGGCCCGACCGGCGAACCGCTGTTCCAGGGCGGCCCGCATCTCGGCGGGCACGGTCAGCGCATTGATCTTGACAACGCTCATATCTTCACCGTAGTGCGAAGGTCCCCCAACGGCGCCACTAGAGTGCCCCGACGTGACAGGTCTTCCCCGCGTCGCCGTCCTCGGCATGGACGCGGCCACCGCCGCCGCGACGATCTCCCTCGTCGACGGGGGGCTCGCGGTCACCGCCTACTCCCCCGGCCACGTGCCGCCGACCGCCCATGCCCGCCTCACCGCCTACGGCTGCGCCGACCGGGTCGTCGCGGTGTCGACCGACACCCTGCGGCTGGCAGCCGGCTCGGCGGCGCCGCCCTTCGAGGTCCACGGCGTCCGGGCCGACTCCCAGACCTCGGCGGCGTCCCCTGACCCGGCCGCGGGAGCCGAGGCCGGGGACCTGCTCGGCGTGTTCGACGCGGTGGTGCTGGGCGAGGGCACCGACCGGCTGGGGCCCGGCGGGCCGGGCTCGCCCCGCTTCGGCGGCGTGTTCGATCTGGCGGCCGCCTGGGTCTTCCACGTCGGCGGCTCCCCGGAGTTGGCCGGCGCGCAGGGCCGATGGATCGGTGAGTACCTGCGTGGCCGATACGCCCCGCCCGACCCCGCGGCGATGAGCGCCCGCCCGGCGCCGCTCGGCCGGTCGATGCGCGGCGGGGTCCGCGCCGAGCTCGCCGAGCTGGACCGCGAGCTGCGCGCCGGGCACGCCCGCGCCGCCGCAACCGGCTATCGGCTGCCCGCCCCGGCGCTGTGACGCCGGGGCCGGGGTGGGCGCCGCCCCGGCCCGAGCACCGGATCAGCCGCCCGTGGCAGGGTGGGCCAGCCGGGCCAGGCGGTCCGCGGCAGCTTGCAGGGTGACGAGCTTCTTGGGGAAGCCGAACCTGATGATGTGACGCCCGTCGGCGGGATCGGCGAAGAACGACGAGCCGGGCACGGTCGCCACCCCGATGTCGGTGACCAGTCGCCGGGCCAGGGCCACATCGTCCCCGTCAGGGTCGATCGCACTGGTGTCGCACATCACGTAGTAGGCGCCGTCCGGCTCCCGGAACGTGAACCCGGTGTCGGCCAGCGCGGCGCACAGCAGATCGCGGCGGGCGCGGTACTGCTCGGCCAACCCGTCGTAGTAGGCGGGCGGCAGGCCCATCGCCGCGACGCCGCCGGCCTGCAACGGCGCCGCCGCACCGACGGTCAGGAAGTCGTGGACCTTACGGATCGCCGAGGTGTAGGCGGGTGGCGCGATCGTCCAGCCGACCCGCCAGCCCGTGACCGCGTAGGTCTTCGACAGGGCGTTGATGGTGACGGTCCGATCGGCGAGGCCGGGGATCGTCGCCGGCGGGATGTGGCCGCCGGGTCCGAGGTAGTGGATGTGCTCGTAGATCTCGTCGGTGAACACCAGCGCGTCGTGGCGTTGGCAGAGCTCGGCGACCAGTTCCAGCTCGTCGCGGCGTAGCACCTTGCCGGTCGGGTTGTGCGGGGTGTTCAGGACGATGGCGCGGGTGCGGTCACTGAAGGCCGCGCGCAGCTCCGCCGGGTCGATCGACCAGTCGGGGGCGTGCAGGCGGACCAGCCGCGGGCGGGCGCCGGACAGGATCGTGTCGGGGCCGTAGTTCTCGTAGAACGGCTCGAACATGATCACTTCGTCGCCCGGGTCGACCAGGGCCAGCATGGTGGCGATCATCGCCTCGGTCGAGCCGCAGGTCACGCAGATCTCGGTGTCCGGGTCGACCGACCAGCCCGGGTAGGTCCGCCCCACCTTCGCGGCGACCGCGGCGCGGAACTCCGCCGCCCCCCAGGTGATCGCGTACTGGTTCACGTCCGCGTCGATGGCGGCCTTGGCCGCCTCCTTCAGCTCGGGCGGGCAGGCGAAGTCGGGGAATCCCTGGGCCAGGTTCACCGCGTCATGCGCGAGGGCGAGCCTGGTCATGTCCCGGATGACGGACTCGGTGAAGGTCATCGCCTTCGCGGAGATCCGCGGCTGGGCGGGGGCGGTGGTCTGCTCGGACACCGCCCCATGGTGACATCCGGCGGACGGCCGGGTCGCCTGGGTGGCCGGTGCCGCGCCGCTCGGCCCGGGGGCACCGGACCACGCAGCGCTCACGGTGCCGCGGGACCGGGGTCCTCGCCGAGGGCGTCCCAGGGCTGGCGCACGGGGCCGGTGGCCTGGCCCTGCGGGCACAGCCGGCGGAAGTCGCACCACGAGCACAGCGAGCCGGGACGCGGCGGGAAGGCCTGATCGGGGTCGCCGCCGGTACGCAGGGCCTCGGTCGCCGCGACGGCGTCGGCCGCGACGGACTCGGCGCGCCGGACGTGGCGGGCGATGCTGTCCTCGGTGTGCTCGGCGACGGCGATCGTGCCGGTGGGCACGTGGTGCAGCTCGACCCGCCGGCAGGGCTGGCGCAGCATCCGGCCCGCGGCCAGCGCGTACAGGGCGAGCGCCGGCGAGGTGCGGGCGTCGTCGTCGGTGACGGGCCGCCGGCCGGTCTTGTAGTCGACGACGACGAGTTCGCCGTCGCGGTCGTCGAGGCGGTCCACCCGGCCGGAGAAGGCCAACGCCTCGGTGCGGGCGGCGACCGACCGCTCCACCCCGCGCGGTTCGACCGCCGGGTCCAGGCCGGCCACATAGCCGCGGACCATCTGTACACCCCGCTCCCGCCAGCGCTGCGACTGCTCGGGGTCACGGAAGCCCTCGTCGACCCAGCCCAGGCGCAGCAGCTCGGCGGCGCGCAGCGGGGTACGCCGTTCGAACGGCTCCTCCCACCACCGGCGCAGCGCGTTGTGCACGCTGACGCCGACGGAGGTGTGCGCCCACGGCGGGCCCTTCTGCGGGCGCGGCCGGTCCAGGTAGATCATCCGGTAGCGGCGGGGGCAGTCCTCGAACGCGGCCAGCCGCGACGGCGTACAGGCGAACAGCCTGCGGGGCATGCCGGTGAGCTCCATCTGTGCCATCAGAACGCCTTCGGGTGTCAGGGGAATCGGGTAGGGGTCGAGCCTGCCAGGCGTGCGGGCACACCGCCCACGCCGACGTCAGCGCGGCCTTCGGGCATCGGAGCAGTCACGTGCGCCATGGCCGATCATCATCCCACCGGCGGCGCTGCACCCGTGGCCTCGGCCACCCTGACAATGCGGGCGGGAGTCGCCCGCGACGCCTCGACGCGGGAGGTTCTGGGGCGAGGGGGGTGACTGCGGCGCCACGTAGGTTCCTGGACGGATCCCCGCCGGGCTGGCATGCTTGCCGCATGGAGTGCAGCCGAACCTCGCGCCACGGCGCACTGCTGCCTCCGTTTTATGGGGACCGGGCACGGTCCCCGCTCCACCGCTGACCTCACGCGGTACGAGCGTCAGACCCAGGCCCGGTCCGCACCCGGGTTCTCTTGGCCTGGGCTGCGCCGGGCCTCCGATCGAAAGGCCCCTTCGTGGACAACCTCGTCGACCGTCACGACGCCGCGATCCCCGCGCCCACGGCGCCGGGCGCCACGCTCACCGGTGCGACGCGCGCGCCGATCGCGGGCGAGTCACTGACAATCAGCAACATCGCGCAGGGTCGCCAGCACATCGACGACATCGACGCCCACCTGCGCGAGCTGCTCGCCACCCGCCGCGACCTGTCCCAACAGATCCAGGCGCTGCGCTCGGCCGAGGGCGGCCCCCGGATCGAGCACGCCCGGGAAAACGAGATCATCGCCGTCTGGGCGGACGAGCTGGGCCCCCGCGGCGTCGAGATCGCGATGGCGGTGCTGACGCTCTGCCGCGGCGCGGCGGCCAAGCCCTAGAACGCCGTATCTGGTTGTGATCAGGGGCCGGTGCGCGCGAGCCCCCTGATCACGATCGTGGAGGTCCGGTGGCGGGCGGGGCGTCGGCGGACCGGGGGCCGTCCTGGTCGGGGTCGTGCTTCTCGACAGACACGTGCTTCTCGGCGTGGGTGCGATCTGTGGCAACAGCCCGGTCACGGCGGGCGGGGCGTTCACCCTCGCGGCGTCGGCGCCGGTCGCGCCGTTCCCGATCGTGGTCATGGTCGCGGTCGCGGTCGGCCGTGTCCAGCTCGGCGAGCAGGGCGCGCAGCTCGGAGCGCAGGAAGTCGCGGGTGGCCAGCTCGCCGATGGTGATACGCACGGCGGCCAGCTCGCGGGCCAGGTACTCGGTGTCGTCGCGGGTGCGGACCGACTGCTCCCGGTCCTGGGCGAGGTTCGCCCGGTCCCGGTCGTCCTGCCTGTTCTGCGCCAGCAGGATGAGCGGCGCCGCGTAGGCGGCCTGCAGCGACAGCACCAGCGTCAGGAAGATGAACGGGAACTCGTCGAACCGCCCGGAGCTGGGGACGAAGATGTTGTATGCGACCCACAGCACGATGACGATGCTCTGGGCGACGAGGTAGCGCGCCGTTCCGATGAACCGGGCCACCCGCTCGGCGATCCGGCCGAACGCGTCCGACTCGTAGGCGGGCCGCAGCGACGCGCGCCGCGACAGCCGCGGCTGGTCCAGGCGCGAGCCGCGGCGGCGGCGCCTCACGGAGCCGCCGGCGGGCTGGCGCCCACCCCGCCCAGGGCACCCGGTTCGCCGCCGCTCGCGGGCGGGGGGAGCGCGCCCGGCGTCGTGCTGACGTCGATGTCGGATTCGAGCTGACGCTCGCGCCAGTCGGCCGGCAGCGTGTGGTCGAGAACGTCATCGACGGTGACCACACCGACGAGCCGGCCGCCGCGGTCGAGCACCGGCGCGGCGACCAGGTTGTACGACGCCAGATGCCGGGTCACCTCGGCGAGCGGGGTTTCCGGGCGCAGCGACGCGATGTCCACGTCGATCACCCCGCCGACCAGGGTGGACGGCGGCTCCCGCAGCAGCCGTTGGAAGTGCGCGAGGCCCAGGTAGCGCCCGGTGGGCGTCTCGTACGGCGGGCGGACCACGTAGACCTGCGCGGCCAGCGCCGGGGACAGCTCCGGCTCGCGGATGCGCGCGAGCGCCTCGGCCACCGTCGCGTTCGGGGCGAGCACGACCGGTTCGCTGGTCATGATCCCGCCGGCGGTGTCGTCGGCGTAGCGCAGCAGGCGGCGCACGTCGGCGGCCTCGTTCGGCTCCATCAGCCGCAGCAGCCGCTCGGCGTCCTCCGCGGGTAGCTCGCCGAGCAGGTCGGCGGCGTCGTCGGGGCCCATCGCCTCCAGCACGTCGGCGGCGCGTTCCTCGGCGAGCCCGCCGAGCAGCTCCACCTGCTCGTCCTCGGGTAGTTCCTCCAGGACGTCGGCGAGCCGTTCGTCGTCGAGGGCCGCGGCGACCTCGGCGCGCCGCTTGTCGGACAGGTCGTGCAGCAGGGTCGCGAGATCCGCGGGGCGCAGTTTCTCGAACGCGGCCAGCAGGTTCGCCGCGCCCTGGCCTCCCTCGGCCAGCGACAGGCCGGTGACCTCGTCCCAGGCGACGGTGCGGACCTCGCCTCGCCGGCCCCGCCCCTTGCGCACCGCCACCTGGTCGAGCACCCAGTCCCCGCCGCGGATCGGCTCGATCGCCGCGTCGACGACGGTGACCTCGGTGCCCGAGGACAGCAACGTCGCCCGGCGGTCGAGCAGTTCGCCGAGGACCCGGGTCTCGTTCGGCCGCTGCTGGAAGCGCCGCCAGCTCAGCCGGGCCGACGAGAGCACGACCGCGCCGGACTCCACACCGGTGACCCGCCCGATCGGCACGAAGATCGACCGCCGCTGGACCTCGACCGCGAGGCCCAGCACGCGCGGCGGCTCGTGACCGAGGCGGAGCGTGACGATGACGTCGTGGACCCGGCCGACCTGGTCGCCGTTCGGGTCGAGGACGAGCAGGCCGGCCAGGCGGCGGCAGTACACCCTGGACTGAGCCGGACGCGTGGGCATCGGGGTCACCGACCGCTCCCGACGTGGACGGACATACCGCCGCGGGCCGGCGCCGCAGACCTGTTCACGGCCGGAGGCTACCCGCGCGGGCGCAGCCCGCAACCCCGACCCCGACATACCCGCCCGCCTGGGCGGTCACCTCCGGATCCCGGACCGACGTTGAGCACGATGAGTGACGAGTCGATAACATAAAGATCATGTCGCAGCGTTCCCGCCGCTCGTGCCTGGCCGTCCCCGGCTCCTCGACGAAGATGCTCGACAAGGCCCAGGGCCTACCCGCCGACCAGGTGTTCTGCGATCTGGAGGACTCGGTGGCACCGGCCGCGAAGGAGGCCGCGCGGGCGAACGTGGTCGCGGCGCTCAACGAGGGCGACTGGGCGGGCCGGACCAGGGTCGTCCGGGTCAACGACCTGACGACCCGCTGGACCTACCGCGACGTCATCGAGGTCGTCGAGGGCGCCGGGGCGAACCTGGACTGCGTCATGCTGCCGAAGGTGCAGTCCGCCACCCAGGTGGCGTGGCTTGACCTGCTGCTCACCCAGATCGAGAAGGTGCTGGGGTTCGAGGCCGGCCGGCTCGGGATCGAGGCGCAGATCGAGACCGCACTCGGCCTGTCGAACGTGCGCGAGATCGCCTTCGCCAGCCCGCGGATCGAGACCATCATCTTCGGCCCGGCCGACTTCATGGCGTCGATCAACATGCCGTCTCTCACAGTCGGCACGCTCAGTCCGGACTATCCGGGCGATCCCTTCCACTACGTGCTGTTCAAGATTCTGGAAACGGCCCGCGCCCGCGGGGTGCAGGCAATCGACGGCCCCTTTCTCCAGATCCGCGACAACGATGGTTTCCGGGCAACCGCCGCCCGCTCGGCCGCGCTGGGCTTCGACGGGAAATGGGTACTTCATCCCGGCCAGATCGAGGCGGCCAACGAGATCTACGCCCCGCGCCAGGCCGACTACGACCACGCCGAACTGATCCTGGACGCCTACGCCTGGCACACCTCGACCGAGGGCGGTCTGACCGGCGCGGTGATGCTCGGCGACGAGATGATCGACGAGGCCAGCCGCAAGATGGCCGAGGTCGTCGCGGGCAAGGGCCGCGCCGCGGGACTTGCCCGTACGCGGAAGTTCGAGCAGCCGGTCGGCGTCGAACGCCAGTCAGCCACTTCAGGCCGCAGGAGAGGGACGACCGATGGGCCGGATAGCGCAGACCGATGACCTGACCGACGTGCAGCGCGACATCCTCGCGGCGGTGCGCACGTTCGTCGACAAGGAGATCCTTCCGTTCGCCACCGAACTCGAACACGCCGACGAGTACCCGGAATCGATCGTCGCGTCGATGAAGGAGATGGGGCTGTTCGGAATCACCGTTCCCGAGCAGTACGGCGGGCTGGGCGAGTCGCTGCTCACCTACGCGCTGGTCGTGGAGGAGATCGCCCGGGGCTGGATGAGCGTCGCCGGGGTCGTCAACACCCATTTCATCGTCGCCTACCTGATCGGCCGGCACGGCACCGCCGATCAGCGCAGCCGGCTGTTGCCGCGGATGGCGACCGGCGAGCTGCGCGGCGCGTTCTCGATGAGCGAGCCCGGCTGCGGCTCGGACGTCGCGGCCATCACCACCCGGGCCGACCGGGAAGTCGGCGGCGGCGACGACGGCGACGACGCTTACGTGCTCAACGGGCAGAAGATGTGGCTGACCAACGGCGCGCGGGCCGGCATCGTCGCCACCCTGGTGAAGACCGACGAGGGCGCGGACTCGGTCTACCGGAACATGACCACCTTTCTACTGGAGAAGGAACCGGGCTTCGGCACCCACGACGGGATCACCATTCCCGGCAGCATCGACAAGCTCGGCTACAAGGGCATCGAGACGACCGAGATGATCCTCGCCGACCACCGGGTGCCGGCCGCGGCGATCCTCGGCGGCGCCGACGGCCGCGGCCAGGGCTTTTACCAGATGATGGACGGCGTCGAGGTCGGCCGGGTCAACGTCGCCGCGCGGGCCTGCGGCATCATGATCCGCGCCTTCGAGCTCGGCATCGCCTACGCGCAGACCCGGCGCACCTTCGGCCGGCCGATCGCCGAGCATCAGGCCATCGCCTTCAAACTCGCCGAGATGGCGACCAAGGTCGAGGCCGGCCATCTGATGATGGTCAGCGCCGCCCGCAAGAAGGACTCGGGGCAGCGCAACGACGTCTCCGCCGGGATGGCGAAGTACCTGGCCAGCGAGTACTGCCACGAGGTGACGACGGAGGCGTTCCGCATCCACGGCGGCTACGGCTACTCGAAGGAGTACGAGATCGAGCGCCTCTACCGGGAAGCTCCGTTCATGCTCATCGGCGAGGGCACCTCCGAGATCCAGAAGCGGATCATCAGCCGAGCCCTGCTGCGGGAGTACGAAACGCCTCGCTGACCCGCTCGGGCCGGGGACGACCGCGGGCGCCGTTCACGCCGGCCGCCCGGTCCGACATGCGTAGTCTGCTCCTGACCGACCATCCGGGAACAGGAGCACGCTGATGCAGGTTGCCTTCGTCGGCCTCGGCACCATGGGCTTCCCCATGGCCGGCCATCTCGCCCGCGCCGGCTTCGACACCGTCGTTTACAACCGCACGGAGACGACCGCGGTGCGCTGGTCGGCCGCGCATCCGGGCCGGATCGCGGCGACGCCGGCGCAGGCCGCTGCCGGATCCGACGTGGTCTGCGTCTGCGTCGGGGCCGACGACGACGTCCGCGCGGTGCTGCTCGGCCCGGACGGCGCGCTCGGCGCGCTGGCGCCGGGGGCGACGATCGTCGACCACACGACGACGTCGACGGAACTGGCCGCCGAGATTGCGGCGCAGGCCGCGAAGGTGGGAGTCGGCTTCGTCGACGCGCCGGTGTCCGGCGGGCAGGCCGGCGCCGAGGCGGGGCGCCTCAGCGTGATGTGCGGCGGCGACCCGGACACCGTCGAGGGGGTCCGGCCGGTCCTGGCCGCCTACGGCGCGACGATCACCCGCATCGGCCCGGTCGGCACCGGTCAGCTCACGAAGATGGTCAACCAGATCCTTGTCGCCGGGGCCGTCGAGGGCGCGGCCGAGGCACTGAACTTCGCGATCGCCGCCGGCCTCGACCTGGACCAGGTGTTGCCCGCCGTGTCGGGCGGCGCCGCGAGCTCCTGGTACCTGACCAACCGCGCCGCCACCATGATCCGCGACGAGTTCGACTTCGGCTTCGCCGTCGACTGGATGCGCAAGGACCTGCGGATCTGCCTGGCGGAGGCGGCCCGGCGCGGCGTCGAGGTGCCGCTGACCGAGCTCGCCGAGGCCGATCTCGGCGCCTCGCAGGCCCGCGGCGACGGTCAGCTCGACGCCACCGCCATCATCCGGCTACGCCGACCCGCCCCGACCGCCCCGACCGAAACCGGCACCGACGCGGCGGCCGACGTCAGAGGTACTGCTTCGACGGGTTGACCATCGCGCGGACGGTCTTGCCGTCGTGGAACTCGCCGATCGCGGTCATCACCCAGCTGGGGCCGCCGCGGTCGCGCTGCACCCGGCACATCACCAGGCCGGTGGACGGCTTGGACTCGGACAGGTCGAAGCGGACGAGCTCCTGGCCGGTGAAATCGTCGTAGAGCCGGCAGTAGGCGTTGCTCACGTCGGTGAACGGCTGCCCCTGGAAGCTGTTCACCGTGAAGATCAGGGTGACGACGTTCAGGGGCAGCGCGGCGAGATCCACCTGGATCGTCTCGTCGTCGCCGTCGCCGCGGCCGGTGAGGTTGTCGCCGGAGTGGCGCACCGCGCCGCGCGCGCCCTTCTTGGACATGAACCAGACCTTGTCCACATCCTTGCCGCGATCGTCGAACAGGATGCAGGACGCGTCGAGGTCGATCGACCGGCCGCGCTGCGCCGGATCCCACCCCAGGCCCATCCGCACCCGGGCGAGCGGCGGGGCGCCGGTCTTCACCAGCGACACGCTCTGCCCCTTGGCCAGCGAGACCCGACCCTTGTCCAAATTGACCCGGCCGCCCGGCTGGCCGGCTGGCACGGGCGCGGGCGGCATACCAGAAGGCCCCCGCTGCTGACCGGGCGGCGGCTGCGGCGCACCCCACTGCGGCGCCCCGGGAGGCGGCCCCCACTGCTGACCGGGCGGCGGCGCCGGCGGCGCGCCAGGGGGCGGACCCCACGGCCGGCCGGGCGCCGGCGCCGGCGGGCCCCACCGCGGCGCCCCACCGCCCGGGGCCGGCG
>NZ_JAMPTM010000018.1 GCF_025403375.1 Frankia gtarii
GCCGGGGGGCCGGACAGCGCTCGGGCACCGCGGCGATGGGGCGGCCGAGCTGGCATGGACTGGGGTGTGAGTCGGCGGCGTCGGGCGTCTTCGCCGGTGGCGTGGAGGCGAAGACGCCCGACGCCGCGACGACGGGGTGCACCATGATCGACTGTGATCTGGTGATGGCGGCGGCAGGCCGGGGGCGGGCGTCACTGGGCCGGCGACCGGAGCCGGGCTGCGGCCCGGCCGGTCCGCAGCAGGCGCGGACGCGGGTGGTGCGGCTGGTAGCCGCCCGTCAGGTAGCCGGACAGGCAGCCGAGGCGACGCGGAGCAGATCGATATGGCTCCGGGTGACCAGCACCAGCCGCTTCAACACAAGAGCAACGGAAGCACACTGTTCCGGCTGCCGCCAAGAGAATGAAACTGTGACTTGCTTCACAAAGTGATATGAGGGTGTCGAATGAGTGGCGACGGAGGTGCGGGACCCCAGGTCCGCGCGGGTCGGGCTGCGGGCGAGCGCAGGGTTTCCGGGCCGGCGGGTTCCATGTCCGCATTCATCAGATTCAATACGTTTCGTCGGCTTCTTCGAAGCCTCGCAGGTCATCGCGCGATCTCGATTTTTCCGGTGGGGAAGTCGGAATATACTGACGGACCGTTCGGTACCCGCTGGCCGGGGACGCCGAAGAGGCCGGAACAGGAGATCTCATGGCCCTGCCTGATTTCTTCGTGATCGGTGCGCCGGATGCGGGTATGGAGATCCTTCTCGCCGGCCTGCGTCGCTGCCCGGCCGTCTTTCTCCCCGCCACCGTTCTCACGCCGCCTACCGTTCTCCCCCCGCCTACCGTTCTCGGCTCGCCTGTCGTTCTCGGCCCGCCCGGCGGTTGCGGCTCCGGCGTGGCGCCGGACGGCGGTGAACCGGCGGAAGGCTCCGCGGGGCCGTGGGGCCTCGATGCGCCGCGTCGCCGGGCGTGGTTCGAGGCCCTCGTGGACCCGGCGCCCGCGGGCGTCCTGCGCGGCGTGAGCGCCCCCTACCACCTGGCGGACTTCACGGCGCTGAGACAGCTGCACGAGTTACTGCCCTACGCGCGGCTCATCGCCCTGCTGCGGGACCCGGCGGCGCGGGCCCACACGCACTGGCTGCGGATGCGTGCGTCCGGCCTGGAGCCCATCGCCGACTTCGAAGGCGCCCTGGCCGTGGAGGGAGAGCGGGCCCGCACCGCCTCGTCCTGGCCATGGCGGTACGCGGCCCTGGGCCGGTACGGGGCCCAGGTGCAGCGTCTGTACACCCTCTTCGCGGGGCATCAGGTGCTCCTGATGCCCTACTCCGAACTGGACGCGGATCCGGCGGCGGCGCTGGGTCGGGTACATCGTTTCCTCGGCCTCGGCCGCGGCCGCGGCCGTCACCGCGGCGCCGCCGGTACCGGCCGCGCGGACCTCGCCGGTGAGGTCCCGGTTCGGCGTTGCGGCGACCCCGCCGGCCTGCGATGTGTCGATCCGGGGGCAGCGGTTGCGGCACGGCGGCTCGATCCGGCCACGGCCGCCCGACTGCACGCCGACTTCCACGCCGATCTCGCCCTGCTCGATCGGGTGACGAGGCGGCGCTGGGCGCTCGGTCCCGTCCCGGAGTGATCCTCGGCGGGGTGCCGACACCCAGCGCCGCCAGATCAGCGGGAACCCTGGGTGAGAGCGACCGAGTCGGGCACCCGGACGGGCTCGGGCACGGTGCGTGGGATGACGCCCTGGATCTGCCCGATCACGTAGTGGGCCGACATCATCGCCCCCTCCTGCCAGCCGGGCAGCGGTGAGCTCTGATCGCCCAGGACGTAGAAGCGCCCGTCCCCCTCAGGCTGGAGGAGCTGCTTGTAGGCCCGCATGTGGTCGGGGTTCGCCGGGTTCCAGTCAGCCCAGCCGCCGAGCTGGTACGGCACCTTCTGCCAGGCGACCGTGATGCCCTTGGCGGTGGGGACGACGCCTTCGTCGGCGAACCGCGGGTGGAGTTCGGCCGCCCCGGCCCGAGCCTGCGCCAGCCGCTCCAACGGTGCCAGGTCGCCGAACTTCGCGGCCACGTCGTCGAAGTTGTAGGCGCCGGTCACGGTGCCCGTCTCCGAGAAGTAGTCGTTGCTCGGATACCAGATCTGAGTAATCGGATGGTTCGTCCAACTGATACCGCCGTAGATCTGGTCGGCGTCGCTCTCCCAGAAACGCTCACCGGCCTGCCAGCCGACCTTGCAGGTGTTCGCGAACCCGACGGTACTGATGGCCGCATCGAACTCGGGGGAGAAGTTCGTCGGTATTCCTCGCAGTACCGGCAGCGGGATACTGCTCACGCAGTAGTCCGCGGTCAGCGTTCGCGGCCGGCCGTCGCGCCGGTATTCGACGGCCACTCCCCCCTCGTCGAGCAATCTGATCGCGGTGACCGCGGAGTTCAGCTCGACGACGTCGCCGAACCTGCCGACGATCTCCCGTTCGAAGGCGGCCACGATGCGATCCATGCCGCCGACCGGCTGGAACATCGTCGCCTGCCACAGATAGTCCACCGGCTGGTAGAAGCTGTGTCGCCAGAATCCCGACTCCAGTAGATCCGAGAGGGGGATCGGCGGCGCCGGGCGGGGAAAGTCGTGTACATCGGGATCCTCGGCGTACCCGGAGCGGGTGGAGCCGTCGTAGCTGTGGTCGTCCGCCAGCGAACCGAAAACCCGCAGCAGGTCCAGCAGCTTCCCGGTCGGGGCGTCCCGCCGCAGGAGGGTCTCGGCGAGCATCGCCGCGAGATGCCCGCGGATGTCGTTGGCGACCTGCCGGTTGCGCCACCGGACCACCGCGCCGTCGGCGAGGTGGATGACGTTCGCCGTGGTCTCCATGATGTACGGCTCGAGGTCGACGCCGAACGACCGGCAGTAGTCGAGCATCCGGCGGTGATGGTGGGGGATGCGGCCGGGGCCCAGGTTGAGGTAGAGCCCCTCGTCGAAGGAGCACCGGTGGGTGACGACCGGATCCCCGCCCGGGCCGAGTTCGCGTAGCACGTCGCCGCCGCGGGCCGTGCGGTTGCGGCCGCCCGCGCGATCCGACGCCTCCAGCACGGTGCACCGGTAGCCCAACCGGCCGAGTTCGTAGGCCGCGGTGAGCCCGGCGATCCCGGCTCCGAGGACGGCCACCGTGGCGCCCGCACGAGGTGGCGGGGAAAGCTCGAACGAGCCCGTCCAGCCCGTCGCCTCCGGTCCACCCCGGCCGATCATCGCCTCGCGCAGTGCGTCGGCGGCACTTTGCGCGGTCAAGACAGTCGTCCGCGGTCGGCGTTGTGCATGATTACCCACCTGCCTTCGTCCGGTGTCCGGTGTCTGGTGCTGGATCTGGTCCGCGGTCGTGACCGGGAACGCCCCGTCCGCCGGCCGGATCCGGCCGGCGGACGGGGCGCCGGCGTCAGCCGGTGAAATCGAGGTCGATGATCTGGTAGAAGCCCTTGGCGGTGTCGGCGACCTCCCAGACACTGAGCAGGACGTGATATCCCTGCCGCTGCGGCAACACGATCGTGTGCCGGGTCGGGTTGCCCGGCACGAGGTCGTCGGCCGACCAGTAGGGCTGCCCGTTGTTCTGAACCTGATGGATGGGCTGCGGCTCGAACTGGGCCCGGCTCAGCGGGGAGTTCGGGTCCCAGCCCTGCCGGGTCAGGAAGTAGTTCCACCGCCGCGTCTTGTGCGGGGCATGGAAACTCCAGGTGACGGTGAGCCGCTGGCCGGCGGCGACGGAGTGCTTCTGCCAGTCCGATCCCGGCTTGTCCAGTTCGGCGGCATAATCCTGGCCCGCGCTGGCAATCTTTCCGTCAGTGGGCGGAGCGTCGTTCCGGACGTCGTCCGGCGCGAATGGATCGGCCAGCCCCGCCTGCGTCTCCGGGAAGAACTTCCCCGATTCGAGGCCGGCTGACTGCCATTCTGCAAGATATATGTGCGCGCGGGAGGCCGGTTCGGAGACCGTACCATGCCGCGGCTCGACTTTGCTCTGGGTCATAGCGAAAGAGTAGCGCCAGCATTCTTGGTTTGCATGCCCGGAAGATGGGAATCCGGCGGCTTCCAGAATGATTTTTTTAAATCGCCGGCGTCATTTCTGGAGTTTGCTACGGAAAGCCCCGGACCGGGACCGTGCGGCGTGTTTCGGGCAAGCGTGGGCGTCCCGGCGGCCCCGGCCATCGAGCGGCGGGTACCGTCGGGCGGGATGAGTACGTCAGCGAACAGCGACCCCGCCGCGGGCGTCGCCGACGGGCCGGCTCCGACCGGTCCGCCGCCGCCCGAGCCACTTCCCTACGACGGCGTCGTCTCCGTCGCCGTCGGCACGGTGCTGTGGGCCGTCGCCGCGCTGGTCGGGTTGGTGTTCCTGGATGACCTGCGCGACGACGGTCACCTGTGGTGGCTGGCCACCGCGATCTGCGGCTTCGGGCTCGGGCTCGCCGGGCTGTGGGTCGTGATCCGCCGCCGCAACCGGCTGCGGGCCGGGCAAGGGTAGCCGGCTTCCGTCGGCTCAGGTCTCGTCGAGGTCGTCCTCCGCCGCGCGGAAGGCCGCCCCCGTCGGGTCGCGCAGCTCCGCGGCGAGCGCGTGCCGCCGGTCCCACTGCCCGCCCCGCCAGGCCAGCGCCCGGGCCAGCGCGTCGGGGCCGGCGTCGGCATCGACGTGCACCTCGCCGCCGATCCCGCCGAGTACCCGCCATGGCACCCGCGTCGGCCGACCGGCCAGGTCCTCAACCAGCAGCGGGCGGTGCACGCGGTACGGCGTGCCGTCCGGTGCGCGCCGCGTCGCGCCATTCGTGCCGTTCGCGCCGGCAGGGCCCGACTCGGTGGCGGCCTCCCCGGCCGAGTACCCATCGGATGCGATCTCGCAGGACGCGATCTCGGCGGCCAGCGGAACCCCGAGCACGTGGGCGACCTCGGCCGCACGATCCAGCGGCAGCCGCAGCGCGCCACGCTCGGTGCCCAGCAGACCCAGCAGGTCGGGTGCGTCGACGACGACGGCCTGCCCGCTCGGCACAACCCCGTCGGGCGTCCGCACGGTCAGCGGCGGGTCGAACCGCTCGTCGCGCGCGGACCGGTCCGGTGCCGCGAGCACCCGGGCCACGGCGTCGACCGCGGCGATGTAGAGCGTGCGCGCCGCCGGCCAGGGGACGTCCCGATCTGCGTCGCCCAGCCGGTCAAGCAGGTCCATGACCGCGCCGAGGTCGCCGAGGACGTCGCCGAGGGTGAGCCGTGCGCCGAGGTGGCGCAGGAACTCGTCATCGACGCCGGCCAGCGGGGCGCCGCGGGCGAACAGGCCGGCGAGCAGCGGATCGGCCGCGGGTAGGAGCAGCTCGCGCGGCGGCAGCATCCGATCGGTGCCCGCCACCGGCAGCACCGCGTGCCGTGCCAGCCACCACCGGGTGTACGACGGCTCCGGGGCGAACACGGCCTCGCGCAGCGGCGGGTGGGCCAGCTCCGCGAGCGCCTCGGGCCACGCCGCCGAGTCGACGAGTTCGAGGTCGCGAACCGCGGCGAACACGCCGATCATGGCTGGCGCGGGCGGGCCTCCCGCCGGCGGGCGGCGCAGATTCGCCGAGCCCCCCGGCGCGCCGCCGTGATCATCGGCCGCGACGTCGTCGACCCAGGTGTCGCTGTCGTCGAGATCGAGCAGGATCTGCTCGTCGGCATCAAGCGGCAGGTCGTAGGCGCGCAGCACGCTGAACGAGTGCAGCACGCCGACCCGTTCCAGCACCTGCGCGGGCCACGCCCGGGCGACCTCGGGCGCCAGCGTCGAAAACGGTGCGTCCTCGGCCAGTACCCGGTCCAGCGGACCCCCCTCGACGAGCAGCTCCCCGGCGGGGGTGAACTCGCCGTCGGCGGACGGCAGCAGCAGGTCCTCAAGCCAGCCGAGCTCCGCCGGGCGCTCCTCGCCCGCGTCCCGGAGCAGGGCGAGCACGGCGGCGGCCAGCGCCAGCAGGTCGTCGGGGTGGTCGTCCGGCTCGGCGTCGAGCACCGCCTCGCGTACGGCCGGGTCGCGCAGCACCCCGGCCGGCGTGCCCTCCAGGGCCCCCAGGGTCCGCAGCGCGTCGCGGGCGCCGCCCGTACTGCAGGCATCGGGATGGACCACCCGCAGCGGCAGCCCCGAGCGCACCAGGGCGACGATGTCCAGCTCGGCGGTCGGTAGCAGGGTGCCGCGCGGCCCGGTGACCATGCGGGTCCGCAGGCTGCCGCCGCCGGTCGAGCCCGCGGGCGTGGGGGCGGCGAGGGGGTCGGCCGCGTCGGGCCCGTCCGCGCCGATCTCGGCGAGCGGCACCGGTAGTGCTCCCAGCGCGTCCCGGTCCGGCGCGCTGACCAGCAGCGGGTAGAGCCGTCCCCACCAGTCCGGCGGCCGGGAGACCCCGGCCAGCAGCTCGACCAGCGCGGCGCTGTCCACTCGCCGGACGCCGAGCAGGTCCAACGCCGTGCGCCACCGTCGGGCGGCGTAGGCCGCCGGGAGCAGGCCCGCGACCAGCTTCGCCCCATCCGCCTCCGTCGCCGGATCGACACCATCCGCAACGATTGGATCGGCCAGATTGGCGGTGTCGGCCGGCGGGCCGGGGATGTGCAGCAGCTCGGTCACCGCGTCGGTGGCCGGACCGAGGTCGGCCACCGAACAGTCCCGGCCGCGCAGGGCACCGGGAAACAGCACCGACTCCGGGAGCAGCCGCAGCAGGGACTCTCGCAGCCGGCCGTCGACCTCGCCGAGGGCGAGTCCCGTCGGGATCAGGGTCAGGGCGGCCAGCGGATCGGGGGGCGGCCCACCCGGTCCGGCCTGGTCGCCGGGCAGGACACCGGCCTGCGCTAGGCCGCCGGGCTCCAGCCCCGTGCCGAGGTACTCGGCCAGGGCGACGGCGGCCGTCGCGAGCTCGTCGGTCAGCCGATCGCGTAGCGGGCCGCCGACGGTGTGCCGCCGAGACGGGTCCAGCGGCAGCTCGACGCTGGCCAGGATCGGCAGCGACAGCGGCTCGTCGGTGGGCTGCGGCGCCCGCAGCACTCGGGCCACGCCGTCCGGCCAGCCGCCGTCGGGGACCATCACCCGGGCTGTGAAGCCGGTTCGTCCGCGTTCCTCCACCGGGCGGTCGGCGAGCAGAGCGGCGGGGATCGTGCCGCTGCGGGAGATCCCGCGCCACCACTCGCCGTTCAGGTCGGCTATCTCGACGCGTTCGGAGAGCTGGCTACCGGCCGGCCCCGTGCCGCTCGCCCGCGCCGCACCTCGGCCGCTGTCCGGGCCGCCCCGCAGCCAGCGGCAGGTGATGGCCCGCACAGCACCGTCCACGTCGACGACAATCTCGCCGGGGCCGCCGAGCACCAGCGGCAGGGTGGGATCGAGCCCGGCCAGCAACTCGCGCGCGAGCGCCGTCGCGGCGCCGTCGCGCAGCGGGAGTCGGACCACGGTGTCGTAGCCCTCGGGGGGCGGCCCGGCGGTGATCGTGAACGGTAGCCGGAGGATCGGCACCGCGCCCTCGCGCCGAGCGAGCTCCTCGCCCAGGCGCGCCGCTTGGCCGACGCCGACGCCGACGCCGACGACGCCGAGGCCGCCGAGGCCGTCGAGGCCGTCGGCGGTTCCGAGGGCGGCGAGGGACGACCCGGGATTCGTTGCGTCGCGATTCGTTACGTCGTCACTGGTTACGTCACCGCCGTCCAGTGGGGCCGCGGGCA
Source organism: Frankia gtarii (assembly GCF_025403375.1). Lineage (GTDB taxonomy): Bacteria > Actinomycetota > Actinomycetes > Frankiales > Frankiaceae > Frankia > Frankia gtarii. The sequence continues at coordinate 7,659 of NZ_JAMPTM010000018.1, forward strand.
TGGTGAGGGCCGTCACTGCGTCTATCACGCGGCTCCTCGACCAGGCCACGCCGGTCAGTATCGGGTCGGAGCCGACGCGGGAGACGATCGACGGCTCGTCCGTCACCGCGAGGACGGCGGCGAAACCGGCGCCGAAGCGGCCGACGGAGGCGCTGTCGCGTTTGGTGGAGGCACGCAGGGTCGACAGCGCCTCGACGCCGGCCGGCGAGAGCGCCGCCCCGGTGTTGGCGATCTCCAGCAGGCCGGCGGGCCCGGCACCCGGGGTGGTGGCGTCGGTGCTCAGCCGTAGGAGCACCCGGGCCGGCACGCCGGCCTCGCCCGCGGCGTCGACGGCGTTCTGCAACAGTTCCACGACGAGGCGGTCGTGGTAGGCGCCGAGGGCGGCGTCCTCCTCCGCGTTGGCGTCCTCCCGGAAGCGGGCCGGCGAGGCGACCCAGGCGTCCAGCACCCGCCGCCGGATCGCCGCGGTCCCGTACACGTCTGCCGCAGCATGTGCGGCGGTCACTGACACCCGTCCATACTCGTCTTCCCGTCCCGCCCTCGGCGGGAGCGGGTTGGCGTGGATCGTGGGTGGCGCCGTGACCGGGTCGGGCCCCCAACCAAATCAACCCCGATCGGGCCGGTGCCGACCGGGCAGGATGGGGCGATGCCCTCCCGCATCCGCCGCCGGGACGCCGCGGCAGCGCTTCCGGAGCTTGTCGCCGCGGTTGTGCCCCAGTGGAGGCGGGTCGCCGACTCCGTGGGCGAGCTGCCGGCCGACAGGCTCGCCGCGCCGAGCCCCCTGCCCGGCTGGACGGTTGGCGATCTCGCCATGCACGTCGGGTGGTCCGCGACCGCGCTGACGCGGGCGCTGGCTCCCGCCGAATCGCTTCCCGCCACCGACCCGCCCCGACCCGCTGTGCCGCGGCCGGTCTCGGCGGTCGACTACCTCACGGGCACCGGGGCCCGGGCGGAGTCGATCGCGGACACCGCCCGGGTCCTGGCGGCGGCCACCGGGCCGGCGGGCCTGCGCGAACGGCTGGCCGCCGAGGTGTCGGCGGCGGCGGCCGCGCTGGCGCGGGTGACCGACGACGGCGACCCGGTGGTCGCGACCCCGAATGGTCCGATGCTGCTGACCGAGTTCCTGCGCACCCGGGCGGTGGAGGCGGTGGTGCACGGCCTCGACCTCGGCGTCGAGCCGCTGCGTCCGGCGTTGAAGGTGGCGACGAAGCTGTTCGCCGAGCTGTTCGCCCACCGTGTGCCCGGGCACACGGTGGAACTGCGGGTGCCGCCCTTCGTCGCCGTCCAGGTCGTCGAGGGGCCCCGGCATACGCGCGGCACCCCGCCGAACGTGGTCGAGGCTGGACCGGTCGCGTTCGTCCTGCTCTGCGCGGGACGGCTGGCCTGGGGCGACGCCGTGGCCGACGGGCGGATCTCCGCCAGCGGTGAGCGAGCCGATCTCAGCGGTTACCTGCCGCTGTTGTGACGGTGGGACCGGCGACGGGGCATTGGGTCGGCACACGAGGCAAGGGCCGATGTGGCCCGTCGCTGCTAGCGTGGAGCGAGGTAGCTGCCGGGCGAGGCGGTGGCCGAAGCCGGTCCGGTACGTCACGTGACGAGTGCGGACGGGCCGGCGCGGACGCGGTCCCGCGCGTAACTCTCCGCATTTCTCCGGTGTCCCTGACCAGCCAAGGAGTCCTGGTGCCAGACGTCGCCCGCTTTGGCGCCAACCCCGCAGCGGGGTCCGAGCTGTTCGACGAACCCGGTCCCCGGGATGCCTGCGGCGTCTTCGGCGTCTGGGCGCCCGGTGAGGACGTGGCGAATCTCGCGTATTACGGGTTGTACGCCCTGCAGCACCGCGGTCAGGAGGCGGCCGGGATCGCGGTCGGCGACGGCCGGACGGTCGTGGTGTTCAAGGAGCTTGGGCTCGTCGCCCAGGTCTTCGACGAGATCACCCTGTCCAGCCTGAGCGGCCACGTGGCGGTGGGGCACACCCGGTACTCGACGACCGGCTCCTCCACCTGGGAGAACGCCCAGCCGTCCTACCGCACGGCCCGTTTCGGCGGCCCGATCGCGCTCGGCCACAACGGCAACCTCACCAACATCGTCGAGCTTGCGCAGGGGCTCGATGCCGGGCGTGACCGGCTGCGCGCGACCACCGACTCCGACCTCATCACCGCGATGCTCGCCGACCACTCCGGGCCCACTCTCGCCGACGCGGCGATGGCCGTGCTGCCCCGGCTCGCCGGCGCCTTCTCGCTGGTCTTCGCGGACGCCTCGACCCTCTACGCGGCCCGCGATCCGCACGGCATCCATCCCCTCGTCCTCGGCCGCCTGGACGAACATCCGGACGGGGCGTGGATCGTCGCCAGCGAGACGGCCGCTCTCGACATCGTCGGCGCGACCTTCGTCCGCGAGGTCCAGCCCGGCGAGATGATCGTCATCGATGCCGCCGGGGTGCGGTCGCACACCTTCGCCGAGGCCAGTCCGCACGGCTGTCTGTTCGAATACGTCTACCTCGCCCGTCCGGACACGGCGATCGCCGGCCGTTCGGTGCACGCCACCCGGGTCGACGTGGGCCGCCAGCTCGCCCGCGAGGCGCCCGTGGAGGCGGACCTCGTCATCCCGGTGCCGCAGTCCGGGGTGCCCGCCGCGGTCGGCTACGCGGAGCAGGCCGGCATCCCGTTCGGGGAGGGCCTGGTCAAGAACTCCTACGTGGGACGCACCTTCATCCAGCCGTCGCAGACGATCCGCCAGCGCGGGATCCGGCTCAAGCTGAACCCGCTGCGTGACGTCATCGAGGGCCGTCGCCTGGTCGTCGTGGACGATTCGATCGTGCGTGGGAACACCCAGCGGGCGCTGGTCCGGATGCTGCGCGAGGCCGGCGCCGCCGAGGTCCACATCCGGATCTCCTCGCCTCCGGTGCGCTGGCCCTGCTTCTACGGCATCGACTTCGCCACCCGCGACGAGCTCATCGCCAGCGACGCCGGCGTCGAGGAGATCCGTGCCTCGCTCGGCGCGGACTCGCTGGCCTACGTCTCGTTGGAGGGCCTGGTCGCCGCATCCCATCAGCCGGCGCAGGCGCTGTGTCGAGCCTGCTTCGACGGCGTCTACCCGGTGCCGCTGACCGAGTCCGCCAAGCTCGGCAAGCACCGGCTGGAGCCGGTGGCCGGTGCCCAGACGACCGCGGACATGATCGCCGAGGCGATGCGCCGGAAGGTGACACTCGGCATGAACGGCGCCGACCCGTCCCCGGACAACCACGACGACGTCGACCTGGCCGACGATGCCGACCCCGCGCCGCGTGCGGGCGGCAACCCGGTGACCCGGGGAGAGAACGGGCTGGCGCCCGGGCCTGGCCTGGACCCGCCGCCGGCAGCGGACCGCCATGACGCGCAGCGCCCTGAGCCGGCCGGGGCGAGGCAGGCATGAGCGGCGTCGAACGGATCACGGCCGGGGCCGGCACCCCGACGCCGGCGGGCGCCTCGTACCATGCCGCGGGAGTGGACGTGGCCGCGGGGGACCGGGCCGTCGAGCTGATGCGCGGGCACGTCGCGCGGGCCACGCGGCCCGAGGTGGTCGGCTCGCTGGGCGGGTTTGCCGGCCTGTTCGCCCTGGACACGGCGCGCTACCGGCGGCCGCTGCTCGCCTCGTCCACGGACGGCGTGGGCACCAAGATCGCACTTGCCCGCGCCCTCGACACGCATGACACGGTCGGCATCGACCTGGTCGCCATGGTGGTCGATGACCTCGTCGTGTGCGGCGCCGAGCCGCTGTTCCTGCTCGACTACATCGCCTGCGGGGCCCTGGTGCCCGCGCGAATCGCGGAGATCGTCTCCGGGATCGCGGCCGGGTGTGAGCAGGCCGGCGCGGCGCTGGTCGGCGGCGAGACCGCCGAGCATCCCGGACTCATGGGCAGCGACGACTACGACCTGGCCGCGACGGGGGTCGGGGTCGTGGAGGCCGACGACGTGCTCGGGCCGGAGCGGATCCAGCCCGGGGACGTGGTGGTAGCGATGGCATCATCCGGCATCCACTCCAACGGCTTCTCGCTCGTACGGCACATCCTGTTCGGTCCCGTTGATTCCGGCCAGCCAGGTGGGGTCTCCGAAACCGCCGCGGCCGGTCTGAGGGCATACGTCCCCTCGCTGGGGGACACACTCGGCCGGTCCCTGCTGACCCCGACCCGCATCTACGCCAGGGACTGTCTGGCCCTGGCGGCGGCGGTCGAGGTGCATGCCTTCGCCCACATCACCGGGGGCGGCCTCGCCGCGAACATCGCCCGCGTCATCCCCGCCGGTCTGGTCGCCACCCTCGACCGGGCATCCTGGGCGGTGCCTGCGATCTTCGGGCTGCTCGCCGAGCGCGGCGCGGTGGCTCAGGTGGACATGGAGAGCACCTTCAACCAGGGCATCGGCATGGTGGCGGTGCTGCCGGCCGGCGTCGTCCCCGAGGCGCTCGCGCTGCTCGCGGAGCGTGAGGTTCCTTCGTGGGTCGTCGGCAAGATCGCTGCTGCGCCCGGCGGGACCTCGGCAGGCCGTGAGCCCGGCGTGGGCGAGCCGGCGGCGGACGCGGCGCCCCGGGCCCGGCTGGTCGGGCAGCACCCAGGCTGAGCTGATCGCGGGCGGGCGGGCGGCATCCGGCAACTCGGCTGGAGCCGCTCGAGCGCCATCTGTCGATGCCAGCTGCGTACGCCCGCGCGAAGCTGGGCCGCGTGACGACGAGTGCGTGTCACGAGGTCGTAGTGGTACGTGCGAAAGCGACACCGTACCCGCGACGCCTCGCGGCCGCACACCAACCAAGGAGCGGCACGGTCACCAACGTGATCGCGCATGCACCTAGGCAGCACGGCATGGCGGTGGATGCCCGGACCGAAGCCCGGGCCGCCACCATCGGCGACGACCGCCGGGGTGAGCCTGCCGCGGCGGGACGGCTACCGACGTGACGCTGTATCAGCGGGAGGAACGGCGGTCGTCCTCGTCGTCTGCGTAAGCGTCGTATCCGTAATCGTCATCTACGTGCGCATCGTCGCTGTTGTTCTCGCGCGTCGAGCCCGCGCCCAGATCCGCCTTCAATCGGTCGAGATCCATATTGGGCGAGTTGTACTTGAGCTCGCGGGCGACTTTCGTCTGCTTGGCCTTAGCTCGGCCGCGCCCCATGGCTCGACCCCCTCGAACATGACGACGGGGACCCGCCCCGGTGCTCTCACTGTCTCGTGCTTCCCGAGACTACAGGGATCGGAGGCTTCTCGGCACGCCAACCCGACAGTTGCCTGTCCTCGGACAAGATGACCACGATCGGAAGCGCTCCGTGAAGCCTGCTGTCCGACGGGTTCGAGCGGGGGATCTGGGCCGCTCACCGGCTCGCCGACGGCCCGACCCGCCGTGTCGCGATGTGTCCACCGTCACGTCCCTTCGATCGTCCGGACCCGCGCGGACGTGCCGTGCACCGGCGTGGGGCCGGCCGCCACTCACCGCAGCAGGATCCCGCGCAGCCGGCCCACCTCGACGATCCGCCGTTCGGCGAGCCGTTCGGCGGCGGTCGCCGGAGTCACGTCCTCGTCGTGGGCGAGGCGGAGGACCTCCGCGGTGGTGTCGAAGATGCGTGCCGCCCGGGCTCGGGCCCGCTGCGGCGAGTACCCCTCGATCTCGTCGGCGACCTGGATGAGCCCGCCGGCGTTGACGACGAAGTCGGGCGCGTAGAGAACCCCGGCGTCGGCGAGCCGGCGGCCGATGTCGGGCGTGGCGAGCTGGTTGTTGGCTCCGCCGCAGACGATCTCCGCGCGAAGCCGGGTGACCGTCTCGGCGTTGAGCCCGCCGCCGAGTGCGCACGGTGAGTAGACGTCGAGGTCGAGGTCGAACAGCTGGTCGGGGTCGGCGACGGTCTGCACGCTCGGGAACTCGGCGCGCACCCGGGCCAGGGCCGCCGGGTCGACGTCCGCGACGATCACCGAGGCCCCGTCCGCCACCAGGTGCCCGACGAGGCGGCGGCCGACCTTGCCGACGCCGCTGACCCCCACCCGGCGTCCGGCGAGGTCCGACGCCCCCCACCGGTGTCGCGCGGCCGCGCGCAGGCCCTCGAAGACCCCGTAGGCGGTCAGCACGCCGGAGTCACCCGATCCGCCGTGTGCCGGCGAGCGTCCGCTCACCCAGCGCGTCTCGCGGGCGATGACGTCCATGTCGTCGACGTAGGTACCGACGTCGCAGGCGGTTATGTAGCGTCCGCCCAGTGAGGCGATGTGGCGGCCGAAGGCGCGTAGCAGCGGCTCGGACTTGTCACGGGCGGGGTCGCCGATGATGACGGCCTTGCCGCCGCCGAAGTCCAGGCCCGCGCAGGCGGCCTTGTAGGCCATCGCCCGGGACAGCGCCAGGGCGTCGGCGAGCGCGACGTCGTCGTCGGCATAGGGGTGGAAGCGGGTGCCCCCGAGCGAGGGGCCCAAGGCGGTCGAGTAGACCGCGATGATCGCGCGTAGCCCGGTGCGCTGGTCCGAGCACAGCAGCACCTGTTCGTGGTCGCGAACGGGACCGAACAGCGATGTCATGGTGCACCTCCTGGGGGACGGACCCGGCTCGGACCCGGCACGGCGTGGCGCCATCCGCCCGGCGGACCTGCAGGTCGGCGGCCAGCTGGGCACAGGTGGTGGCGCTGGCCGGGTCCTGGCGAACCCTATGGCCCCGGTAGGGCGCACGGCTTGCGGGTGGACGTGCCAGGATCAAGGCATGCCAGGTTCCAGGGCATCCGCGTGGGTGTCGTCCGCGGCGCTCCGGCGCGTGACCGGACTCGCCCCGCGGGGTGAGCGCCGCGCCGCCCGCGCACGGTCGGCGCTCGGGTTGGACGCGGTCAGTGGGAGCTGAGATGGCTGCCGTCTCGCCTGCGGCGTATCTGCGGGTGTACGAGCCGCTCGCGGCCTTTCCGGCCGCCGAGCGGGGGCGCTGGCAGCGTTACGCCGCCGCGGGACCGCCGTCGCGCCGCGCCGGTTCGCGCCAGGAGCGGGTCGTCGCGCTGGTCGCGAGCGTCCGGCCGACCCTCGATGTGGCCGACGAGTCGGCGTTCGTGCAGTGGATCGACGGGTTGATGTTCGTCTGCCCGTGGTCGACCCAGCTGCGGGTGTGGCAGGCGGCGCTGGAGTTCCGTGGCCTGCTGCCCGAGCGGGTCGCCGAGGCGTTCCTGCCACGGCGGATCACCGAGCCGGCCGAGATCGAGCTGGACCGGTGGAAGGCCCGCCGGCCGAGCCTGAAGGTCCACGTCCAGACCTGCACCTGGATGGTCCCGCCGCCGTGGTTCCTGCTGTTCGACCCGGCCGAGCGGTCGCTGGTGACCGGCGACACCGCCGAGCGGTCGATGATCTACCGGACGACGATGAGCCTGGCCCGGCGCCGGGCGAGCCGGGCGGTGGAGGCGGTCGAGACGCTGCGGGGGGGCACGGGTGAGGCCCCTGCGGTCGAGGGCATCGGCGATCTGGCCCGTTGGCTGGGGTCCTTCCATCCGCAGAGCAGGGTCGAACTGGACTACGACGGGCTAGTTGACCTACTCGACGACGACATGCTTCGGCGCGACAGCTCGGTAGAGGACATCGTCGAGGCTGTCAGTGCGTTACGCCGTGGGCGAACAGACCTAGCGGTCGAAGCTTACGAACGGGTCCTGATGAGGTGGAGACCCCTGCAGGCGCGGGAATCCGCAAGCTGATCGACGCATTCCGTTAACCGAGAGTCGCCGTCTGCTTCGGACGAGCTGTGACTAGTCAGCAGATGGTCCTGACGTGCCATGTCCGAAATGCCCCCGAAGGATGCACGATCTGTATGGGACGGAGCGACGCTCTGTGACGGGAGGCCAACACAATGACGACACGAACGCCGGACGCCGAGCCGCTGCTGACGCCCGCCGAGGTAGCCACGATGTTTCGGGTTGACCCGAAGACCGTGACCCGGTGGGCGAAGGCCGGCAAGCTGACGTCGATTCGGACCCTTGGTGGGCACCGCCGGTACCGAGAGGCCGAGGTGCGTGCCCTGCTGAAGGGGGTCCCGAGCATCGGAGGCGACATTTAGATCGCGCCGACCTGGCGCGTAGCCGGAGACACCTCCTTTCCCTCGTCCGGGCGGCATCCACCGCCAGTGCGAGGGTGTCGGTGGTCGGACTTGGTGAAACAGGGTCGAAGGTCCGAAAGGCTGTCCGTTCGCTGAGAACCGGACAAGCCGGCCGGTCCGGGGCCCCACCCAGGGGCCACCCGATGTAAAGGAAGTGTGAAGATCCGAACGCCGGGCTGCCCGGCCGGCTGGGAGGCCGCCGGGCGAGGTCCGGTTCGCGTCGACGTCTGCGTCAAGGACCACCTGAGCACCGGGAGGGCGCAGGGTGGACCTGTTGGGGAACCGGCGGACGGCCCTGGTGGGCCGTCCGCCGGCCTCGCCGTACGCGGCGAAGGCGACGGGCGGGGCCGCCGCAGTTCGGCGGCCGTTCACCGACCGAAACGATGACCGGCGCCCGCCGTCTGGCCAGCCCAGGCGGTGTGGAGCGGGGCGGAGGGGCCGCACCATGGACTGTGACCGCCCTCCGGGCTGGGTGGTGCGCTCCGCCGTGTCCGGGTTCCTGCCCGGCAGCAGCGCCTTCCGGTTCACGAACAGCTTCGACGCCCAGCCGCTGCTGGCTCTGCGACTGCCCGGCATGCCCATGGGCATCGGGATCGGGATCGGGGACGCCAGCCGCGGCCTGTGCGGCGGCATGATCTTCGCGGTGCGCGACCTGTTCGAGGCGGGCATCGCCGTGCCGCCCGACACCGAGCCGCCCCGGCGGGGCACCTCGCTGTACGGCTACCTCGTGCGCCGCCTGCTGGCGAGCTTCGACCTGCCCCGCGGCGTCGCCCGGTACTACGGGCTCATGCGGGGCGCCGACACCTACCCGCGACCGCGCCCTGCCGGCGCGTCGCGGCCCGGGTCGAGCCGGCCGGTCCGTCCTGGCAGCGCCCTGGGCCGCCTCGGCGTGGGATGGCGCAGCCTCGCCGACGAATGGCCGCGGATCCGGCTCGATCTTGACTCCGGACGGCTCGCCCCGATCGGCGTCATCACCGTCCACTCGGCGGATCCCCTGCAACTCGGCCTGAACCACCAGGTCCTCGCCTACGCCTACACCCAGGTCGACACGGCGGTGACCCTGCGCGTCTACGACCCGAACACCCCGCTGGAGCGGGCCGACGACGTCACGATGTCCTTCGACCTCGCCGCCGCAGGCGGTGACTCCGGCAGGGTGCGCATCACCCACTCGATCGCGATCGGCGGCCGGCCGGTGCGCGCGTTCTTCCACTCCCGCTACCGCTGGGCCGACCCGCGCCCGGCCCTGCGCGTCCCCTCCGCCGGCATCGGCTGACCGGACCCAGCGCTGACGGGTTTGTCGGCTGCCCTGGCCATCCCCTATGCTTGCAGTGCTTCAGGCGATCGACGATGTGGCTGAGCGACTGCTCCGCCTCGGCTGTGGTCGTCACCGCGCCCCCATCGTCTAGCGGCCCAGGACGTCGCCCTTTCAAGGCGGTAGCACGGGTTCGAATCCCGTTGGGGGCACACCTCGATCACCAGCCAAAATCCCTGCCCCACCAGGGCTTTTGGCCTCACGAAACCTCCTTGGACTGTCCGGCCGTGTCCGGCTGGTACCGGCGAACTCCGGCAGGCTGTGCCGAAGTGGTGCCGAAGTTCGCCGGTGGCCTACGCGCGGTCGGATTCGCCATCCCGGTCCGGCTTGTCGGGCGTCCAGCCGAGAGCGTCCTCGATCCGGCTCCGCATGCGGACCTCCTCGCCGTCGAGGCACTTCGCGTAGATCTTGAGGAGGACCTCGACGCTGTGCCCGGCCCAGCCAGCGACCAGCGTCGCCGGGACCACCGTCGTTGAGCCAGGTCGACACCGCGGCGTGACGGAGGTCGTAAGGCGTCTTCGCGAGCATGGACGCGGCGACTTCGTCGGTGAAGGTCGCCGCTCGCGCCCGACTCCAGATGTAAGCGATCGTGAGGCTGGAGATCGGATCGTCGGTCTCCGCGTCGAACAGCCGGCCGCCGGGCCCGGTCCCGAACATCTGGATATGGCGGCGCAGCATCGCGGTGAGCTCAGGCGGGCATGGCACGAGTCGGATCTCGCCGGCTCACGCTGCTTGAGCTGCCGGTCGTCACGGCCGTCACCCGAGCAGGAGAAGCAGCTCACCGTCGGCCAAGTCGAGGTCGATGCAGAAGCAACCAGATTACCGTGTTCCGCCGGTTCCGAGCCTGTCTCAACCTGGCCGGGATCGTCATCATCGTGGATGCGATGCACACCATCGGGCGCACCTGGACTGGCTCGTGACAGGGAAGGAAGCCGACTGTCCTGCGGTGATCAAGACTCATCAGTCGGCTGTCCACGCCCGGATGAAGGCTAGGCCTTGGGCCGACACCACCCGCGCCACCGACCATGGCCGTGACGCCACCCGCGTACTCAAGGTCGCCACCGTCGGTCACCTCGGTTCCCCACATCGCCCAGGCACTGCGGATCACCCGCTGGCGCCGGAGAAGGACAGACGGCCCAGCCGCGAAACCATCTAAGCGATCACTGCCCCGACCGGCTGCCAGGCCAGCCCCACTCAGCTCATCGACCTCGCCCGGGCGCACTGGCACATTGAGAACAAGGTTCAGTACGTCCGCGACGTGTCGTTCGGCGAGGACAGCAGCACGGTCCGGACCGGCAACGCACCGGCGAACCTCGCCACGATCCGCTCGGCCGTCACCGACGCCCTACGCCGCGCCGTCCACACGCTCATCTCAGCCGGCCGGCGCGCCCACGCCACCCCAGCCCGACGCGCTCACCCCCACGGCCTCCTATGACGCCAAACCCGGTCAGATCGCGAACATGCCGAAGCCCCGCGCCCTGTGGCACATCGGTCCCCACCCAGGGCCCCGGCATTTTTACTGAGGAGCGGTTCGCGGGCCGTGTCGGGGTTTCTGGTGGGGCCGGGTCGTGAGGGCTTCCGGGGGGCTCTGCTACAGAACGGGTATGGCACCCGCACCACTCTGGACACCCAGGTACGGGCGTTGTTCGCCGCCTCGCGCCAGACCTACGGCGCGCGGCGGATCGCCGCCGCCCTGACCGCGTCGGGCCAGCCCACCTCCGGTCCGCCTCGCCCGGCGGATCGTGCGCCGAGCAGGGCTGAAGGCCTGCCAGCCCAGGGCCTACCGCCGCGTCACGATCCCCGGCCAGACCCCCGCCCCCGCCGACCACGTCCGCCGCGACTTCACCGCCAACCGGCCCGGGGCTAAGCTCGTCGGTGACATCACCTACATCCGTATCGGCGAAGGATGGCCGTACCTCGCCACCGTCATCGACTGCTCCTCACGGAAAGTTCTCGGCTGGTCGATGGCCTGCGCCACATGGGCACCGACCTCATCGTCGACGCGTTCACCATGGCCGCTTCCCGCACCGCCCTCGCACCGGACGAGGTGATGCACTCGGATCGCGGCACCCAGTACATCTCCGATGCCTAAACCAACGGCGATCGCGGATGTGTGCCGATTTGGATAATCCCGCTCGCGATGCCAACGTCATCAATGGATGATCGAGTCCGGTGAACGGGCCGTATCAAAATCAACTTCTCTAGCCTCGGGCCTTCATCAGTGATCGTTTGAGGGTATGTCGGAAATGAGAAAGGTGCTCCTGATCTGGGAAGATTGAGGTCATCGAGGCCTTGTCCGTTCCGGATCGAGGAGCACCCTCAGGGTGATGATTACCGGTGTCTACCCGTCTGTCCGTGTCGACGCGGCCGGCCTCGGGGTCGTGTCGCACGCGGGCGGACTGTTGTTGACGGAGACGGTCCGGGTGTCCGGGCTGGGCCGGGCGTTGTCGGTGGCGTTGGTGCCGTGGCGGCCGGCGCGGGCGGTGCATGATCCGGGCAAGCTGATGTGCGACCTGGCGGTCTCATTGGCGCTCGGCGGGGACTGGCTGGCTGACGTCGGGCTGCTGCGCGCCGCGCCGGCTGTGTTCGGACTCGTGGCCTCGGACCCGACGGTGCCGCGCACGGTCGACCGGCTGGCTGGTGACGTCGAGAAGGCGCTGAAGGCCGTGGGCGCGGCGCGGGCGGGTGCGTGTCTGCGGGTGTGGGAGCTGGCCGGCGCGGCCGCACCGCACGCCTGGGTGTAAAGAACCCGACCATTCAAGATTTTGTAGCCTCGCCCTCATGGACGAAGCGGATCTTCTGCCGGACCTCGTCGGGACAGAGCACGGTCTCGTCGTGATGATGTGCGGCCTGCCTGGCTCGGGCAAGAGTACGTACGCGCGGGCCCTTGAGCGTCGCGGCTACAGCCGACTCTCGATCGACGAGATTGTGTGGATATGGGCCGGCCGCGACGGGGCTGAACTCGACCCGGCGGAGTACGAGCATCTCAAGTCGACGGCCGAACAACAACTGTGGGACGACCTGATCCGCCTGCTGGAGGCGAAGGTGCCCACGGTCATCGACTACAGCTTTTGGAACCGGGCCACCCGAGACCGATACAAGGCCGTGATCGAGAGCCACGGATGCCGATGGGAACTGGTCCGCCTGAAGGCGGACCTCGAAACACTCCGGCGTCGACTGGCGATCCGCAATCAGCGCAACGACGCGAACAGCGTCACCGTTTCCGATGAGCTGCTGGAACGCTACTTCGCCAACTTCCAGGAGCCCGCGGGCGAGGGGGAGCGCGTCATCCTCCAGGAGTGAACCGGAAGGGCAAGTGACCTGGCGCGTCCGGTCGGTGGCCTTCGAGGCAATGATCGGCGGGGTGGCCGCCTCGGCAAGTAGGGATGTGAAGCGCCGCACTCACCGGAACACGGTCACGTGATCGATCTCGAGGCCCCGTTCGGCGAGCAGCTCCTCGACGTCGCGGTACGACAGCGCGAACCGCAGGTACCAGCGCACCGCCAGCACGATCACCTTCGGTGGGAACCGGAACCCCGCGAACTCCGACGTTGGAGCCGGTGGACGGACATGACGTCGCCGCACGATTCGATCATGGCTGATCGGTAGCCGCGACGGTGGACTTCGCCGACGCAACAGTGCCGGTTAATCGGCCAGCTCAGCGTCGACGACGCTCGGCAGCTTACTAATAAGTTCGTCCTTCCGAAGCTGACACTTCATCCGTAGCTTGAGGAAATGCCCGCGACACCTCCGCCTGTCATGCGTCGATACATAGATCCGGGTCGGATACGGTTCTCCGCCTGTTGTCGATCGAGTCCTCTTCAGTCGCGAAACCCCGACCTCCACGACCAAAAAGGCGACCAATCACGATGACTGTGGCGTACCAGACCGCAGATGACGAGCCAGCGCCGGACCAGGCGGAGTTCCATGCGTGCTGGCGCGCGTGGCGCGACGCCCGCGAGGCCGAACTGCGCCAGCCTTACGGAACGCTGTCCGCGACCGGCCTGCACTGGCTCAGCGACGAGTGGCAGAGCTTTGACCGAGTCCCGGGACGGTGGCGTGTCGCCGATTCGGACGTGCAGGTCGACGCCCGGGCGGAGGAAGGGTTGCGGCTGGAGGCCGTGCTCGTCGACGGGCCCGTCGGGTTGGGCCTCGGCCGATCCGCGTCCATCCCTGTCCTCACCGCAGGTGCTCTGCACCTCTCGGTCAGTGCCTTTCCGGCCAGCAACGGCCGGGGCGCCCAGTACGCCGTACGTCCGCACGATCCGCACTCCGAGACACTGACGGGCTTCACCGGGGTGCCGACCTACGATCCTGATTTCCGGTGGGTGGTCCGGGCCCGCTACGAGCCGTACAGCTCTCCCCGCCCGATCACCCTGGACACCGTGGTGGATTCGCTGCACAAGGACCTGGCCCTGATCGGGGCCGTTCGCTTCCACCTGTTCGATGCCGAGCACACACTCGAGGTGTACTCGGCTCCATTCGGCGAGCTGCACATCCCCTTCCGCGACCGGACGAACGGGATAACGACGTACCCGGTACGGGTCGTACGTGCCCAGTTGCCGCAGGACCAGGCCCGGGAGTTCGTCCTTGATTTCAACCGTGCCGCGAATGGCCCGTGCGGGCTGACTCCGTTCGCGACGTGTGCCCTTCCGCCTGCCGGAAACACTCTTCCGTTTGCCGTCGAAGCGGGCGAGAAGCTACCACCCTGGCGTGACGACCTCCCATACAGGGCGTAGTGTTCGCGGCTTTCCGCGCGCTTGTTCAAAACTCCTTCTCTGCTGTAGCTCCCCCCTGCGCGAAGCGATACCGCTGGCGCGCTCATCGATCGGAGAGTCGTGTTCCAACGACGTGCCCAATTCCGCCGGCGACGACTCGTAGCACTCGCAGCGCCCCTCCTCAGCTGCGTCCTCGCCGCGGCGTGCACGTCGAATTCGGACCCAGTCGCACCAGGAGGCACCGCACAAGGAAGCACCGCCGCGGGCCGGCCGACGGCCGGCGGGACACTGCGATACGGCCTGGACTACGCACCATCCTGCCTGGACCCGCAACAAGCAGGCGTGGGGCCGAATCTCGGGGTCCTGGAGACGTTGACCGCTCAGGATCCCGCTACCGGCAAAGTCGGGCCCGGGTTGGCCTCGTCATGGACGATCAGTCCGGACGCGACGAGCTTCACGTTCCATCTGTACGATGGAGTGACGTTCAGCGACGGCTCTCCATTCACGGCGGACATCGTGAAGGCGAACTTCGAGAATATCCAGAAGCTCGGTCCGACCGCGAGCAACTCTGGCGCCTATCTTGCCGGCTTGACCTCGATAACGGCTCCGGATCAGCGCACGGTCACCGTCGCCTTCGCCAAGCCCAATATCCAGTTCCTGCAGGCCACCTCGGCGCCAGCTCTGTCCATCCTGTCCACGGGATCGCTCGCGGGCACCGCCGCCGACCGCTGCACGGGCAAGATCGTGGGCACCGGGCCGTTCATACTCAGCTCCTACATCCCCCACCAGAACATCGTGCTCAGCAAGCGCCCCGATTACAAACTGGCGCCGTCGACCGCCCAGCACACCGGGGCCGCCTATCTCGACAAGATTGACATCAGGATCGTCTCCGACGTCACTACCCGGACGGGCAGCCTGCTGTCCGGCCAACTCGACGCGACCAATGCCGTCGCACCCCAGGACGAGGCGCGCTTCGACGGCAACGGCTTCTCCGTGATCAGCCGCACCCTGCCCGGCGTCGTGCTCAGCCTCTACGTGAACGAGAAGAAGACGATCCTGCAGGATCAGAACGTGCGCCTGGCGATACAGAAGGCCATCAACCGCGCCGACATCGTCTCGACTCTTTACAGCCCGCACTACAAGCCGGCGACCAGCGTGCTCTCCTCAACCACGCCGGGATACACGGATTTCAGCTCCCAGCTCACCTACGACCCGATCACGGCCAAGAGGCTGCTCGATTCCGCCGGATGGACGGTCGGACCGGACGGCATCCGCGTCAGGGGTGGCCAGAAACTCGCCCTGGACGTCATCTTTGGACAACCGCAGAGCCTGGAGCTGGTCCAGCAACAGCTCAAGCAGGTCGGCATCCAGCTCAACCTGCGCCAGTTGCAGATCTCCCAGATCCAGCCTCAACTGGTCGCCGGGAACTACGACCTCTTTCTCGGCAACTCCAGCCGCGCCGACCCTGACGTGCTGCGCACCCTGTTCAAGCAGTTCGCGATCGTCGGCTCGGACTCCCCGGCCCTGACCGCCGCCCTCAGCAAGCAGGCCGAGTCCCTCGATCCGGCCGCGCGCCAGCAGGCTGTGACCGACGCGCAGAAAATCGTGGTCAGCAACGCGCACGTCGTCCCGATCACCGAGTTTGCCCAGGTTGTCGGGCAATCGAGCAAGGTCAACGGTCTGTCCTTCGCGGCGAACTCCAGCGTCCGCTTCTACGACGCCTGGTTGTCCTGATGCTCGGGGATCGGTGATGACCGTCCTCGACGCCGGGCCGCTGGCCCGGCGACTGGCCCAGGCTCTGTTCGTGCTCTGGGGCGCCTTCACCGGAGCGTTCATCGCCCTGTATCTACTGCCGAGCGATCCGGTGACGTTGATGCTCGCGCAGCGGGCGGACGGGCCGAGTGCGGTCATCGACCCGCGGCAGGCCGCGGCCATACGAGTGGAGTACGGCTTCGACCAACCGGTGTGGCGCCAGTACCTCACACTGCTCGGCCGGGCTGTGCACGGTGACTTCGGAACGTCCGTCCAGACCAGGGAATCGGTCAGTCATCTCGTCACCGGCGCTCTGCCGCAGACCGTCGGTCTGGCCGGCGCGGCATTGTTGATCGCGGTTCCGCTCGGGGTCGCGCTACCGGTGCTGTCTGCCTGCAGCAGACACCGCGCGGTAAGCCGACTCGTGGACTCACTACCCGCGGTCGGGGTGTCGATCCCGTCCTTCTGGCTGGGAATACTGCTCCTACAACTACTTTCGTTCCACTGGGTAGTGTTCCCCGCGACCGGCAACACCGGTATCCGCAGCATCGTGCTGCCCGCCCTGACATTGTCGCTTCCCACGGCGGCGGTGATCGCGCAGGTCCTCGGCCGCAGCCTTCGCTCAAGTCTCGGCTCTGCCTACGTCGAGCTGGCGAAGGCGAAGGGGGCCAGCCGATCGTGGATCGTGTTCCGGCACGCGCTGCGCAACGCGAGCCTTCCCGCCGTCACCGTCGCTGGACTGGTCGGGGGAAACCTGCTGGGCGGCGCGGTCGTGATCGAAACCGTCTTCGCCCGCAACGGACTCGGGCAGATCACCGTCAACGCGGTCACCAACGAGGACCTGCCCGTACTACTCGGACTGGTGGTACTCGCCGCGGCAATCTTCGTGGTGACGAGCCTCGTCATCGAGTCGGTCTATCCACTGCTAGATCCAAGGATTCGCCGCTCATGAACGAGTACGCGTCGGCTGCTGTGCCCGTCCGACGCCGGGCCCTTCGCGTCGGGGGCGGCCTGGTCCGCGCCCCGGGTCTGACCCTGTCGGGCCTGCTGCTGGCCCTCGTGCTGGCCTGGGCCCTTGTGCCCGGCCGGTTCACCAGCCAGGACCCGCTCCTCGGCGTCACCGCCGACCGGCTGCGGCCACCCAGCGGGCGGCATCCGTTCGGCACCGACTACCTGGGACGCGACCTGTACTCCCGCGTCGTGCACGGCGCCGCACCCTCGCTGAAGGCGACGGCGGTCGCGGTGGCGGTCGCGCTGGTCGCCGGGGCCGTGATCGGGACGATCGCCGGGTATCTCGGCGGCTGGATCGACACCGCGCTGATGCGCGTCATGGACGTCCTGCTGGCCATCCCCGGATTGCTGTTGGCCCTCGCCCTGGTATCCGCCATCGGCTTCGGCGTGATCCACGTGGCGATCGCGGTCGCAATCGTGAGCGTCGCCGGCTTCGCCCGAGTCATGCGGGCCGAGGTCCTCGTTGTACGCAACGCGATGTTCATCGACGCCGCCCGTGGTGGCGGCGCCCGGCGGGGCCGAATACTGCTCACGCACGTCGTCCCCAACGCCGTCGGACCGCTGTTGGCTCTCGCCGCGCTGGACATCGGATCGGTCCTGCTCACCGTCTCCGCCCTGAGCTTTCTCGGCTTCGGAGCCGCCCCCCCGGCGGCGGAATGGGGCCAACTCATCGCCTCCGGCCAGACCTACCTCTACGCCGCGTGGTGGCTGACCACCTTTCCCGGCCTGACCATCGCACTCGTGGTGCTGGCCACGAACCGCGTCGCGCGGGCACTGGAAGCTACGGCCGGACCGTCGTGGTGAATCAGATGTTGCTGCGGGTCGCTGGACTCGACGTGACCTATACCGATCGACGGGCCACCGTAGCGGCTGTACGGGGCGCCGAGCTGAGCATCACCCGCGGCGAGGTCGTGGCGTTGGTCGGAGAATCCGGGTCGGGAAAGAGCAGCCTGGCCCACGCGATCCTGCGACTCCTGCCCGCCAGCGGCCGGGTGACCGCCGGCGCCATCCACTTCGACGGGGAAGACCTGCTGGCCGCGTCGCCCAAGCGACTGCGGCAACTACGCGGAGCACGGATCGCGCTCATCCCCCAGGACGCGGCCGCGTTCCTCAACCCCACCAAGCGCGTCGGAGCGCAGGTCGCAGAGGTCCGGCGCATCCACCGCCGGAGCGACCGGCGCGCCAGCGCTCGCGAGGCGATCACGCTGTTGGCGACCGCCGGGCTGCCCGAACCACAGGTGCGGGCACGGCAGTACCCGCACGAGCTGTCCGGCGGGATGCGTCAACGCGTCCTGATCGCCATCGCGCTCGCGGGTGAACCGGACCTGATCGTGGCTGACGAACCCACCAGCGCCCTCGATGTCACGGTGCAGCGCGAAGTCCTCGACCACCTCGGCCAGCTGGTCGCCACGCTCGGTGTCTCCATGCTCCTGATCACTCATGACCTCGCCGTCGCTGCCGACCGCGCCGATCGGGTACTGGTGATGCGCGATGGCGCCGTCGTCGAGTCCGGGTCGACGACGTCAGTGCTGCTCCAGCCACAACACCTCTATACCCGCAGCCTGGTTGCCGCCGCCCCCCGCCTGAGCGGACCGCGGGTGCTTGTCGATCACCGAGTCCGGGCGGCAACCCGACTCGACGACCGTGGAGATCTCGGGCCGCCGGTGCTCACGCTGCGGAACGTGACCCGGATCTATACCCGGCCACTGGGCGGCCGGCGAAGGCAGGAGTTCCGGGCGGTTGACGACGTGACAATCACGGTCAATCGCGCGGAATCAGTCGGGCTCGTCGGCGAGTCGGGGAGCGGAAAATCCACCCTCGCCAGAATCGCCGCCGCTCTGGACGCGCCGACCACGGGCACGGCGGCCATCGACGGAATCGACGCGACCCGGCGGCCGGAACGGGAACTGCGGCAAATGCGCCGGCGCGTCCAGCTCATACACCAGAGCCCGTTCGCCTCCCTCGACCCGCGATTCACCGTCGCCCGCAGCATCACCGAGCCGCTGCGCGCCTTCGGGATCGGCGACCGCGACAGTCGCCGCGCCACCGCGCGACAACTGCTCGACCACGTGGGCCTACCCGCCGCCGCGCTGCGCCACCGACCAACCGAGCTCTCCGGGGGACAACGCCAACGCGTCGCCATCGCCCGAGCACTCGCGCTCGAACCCGCGCTCCTGATCTGCGACGAACCGGTCTCCGCCCTCGACGTGTCCACCCAGAGTCAGATCCTCGAGCTGCTGGCGCGGCTGCAAGCCGACCTCGGGATCAGCTATCTGTTCATCTCCCATGACCTCGCCGTCGTTCGACAGATCTGCGACCGGATCGCGGTGATGCGCGACGGACACATCATCGAGGACACCGACATCGACACACTGTTCACCGCCCCGAACCACCCCTATACCCGACAACTGCTGAACGCGATCCCAGGAGCCAGGCTGCGATGACCGGGGTCAAAGGGCACTGCGACGAGAAGTTCTCGCTGCTGCGCGACGCGTTCGCCAACCAGCTCGAGAGAGGAGCGGAGTTGGGCGCCTCGGTATCGGCTACGGACTCGCCCCGACCCCCGCCCTGCCGTACCTGCCTGATCGGCGGATCTGCTTCTGGTACGGCGCCGGTGGCTCCATGGCCGTCATGGACGTCGACCGCGGTGCCGTCTTCTCGTACGTGATGAACAAGATGGCACCGGATCTCATCGCCTCAGACCGGGGCGCCCGATACTGCACCGCCTTCCTCACCTCCCTGGGATGAGGTTCTTCATATAGTCGGTGGGTGAAGTTGAGTATGGCTCCCCGATCCGGCAAGGGCACTCTGGGTGCGGCTGCGGAGATCTTTCAGCGGATCTGCCCCGGCCGATTGGTCCTCGATCATGTTTCGGGGCGTTGGGGGGTGCCCGTGATGGTGCTGTTGCGGCAGGGGCCAGCGCGGTACTTCGAGTTGCGCGAGGCCATCGACGGGGTGAGCGAGAAAATGTTGAGCCAGACGTTGCGGGCGCTGGTGCGCGATGGGATCGTCGCCCGTCGGGCCACCTCGTCGATCCCGCCGCGGGTGACCTACGAGTTGACCGAGCTCGGCCGCGGGGTGGCTGGTCCGCTCGGCGATCTGCTGGCCTGGCTGTCAGAGCACCAGGACGAGTTGGTGGCGGCGCAGCGTGCCCACGACGAGCTCGAGTCCAGCGCATCGTCGGTGGCGTAGCGGTCGTATCAGCCGGGCGCCGGTGGCGAGGCCCGCTGGGGCCGCACCGGGGTGTAGTCGCGCCCGGCCAACTCCGGGATGTCCCGCAGCGCCGAGTTGCAGACGTCGGTCATCCGCCGGCTCACCAACCGGAACGGGAACCTTCTTCGCGGCCCTCAAGAACGAACGCGTCAGGTGCAGGCGGCGAGGTCATCCAGGGGCGGATCGGGGAGCCCGCCGTCCGGTGCACGACGTCCTGCGCCTGTCGGTGATGCGCGCGCCGCCGCCCGAGTCAATGCCGAGCTGGGTTGACCTGCGTCACCGGTGGGCCCAGGTGAGCGAGCCGGTCCCGGACGGGCTGCTCGGCGTGGCCGAGATCTACCAGGCTCGGCTGGCCGACAGGCTCGGCTGGCCGATCCGGCACCGGCGCGCGTCGAGCCGACGCCGCTTCTCGGGGCGACCTGCCGACGCCTCGGCATGGATCCGGGCGCCGCTGGGTTCAGGAGCGGCGGCGGGGGGTGTACCAGGCGCCGACGGCGATGCGGGCGGCCAGCCCGAACAGCCAGAACAGCGCTAGGCCGAACAGAGAGGACACCATGATCGCGGCAAACAGCGGTGCGGACTGGAGGCGCTGGGTGTAGTCGTCGATGAGGCTGCCGATGCCCGGCTGCCCCTGCCGGAAGAAGAAGTCGCCGACGATCGCGCCGATGACCGACAGCCCGGCGGAGATACGCAGCCCCGTGAACACCGCGGGCAGGGCGCTGGGGAACTCGAGGTGGACGAGCCTTGCCCACCGGCCGGCCTGGCGCAGCGTGAACAGGTCATGCTGCTCGGCGTCGGTCGACCGGAGCCCGAACAGGGTGTTGGTGATGATGGGGAACAAGGCGACCAGGACGCACACGACGGTACGGGACCAGAATCCGTATCCCAGCCAGAACCCGATCAGCGGCACGATCGCGAGGATCGGGATCGTCTGGAGCGCCACCGCCCAAGGGTAGAACGACCGCTCGACCCAGCCTGCCTGGCTCATCAGCACGGCAAAGACCATCCCGAGGGCGGCGGCGATGGCGAGCCCCACGAGTGCGACCTTCGCCGTCGCGCCCAGTCCCCTCAGGGTCTCGTGGAAGGTGGTCCAGTCCCCGAAGCCGTCGGTGACGACCTCGTGCGGCGGCGGCAGCAGGAAGCGGCGGCGGGGGGCCAGGGCGAGGTAGGTCACGGCGTACCAGACGCCGACGACGGCGCCCAGCACGACCAGCGGCGGCCCGGCCCCGCGGGCCGTGCGGTGCAGGCGGCCAGGGCGGCGAGGGCTCTCGGCCGCCGGGGCCGCGAGCGGTGCCCGGGCAGTCGCCGTCATGTGAACGACTCCTGTAGCGCCGCCGAGACGGTCCGGGCGACGTCGCCGAAGGCGGCGTCGAAGCGCAGGTCGGCGGGCCGCGGGTAGGCGAACGGGACGTCGACCTGCGCGAGGACCCGCCCCGGTCGGGCTGACAGGACGACGACCCGGTTGGCGAGCCAGACCGCCTCCACGACCGAGTGCGTGACGAACAGGCCCGCGAACCGCTCGCGGGCGTGGAGCCGCTGCACCTCCTCGCCGAGCCGCTGCCGCGTGATCTCGTCGAGCGCGCCGAACGGCTCGTCGAAAAGGAACAGCGACGGCCGCACCGTGAGCGCCCGGGCGAGCGAGACCCGCATCCGCATGCCGCCGGACAGCGCCGTGGGCCGGTGCCGCTCGAACCCCTCGAGCTCGGTGAGGGAGATGGCCGCGGCCACGAGTTCGCGCCGCCGTTTCTTCGGCACGCGGTCGAGTTGGGCGAACAGGCCGACATTGCCTTCAACGGTGCGCCACGGCAGTAGCGTGGGATCTTGAAAAACGTAGCCGGGGGCGTTGGGCCCAACGGCAACCGTCCCGCTGGAGGGCTCGGTCAACCCCGACGCGATCCGCAAGAGCGTGGACTTCCCCGAACCCGAAGGCCCGACCACCGTCACGAACTCGCCGTCGCCGACTTTAAGTGACACTCCCCGTAACGCGTCGGTGCCATCGGGGAAGGTCTTTCCCACGTCGTCGAATGCCAATGCGATCCCCGGCGTAATGGGCATCGGCTCTCCCTTCCTGGCCCGGAGCCGGGCCGTCGGCGACCTGCCGGCGTCCTTTCTGACCGAATCGTAGCCCCCTGGCACGGGGCGTTACCGGGCGCACCCTGATGTCGTCCCGGTGTCAGGGCCGGGAAACAGTCCCGGAGCGAGGGCCGCCGGCTCGGTTGTCTCGGCGCTGTGTGGCGAACCCGGCTACATGACTTCCATCATCATCCGGTACGCTGAAGAGAACGTGGCCGGATGAAGGCGGGGGAATGACGCTGCAACGGGCAAGCGGGCCGATAGTGCGCCGCATTGTACTGGGCACGCAGCTGCGGAGACTCCGAGAAGCGAAAGGCATTAGCCGGGTGGATGCTGGCTACAGCATCCGGGCATCCGAGTCGAAGATCAGCCGGTTGGAGTTGGGTCGGGTCAGTTTCAAGGAACGCGATGTGGCCGACTTGCTGACACTGTATGGAGTCATGGACGAGAGGGACCGCTCGCCGCTGCTCGAACTCACCCGTCAGGCTAACGAGCCCGGTTGGTGGCAGGGTTTCACCGACGTGGTGCCGGGGTGGTTTCAGCCATACCTGGGCCTGGAGGAAGCGGCGGTCCTGATCCGGACCTACGAGCTTCAATTCATCCCGGGCCTTCTCCAGACCAAGGAGTACGCCCGCGCCGTCGTGGCCGGAGCTCGCCAGGTGGACGGCGCCGACGCCGTCGAACGTCGGGTCCAGGCGCGGATAAGTCGGCAGGCCATTCTCGACCGGCCAGATCCGCCCCGGGTATGGGCGATCATTGACGAGGCGGCACTGTGGCGCTCGGTCGCCGGGCCGGCCGTCATGCAAGGCCAGCTCGAACACCTGATCGCCCTGAACGCGAACCCGAACATCACCATCCAGGTGATTCCATTCAACGTCGGCCCCCACCCCGCCGAGGGGGGCGCGTTCAGCATTCTGCGGTTCGGTGAGCCGGACATCGCCGATGTCGTCTATCTGGAGCACCTCACGGGCGCCGTATATCTCGACAGGCCGGACGACGTCACCCGTTACACGCTCGCCATGGATAATCTGGCGCTCAAGAGCACGGCGCCCGACGACACGGCAAAGGTCATCGGAAAAATCGCCTCGCTTTACGCCGCGTGACGCCCGCCTCCGGCCGGAAGGCGGAGGTCAGGGCTTCCGGCCGACGCCACACAGGTCGTCGATTGCCAGGGGCGGTTCGGCCGAGGGGCCTGGCCGCCACAACGGCGTCGAGACCAGACCCGGCTCGACGAGTTCGAAACCGTCGAGAAAACGGGCCACCTGCTCGGGGGTGCGCAGGTGGTACGGAAAGCTCTCGTGCTCGTGGAGATCGTGGATGGCGTCGGCACGGTCCTCGCCCATCACGGCGTAGGTGCCGTCCTTGAACACAAGATAGCTGCCGGAGGGCAGGGATTCGCACAGTTCGCGCACGATCGCGTATGCCTCGTCGAGGTCGGCCACGTTTCCCATGATCCCGAGCATGATCAATCCGATCGGCTGGGTGAAGTCCAGGGTCTCGCGGGCGGCCTGGAGGATCTTCTTCGGCTCGCGGACGTCGGCGTCGACGTAGTTGGTAGCCCCCTCGGGCGTGCCGACCAGCAGGGCCCGCGCGTGCGCCAGGACCAGCGGATCGTGGTCGACGTAGACGATCCGCGAGTCGGGGACGATCCGCTGCGCCACCTCATGGGTGTTGTCGGCCGTCGGCAGGCCGGTACCGATGTCGAGGAACTGCCGAATACCCACCTCACCGGCCAGGTAGGTGACCGCGCGGCCGAGAAAGGCCCGAGCTTGCCGGGCGAGCTGCACAATCTCGGGGAGCAACTCGTAGAGCCGGTCGCCGAACTCGCGGTCCACCGGATAGTGGTCCTTCCCGCCCAGCCAGTAGTTCCACACCCGTGCCGAGTGCGGCACGGTGATGTCGACAACGGGTGCCGAAGCGTCGCTCATGAGTAACGTTCCCTTCGCCGCGTGGTCAGAACCCGATGCTCATCATAGGGACCGTCCGGGGCGGCTCCGCCCCGGACGGCGCCCTTCTTCCATCGCCGCTGGCGTCACTTACTTCAACGCCACCGTCTTGTCGAGGAACTCGTTGGTCACCAGGTCCGAAGGAACCAGCCCCGCCTTCGGCGTACTGCCCTTCGCAGTGAAGACCGGGACCAGCCGGCCGATCAGCGTCCCTACCCGGGCCGTGTCGAAGCTGCCCAGCACTCCGTCACTACCGTTAGCGATCAACCCGAATTGCTTCTGGGTGGCGTTGCCGTACGCGAGCAGCCCCGACGAGAGGGTGAATCCGCCCGTGTGCAGCGTACTGACGACCTTCAGCAGGAGCTGGTTCACCGGCGCCGGATTAGCGACGTAGTCCCGCTGCGCCCGCTGCAACAGCGGCACCAGCTTGGCCAGGCAGGCGCGCTGGGCCGACACCTTGTCCGGCCGAACGGCCAACGCGGAGATGTACGCAGGGTATTCGTCCTGCAGAAGTAGGTGCTTCACCGGCTTGCCCCACGCCTTGACGTCGTGCTGGAGCAGGTAGGGCTCGTTGGTGACGAAAGCCTGCTGCACGATCTTGCCATCGGCGGCGACGAACCGGTCCGGGGACCCCTGGTAGGAGGTGTCGACCTGGGACTTGGTCAGCGACCCCTCCCGGACGAAGACATCGGGAAAGGACGTCCCGCTCGCGCTGGCCAGCACCGTCGCGCCCGACTGGCGGATCTCGGCGACGTTGGTGAAGTTCCACGCCGGGTTGCCCCAGATCAGCGCCAGCGGAGACTTCTCGTAGGGCGCGAAGACGGCGACCGGCGACTGCTTCCCGGAGGCTTGCACAGCCTCGTCCGTTCCCACATAGCCGGCCAGGATGCTATCGTCCTGAGCCAGTAGCGAGGTCACCGGCTGGAAACCCGTCGCCGGCCCGCCGGCGCGCACTTGGAGCCTCACGCCGGTAGCACCCAGCGGTCCCTCAACTCGGTTCTTGCTCACGTCGATCGTCGGGTTAGGGCCTAGAAGCTGGTACAGGTATCCGTCGGGAAGGCCAGGCCACCAGTTCGCCTGAATGACGACCGTGGACGGGCAGATTCCCTTCAGCGGCGTCGCGTAACTCGACTCGGCGGCGGACCGCGTGGCCGATGGGCTCACCCCATCGGACCCATCGGACCCACCGGACGAGCCGGAACACGCGGTCAGGCTGAACGCCAGCACCGCGGCGCACCCCGCCGCCCAACGGCGGCAAAATATTGAAACTCGCACCAGTCCAGATCTCCTCAACACTGCGGAAGATGCGGGCACCCACGGTGAGAACGCCGGGCTTGCGATGCTCCTGACATCACGGCGGGCCGTCTCCGCCCATCGTCAGGATTCCACACCGCTGAGGGTGGGATGGCACGAGGTGCCAATTCCCCGTACAGCTTCAACCCCCGGCAGAATCGAGAGTTCGACGCGCAGTAACCGTAGCCGTAGCCGGCCAGCTCCACGTGCCGCACTGTCGGCCGCGACATTCCGCACGGCACGGTGGTCGCATCGCTGATCCAGTGGTTGTCGAACCAGAATTTACTGTCCGCCGCCACCAGCCCAATCATGCCCTTGACCAGCGGTAACGCTGGCCGTAGTAGCTTGTTGTAGCCAGCCTGGCCCGGCAGGTGGGAGAAGGCCCCGAAGACGCTGGGTGCCCGATGTCTGCCGGTGTGCGCGATCAGGCGACGGCTTCGGCGGACTACAGCCGGTCACAGCCCGCGACCTAGGCGCTGCCATAGGCTGGTCTTGGTCCTGGTCCGACTCCGACGAGGAGCTCGACGAGTTCCTCGCGTTCACCCACGCCGAGCGTCGTCGCGACGTCGCCTGAGCCGCCGCCGTGCAAGATCCCGGCGCGCCCGGTCGTGCTCCTCGCCCCACTCTCGGACCCGTCGGAACCCGTCCAGGATGTCGACGAGGCTGCGTTTCTGGGCCGATGCGGAGGCCTGCAACAGGTGCGCAAGCTTACGTGGCCTGATGTAAGCCCGTTCCGGGCGGTTTTTAGTCGCCAGCTTTGAGTATCTCGTAGAGAACAGTCCAGTTCTCGGTGTCGCGGCCTGCGGCGATGGCCTGGTCGTAGTGTGCTTTGACGGCTTTGGGTAGCCGTGGGTCGATGCCGGCCTTCTCGCTCGTCCACACGATGTGGTTCGCTGTGGCGCCCATCATCCGTGCTGTACCGAGATCGCCGGGGTGTTCGCCGGCCTCCAGGCGCCGGGCCAGGTCCCGCCCGTCTCCGATCATTGTTGGGATGTCGGTGAGGGTGTTCAGCACACCGGGTAGGAAATCGGCGGCCGGGACACCGGCCGCGGTGACGAGCGCGGTGGCGTGGAGCAGGCTCGACAGGGCGGTGAGGAAGACGTCGAGGTGCGCCTGGTAGAAGAGCTGGGGCAGGCCTGGGTCCTGCCCGAGGTACCTCGGCTCACCGATCGACCTGAGCGTCGGTTCGTGGAGGTCGAACACCGCGCGGGGGTCGCTGTAGAACACGTATGCCCCGGGGCCGCCCACGGTGGGAGCGGGCACCATCACGCCTCCTGTCACGAAGCTCGCTCCGTGCCTGGCTGCCCAGTCCGATGCCTCCCGGAAGGCATCGGGTGTGTCCGAACTGAGATTGACCAGGACCTTGCTGGCAAGCACACCGGAGGGGGCGAACTCCCAGTGGCCGGGTCGAAGATGTCGTACATCGCCTGGTAGTCAGTGAGGCTGAGGATGGTCAGCTCGCTGGCGGCAACGGCGGCTGTCGGCGTGGGCGTCAGCGTGGCGCCCCCGGCGACCAGGTCGTCGGGGGCGCCCGGGGGTGCGGTTCCATACCGTCACCGGATGGCCGGACCGCATCAGGGTCGCGGCCATCGTCCGACCCATCGGGCCAAGGCCAATGACCGTCACGGGAGACAGACCGTCCTCGCCGCTCATCGGACCCTCCTGAGCTCTTCGACGATGCGGGCGGTGCCCTGTCGGCCGTACCCGGCGGCGATCTGCCGGCGGACGATGTCAAGGACAGGCCGCAGCACCTCGACGTTGACGCCCTGGTCGAGGCTGGCTGTCACGAGGGAGGCCAGCGCGGCTTCGGTGAACATCCAGGCTCCGCTGGCCCGCCCCTGTGCTGACGGGTAGGGCTCGCCGCCGAGGACGCGCTCGAATCCGCGTCATCAGTCGCGCTTCACTGAGGCCGCATCGGTCCCCCGACAGCAAGACCTCGGCTAAGGACCTGCGCCTCCTCATCGAACGGTTCGACGTCGGCACCTGCACGGCCTGACTGTGCCCGTACTCGCGGTCGGTGTGGGCGGAGTCCCCATCAACCCCGGGCGGCGCGCATGACGCACCGGTGCTCCCGGCAGGGAGCCGACCGGGTCTCCTGGCTGCGGTGTGCGACCAGTGGTACATGATGGGCGATATGGGTGCTGACGAGCCGGCGCAGAGCGCCTGGTCGCGGGTGGACACGAGCGTGCCGCACTCCGCTCGGGTCTGGAACTACTGGCTGGGGGGCAAGGACAACTTTCCCGCCGACCGGGAGCTGGGAGACAAGGTCTTCGAGGTCTACCCGGACATCGTGCACGTCGCCCGTGCGCAGCGGGAGTTCCTCGTCCGAGCGATCACCTACCTCGCCGGCGAGGTGGGCATCCGCCAGTTCCTGGACATCGGCACCGGTCTGCCGAGCGCCGACAACACCCATGAGGTCGCGCAGCGGATCGCGCCGGACTCCCGCATCGTGTACGTCGACAACGACCCGCTGGTGCTGGTGCACGCCCGCGCGCTGCTGACCAGCGCACCCGGCGGTGCGACCGCCTACGTCGACGCCGATGTGCGCGACCCCGACACGATTCTCGCGGAGGCCGCCGAGCTGCTGGACTTCACCCAGCCGATCGCTCTCGTGATGTTCGGGATCGTCGGGAACGTCGCCGACAACGACGAGGCGAGTGCGATCGTGAAGCGGTTGCTCGACAGGGTGCGGCCGGGAAGCTACCTCGCTCTCAACGACGGCACCCACGGCGAGGACGTGGACAAGGCCATCGAGATCACCCAGGCTGACGGGCACCCCTACAACCTGCGCACCCCCGAGCAGGTCGCGTCCTTCTTCGACGGTCTCGAACTCGCCGAGCCCGGTGTGGTCTCGACCCCCCTCTGGCGGCCGGCGGCCGGGCCGGCGCCGCAGCCGCTGCACATCTTCGGCGGAGTCGGCCGAAAGTCGTAGCCGTCCCGTCGCGCTGACATTCCGCCGCAGCCAGGCGAGGTTGATCTTCACGGGGAAGGGGGCCGCGGCCTCGATCACTCCGGTGTGAACATCGCCGACCTGGTAGATCTGCGCGACCAGCGCATCGCGTCGTCGGCTCACACTTGGGCCGGGTGCGGCGTTCTTCTGGCATGGGGCGAGAACCGTTCGAGGTCGTCGTCGAACGCTACGGGCCGATGGTGCTGCGGGTCTGCTGGGCCGTTGTCGGGCCGACGCTGGCCGAGGACGCCTGGTCAGAGACGTTTCTCGCCGCGCTGCGGGCCTACCCTCAGCTGGCGCCGGACAGCAACGTCGAGGCGTGGCTGGTGACGATCGCCCGGAACAAGGCGATCGACCAGCTTCGCGCCCAGTCACGGCGTCCGGCGCCGACGGAGCGTCTGCCGGAGTCGATCAGGTGGGAGGAACCCGACGCCGGCCTGGACCTGTGGGACGCCCTGAGGCGACTGCCCCGGAAACAACGGGAGACCGTCGCTTACCACTACCTGGCCGGACTTCCCTACCCCGAGGTCGCCCGGCTCCTCGGCGGCAACCCGGCGTCCGCGCGGCGAGCCGGTGCCGACGGCATCGCGTCGCTCCGGAACATGCTCGCGCCTTCGGCGCGGGAGAAAGGGCCGAGATGACTGGTCAGGACTTTCCGGAACCGGGCCCTTTCGCCACCCTGTCCGGCGCTGAGGTGGACCTGGGCCGGCTGCGCCTGCGGCTGGTGGCCGAGGCGGAGCGGGAGAGCCTGCTCGACGTGGTGTACCGCACCGTGGACGCGCCGGTCGGGCGGCTCCTGCTCGCCGCGACCCGCCGGGGGCTGGTGCGGGTGGCGTACGAGGTGGAGGGCCACGACACCGTCCTCGCGACCCTGGCCGAGCGGATCAGCCCCCGCATCCTGAAGGCAGGTGGGCGGCTCGACACCGTTGCCGGGCAGCTCGACGACTATTTCTCCCGGGCCCGGTCCGGCTTCGAGGTGGATCTCGACCTGCGACTCGCGTCCAGATTCCGGCTCACGGTGTTGGAGCACCTACGGGAGATCCCCTACGGCAGCACGGCGAGCTACGCGGCGGTGGCCGCGCTGGCCGGAAGCCCGCGCGCGGTCCGGGCCGTCGGCACGGCCTGCGCGACGAATCCGCTGCCCATCGTCGTGCCATGCCATCGCGTGGTGCGCAGTGACGGCGGGATCGGCCGGTACGTCGGGGGCGACGACGCCAAGCGGGCCCTCCTTCGGCTCGAAGGAGCGATCTGAGGTCAGCGGGCCATCCCCGGAGCGTCGGATCGCAACCGGCACCTCACGTTCTGGGCGGTCCCGGCGTCTTCCGGATGAGAGACGCACCGGCGCTCTCGCCGCCGACGCCATGGCGGCGTGCTGACACTCGGATTGGACACGCATGGCTGTCGCACTCGTCACGGGAAGCAGCCGCGGCCTGGGCTTCGCTACCGCGCAGGCCCTCGGCCGCCTCGGCTGTCGGGTCATCGTCACCGCACGCGACCAGGCCTCGGCGGACAGGGCCGCAGCCGATCTGAGGGCGAACGGGTACGACACCGCGGGGCTGGCGCTCGACGTCACGTCGCCTGACAGCGTCGAGGCAGCCGCGAACCGGGTGCTGGCACTGGACGGCAGGCTGGACATCCTGGTCAACAACGCTGGAATCCTGCCCGAGGCCACCGACGGTGAGCAGCACGAGTTCGCCTCCCTCGCGTTGTTCAAGGACACGTACGCCACCAACGTCTTCGGCCCGGTCGCGGTCACCGAGGCGTTCCTGCCCCTGCTGCGCGAGAGCCCGGCCGGACGGATCGTCAACGTCTCCACGACGATGGGTTCGCTCAACGACCAGGCCAGTCCCGCATCGCCGTACTACTCCACGGTCGTGCCGGCATACCAGAGCTCGAAGGCGGCGCTCAACAGCGTCACGATCGCCCTGGCCAAGAAGCTCGCCGGCACCTCCATCAAGGTCGTCTCTGTCTGCCCCGGTTTCGTGCGGACCGACCTGACGCCCATCAACAGAGAGCAGGCGCCGCTGACCGCGGAGCAGGCGTCGGAGGTCGTCGTCCGGGCCGCGACCTTGCCGGCGGACGCGGCCTCGGGAACGTTCTTCGACCAGAACGGCGCGGTGGCCTGGTAGACGGGCGAATCACCACGCTGTGGCTGGGCACAGTAGCAGTGAGTTGTTATCCGTGTGGTCGATCCGTGGCCGCCAGGGAGATGCGATGAGCGCCTCGATCGGATCAGTGGCCAGAGCGGCCAGAGCGGCCAGTGACCCTGCCTCGGGCCGTCCTGCCGCGGCCGACGAGGCGCGTGCCGGCCTGGCCACGCAGGGCGCGCCAGGGCTGGCGGTACGGCGGGTCGACGACAGCTGCCCGCTTTCACTGTGGCTGGCCTGGCCCGGCGCCGGCCCGCCGCTGGCCGACGTCGTCCCGATGCTCGCCAATCTCGGCCTGCGGGCAGAGAACCAACATCCTCTTGAGCCAGCCGGCCCGGGCGACGGGTGCGTAACCGGCGAAACCGTCAGCGTCGACGAGTATCGGATTCTCGGTCCCCCCGAGCTGGCCACCCAGGCGTTGGCGCAGGTCGGCGAGCTGGGCGAGACGCTGAGGGCAATCTGGGTGGGGCGGGCGGACAGCGACCCACTCGACCGGCTGGTGCTGACCGCGGGGCTGGCCGCCGGCGAGGTTGCGCTGCTGCGCGCCCTGCTGCGGTACCTGCTGCACGCCGGGCTGCCGCTGAGCGAGGCGTACGGGCATCGGATGCTGACCGCGCGCGCGTCCTTCGCGCGGGACCTCGTCGCGCTGTTCCACGCTCGGATGCGTCCCGGTGCCGAAGACCCGGACGGCGCCGCGGACTTGGCGGCCAGCCTTGACCGCGACCTGGACACGGTCGCCGGCGTCGATGAGGACCTGCTGCTCACCCGCCTGCGCGACGTCGTCCTCGCCGTCGTGCGCACCACCTACTACCTGCCGGGCGAGGCGCTCGCGGTGAAGCTCGACCCAGGCCGGCTGCGATGGTTGCCGCGTCCCCTTCCCGCGGCCGAGGTCTTCGTGAGTACGGCGCGCTTCGACGCCCTGCACCTGCGCGCCGGGCTGGTCGCCCGCGGCGGGATCCGCTGGTCCGACCGTACTGAGGACCTGCGTGCCGAGATCGCCGGGCTGATGAAGGCACAGCGGGTCAAGAACGCGCTGATCGTGCCCGACGGCGCCAAGGGCGGCTATGTCCTGCGGCACCCCCCGGACGACCCGCGGCGGCGGGAGGCTGAGGGCCGCGCCTGCTACGCGGCCTTCATCCGCGCGTTGCTGGCACTGACCGACAACCGGGTCGACGGGGCCACCGTCCGCCGGCCCGGACTGGTGTGTCACGACGGCGAGGACAGCTATCTCGTCGTCGCGGCGGACAAGGGCACGGCCCGGTTCTCCGACCTGGCGAACGCGATCGCCGTCGAGTCCGGCTACTGGCTCGGCGACGCCTTCGCCTCCGGCGGCCGGACCGGCTACGACCACAAGGCGCTGGGGATCACCGCCCGGGGCGTCTGGGAGTCGGTGCGGCGCCACTTTGCCGAGCTGGGGGTGGACGCCGACGCTGAACCGATCACCGTCGTCGGGATCGGGGACATGTCGGGGGACGTGTTCGGCAACGGGCTGCTGCAGTCGGACCAGCTGCGCCTCGTCGCCGCGTTCGACCACCGGCACCTCTTCCTCGACCCCGACCCCGACCCGGACCGCTCGTATACGGAGCGGCGGCGGCTTGCGGCGCTGCCCACCAGCAGCTGGGACGACTACGAGCGGTCGGCGCTGTCCGCCGGTGGCGGCGTGTTTCCGCTGTCGGCCCGACGGGTCCCGCTGTCCCCGCAGATCCGTGCCCGGCTGCGGGTGGACGCCGAAAGCCTGACCGTGGACGAGCTGATCCGGTCGATCCTGCGGGCGCCGGTCGACCTGCTGTGGAACGGCGGGATCGGCACCTGGGTCAAGGCATCGCGCGAGGACCACCACGCGGTCGGCGACAAGGCACGCGACCGCTGCCGGGTCGACGCGTCCGAACTGCGTGCGAGAGTCGTGGCCGAGGGGGGCAACCTCGGCCTGACGGAGGCGGCCAGGGTCGAGTACTGCCTGGCGGGCGGCCGATGCAACACCGACTTCATCGACAACTCGGCCGGCGTCGACTGCTCGGACCGCGAGGTGAACC
The DNA here is from genome assembly GCF_025403375.1 of Frankia gtarii. Classification (GTDB taxonomy): domain Bacteria; phylum Actinomycetota; class Actinomycetes; order Frankiales; family Frankiaceae; genus Frankia; species Frankia gtarii. The sequence continues at coordinate 40,170 of NZ_JAMPTM010000018.1, forward strand.
TCAAGATCGGTCTTGCTGCCGCCGGCCGCGTGCCTGGTCCGATCGGTGGGAGCTCGCCGGGCACTGCTCCGGTGGACCCGTCCGGGCGCGACGATCTGCTGGCGGCGGCCACGGGCGAGGTCGTGCAGCTGGTCCTCGCCGACTCTGCCCGGCAGGTGCTGTCGCTGAGCGTCTCCGAACGGCAGGCCGCCGTGTCGGTCGAGGGCATGGCTCGGCTCACCGGTCACCTCGTCTCCGCGGGCATCCTCGACCCGTCCGTCGACCCCGTCCCGGACCAGGAGGTGATGCGCGCGCGGATGGGCAGGGGCCCGGTGCTGACCCGTCCCGAGATCGCGATCCTGCACGCCTACGGCAAACGCGAGGTCTTCGGCGAGCTCGTCGGGTCGGACCTGCTGGCCGAGCCGGCGACCGCCGAGACGCTGGACGCCTACCTGCCGGCCACGCTCCGTCCCCTGATCGGCCCACGGTTCGACCGGCATCCGCTGTGGCGGGCGATCGCCGCATCCCAGCTCGCCAACGACCTCGTCGACCGGGTCGGCGCCGGCTTCCTGTTCCGGCTGGAGGAACTGACCGGTGCGCCGCCGGTTGACGGTGTCCGTGCCTTCCTCATCACCCGGGACCTGTTCGGGCTGGCCTGGGTCTGGGAGGCGGTCGACGGCCATCACCAGCCGGCCGCGGGAACGCCATGCCGGGCCCGCCGCCGTGGCGACGTGCCCGGCGGCGACCGGGTCGACGCCGCCGTCGAGGCACTGCTGCGGTGTCGCACGCTGCAGGAGTACGCGGCCCAGTGGCTGTTGCGGCGGCGGCCGAGGCCGCTGGACCTGACCGCCGAGACCATGCGGTACTACGACGGCGTCAGCGAGGTGGCGATGGCGCTGCCGGAGACGCTGCGCAGCCTGGGCGCCCGGGAGGAACTCGACGCCATCGAGACCGTGCGGCGTCGGCTGCTCGGCGCCGGCCTGCCGCTGCGCGCGGCGGAGCAGGTCGCGAGGCTGAAGGCGATGGTCAACGCCCTCGACATCGTCGACGTGGCGCTGCAGCACGACATCGCGGTGACCGAGGTGCTGACCGAGTACTTCGACCTCGGCGTTCGGCTCGGGCTGGGCCGGCTGACCACCCGTATCGTCGACCGACCCGGGGACTCCTACTGGGAGACGATGGCGAAGGCGTCGCTGCGGTCGAAGCTTGCCAGCAGCCATGCCCGGCTGGTCGAGGCGCTGCTGGCGAGGGCGGGTGGCGATCTGGACACGGCGGTCAGGCGGGCCGCCCGCAGCGGTGGCGTCAGCCGGGTCCGCGCGGTGGTGGACGAGGTGGTGGAGGCGCCGGAGGTCACCAGTGCCATGGTGGCCGCGGTCGTGCTCCGGCTCGACGACCTGGCGGACCTCGTCCCCTGACAGGAGCGCGCCCTAGGCTGAGTGGGTGCTCGTGGCGTATCTGTCGGCTTTCGCATGCGCCGTCTGCTATGGCGTCGGTTCGATCCTGCAGAGCATCGGCGCCCGCCGGACCGCGACGACCGCCGGCGCCCTGGATCCCCGCCTGCTGGTGCGGCTTGCGGTGCAGGTTCCCTACCTCGTCGGGATGGGGCTGGACCTGGTCGGCTGGGTGCTCTCGCTGGTCGCGGTGCGTTCCCTGCCGTTGTTCGCCGTCCAGGCGATCCTGGTGGCCAGCGTCGGCGTGACGGCGGTGCTGGCGAGGATCTTCCTGCGGGTTCGGTTGGACCGGGCCCAGGCGGCTGCCCTGGTCGTACTCGGGCTCGGAGTGGTGCTGCTCGCGGCCACCGCCGCGCCGGGAAAACCGCGACCGGTGGGGTCGACGGCCGCCGTCCTGATCGCGCTCGGCATCCTGCCGACGGCCCTGGGCTGTTTCTGGGCCGGCCGGGCGCTGTCCGAGGGGCGCGCCGTCCTTGCCCTCGGCGGCCTGTCCGGCCTGGCGTTCGGCGGGACGGCGCTGTGCGCTCGTGCGTTGGAGGCCGACCACACCCTCGTCGAGGTCGTCGCCGATCCCCTCTCCTGGGCGCTGCTGATCTACGGGGTGGTCGGCATGGTCGCGTTCGCGGCGGCCCTGCAGCGGGGCTCGGTCACGATCGCCATGGCGGGGCAGGCGACGGCGGAGACCGTCGTTCCCGCGATCATCGGGCTGACCCTGCTGGGCGACCACGCCAGGTCCGGCAGCGGTGGGATCGCGACGACGGGTTTCGTGCTCACGGTCCTCGCGGCGGCCTGGCTCGCCGCCCACAGCCGGGTCGAGCCCGACGCGGTGACCACACCGCCCCCGTCGGACGCGGTGGGTTCGGCCGTCCAAACGGACCCGACCCCGGACCCGACCCCGGCCGAGCGATGTTGAGGGTGGCCGCCTCAGCGTTCGGGCGTGGCCAGGATCTTGAACAGCATGGTGTTGGCGCTGGTCAGCGCCTGGGTGTCGACTGAGCGCAGACAGGTGACGAGGCTGGCTTTCGCCACGAACGTGACCAGGCCCATCACGGCCCACAGGCCGCCGCCGAGATCGACGCAGAACCCTTCGCTGGTCGCGTGCTCCACGACCAGGGCAACCAGCACGGTCGGCTCGTCGACGATCTCGTTGTAGACGGTGGAACTGAGCACGAGCACGGCCTGGGGCGTCGGTCCGGTGTTCGCAGTCCAGAGCTCCCCGCGCCGCGGTGGTCTCACGGGGTGGTGTCGGTCAGGGTGGGATGTCCGGTGGCTGCGAGGGCCTGCTGGTTGGCCTCCCCGAAGGCCAGGGCCGCCTGCGCCACGGCCGGGTTGGCCCGGATCCAGGCCCCGTGCGCGGCGCAACGTCGGCGCATGTCCTCGCCGTCGAGCACGCCCTCGATCCAGGCGTTCATCGAGATGTGGTCGGCCTCGGCGTGGCGCCGGACCGACTCGTAGGCCTCGGCCGAGAGCCGTAGCGTGATCGTCCGAGTGGTCATGCGGCTCATGCTAGCAAGATCTGCTGTCAGTTCGTGGCATACGAGCGATGGGGAACACGTGACAGTTCGCCGACCAGCCGTGGCATGCCTCCGTACGCTGAAAGTCCGTTTCATGACGACCCTGAAGGTCCATTGCACGACGACAAGGAGCACGAGCCAGTGTCGACCGCGTCTGCTTCCTCCCCGCTCGAATCCGCCGCCGGCGGTGTGCGCATGCCCGCGATCTACGCCACCCAGGGCGCCCCGCCGCTGATCGACCATCCGCACTGGACCGCCGAGCTCGCCGCGTGGGGCCGGGCGTTGCCGCGTCCCCGGGCGATCCTGGTGATCTCCGCGCACTGGGAGCAGAACCCGATCGCGTACGGGGCGACGACCACGCCCGTCCCGCTGTACTACGACTTCTACGGCTTCCCCGAGCGCTTCTACCGGCTGAGCTTCCCGGCTCCCGGAGCCCCCGGCCTCGTCGCCGACGTCGCCCGCCTGCTCGGGCCCGGCCAGCCCCTCGTCGCGCAGCCCGACCGCGGGCTCGACCACGGGGCCTTCATCCCGCTGATCTACATGTACCCGGACGCGGACGTTCCCGTGCTGCAGATCTCCCTGCCCACGCAGGATCCGGTGGGTCTGCTGGAGCTCGGCCGGCGGCTGGCGCCGCTGCGCGACGACGGTGTGCTGATCTTCGCCACCGGCCTGCTCACCCACTCCACCGGCCACGCCGACCTGTCGAACCCGGACAGCAGCCCCCACCCGGACGTGGCCGCCTTCGACGCCTGGGTGGCCGACGCGCTCGGCCGCGGCGACCTCGACGCCCTGGTCCACTACCGCGACCGCGCGCCCGGGGTGCGCCGGGCCCTGCCGAGCCAGGAACACTTCGTCCCGCTGTTCGTGGCCCTGGGCGCCGCCCTCGACACCCCCGGGCCGGTGATCTTCCCGCACCACGGCTTCTGGTACGGCAACTCGATGCGCTCGGTCCAGTTCGGTGCGGCGGCGACGGCCGACGTTCCGGCCTGATCAGCGGCGGGCGCCGGGAGTGGCACCGCCCAGAAGATGCGCCCAGCAGGGGTGATGGTCAGCAGACCGGTCGCGGGGGCGGGTCGAGGCGGCGGGTGGGGCGCACCACCATCTCGGTCACGGTGGTGCGGGGCGGCAGGGTGACCGCGGTGGTCACCGCGACCGCGATGTCGTCCGGGTCGACGAGGTCGTCGGCGCTCCACCGGCGGCCCTCCGCGGCGAAGATCTGCTGCTGCATCGGAGTGGCCGTGCGGCCGGGGAACACGCTGCACACCCGCACGCCGTCGGCGGCCACCTCGGCGCGCAGGCTGTCGGCGACGGCCCGCAGCGCCTGCTTCGCGGCCGCGTACGCGCCGACCTCGGGGCCGGCGGTGAGGCCCTGGGTGGAGTTGATGAACACCACGTCACCGGTCGCCGCGATCAGGTCGGGCAGCAGCGTCCGGGTCAGCGCGTAGGAGGCGCGGACGGTCACGTCGAGCAGGCGGTCCAGCTCGGCCAGGGAGGTCTCGGCGATGGGGCCGCGGTGGTAGAGCCCGGCCGAGTGCACCACGATTGCGAGGTTCGGCAGCTTTCCGCGGGCCGCATGGACGAGGAACGCCCGGTCGGCCGACCGGGTGATGTCCGCGGCCTGGTGGTGGACGTTGAGGTCAAGCTCGTCGGCCTCCTTCGCCAGCCGCGCGAGCGAGTCGTGGTTGCGCCCGGTGGCCAGGACGGACGCGCCTGCCTCGGCGAGCCGCAGGGCGACGGCCCGCCCGATGCCGCTGGAGGCACCGGTGACGAGCGCGCCGCGGCCGGCCAACGCCGCCGCCGCCGAGCGGGACTCCCTGGCCCGCAGAGCGGTCCGCCCGTCTGCTCCCATCGCCAGGTCAACCCCTTCGTTCTCACCGTTCCGCGACGTGGCCACCTTACAGTTACGTAAAGGGCGATTACTCCCGGGTGTCGGCCTTGACGGCTACTCCATGTCTGCCCGACGGAGTCATCCATAGTCATGGAGTGACGAGAGGTTCGGTTGGCGCCTCGGGGCGGCAGGTCGTGGGCCGCGGCACCGCCCCCGGTGGCGTCAGCGCGGCGCGGCGGTGCGGACCTGGCGGTGCAGGTGGTACAGCCAGGGCGGGATCGTCGCCCAGAACACGATGATGTTGCCGACGACGACTCCCTTGGCGCCACCGACGAAAAGGCCCGTGACGGGGCAGGCGAGCAGGAACGGCACGAAGAACAGGTTGATCCAGAAGGTGAGCCGGGTCTTGCCGAAGGCGTAGAGCACCGCGGCCGGGCCGACCGCGAGCCCCGGGCCCACCTGCGCGATCACGGCGAGCAGCAGCAGATCGTGGGTCTGGCCCCAGGTGTCGCCGAGCAGGGCCGCGCCGAAGTCCGCGGGCAGCAGCATGAACGCCAGTCCCCACAGCGTGCTGGAGACGACCACGAGCCCGGAGACCAGGTAGGCGCCGCGGATGACCCGGCTGGGCGGCATGTGCTTACGCCGCGCGAACTCGGGGATGGCGAAGCTCATCAACGCGACGGCCAGGTTCGTCGTGGGGGCCAGCAGGGTCTGCAACCCACGCAGGGCGCCGACGAGCGAGGTGGAGCCGACTGCCCCGATGATCAGAGTGGACGTCTGCTGGGCGCCCTGCAGCGAGATGAACTCCGCGGTCATGAAGCCGGTCGTCTCGCGGTGCCCGGTGAACCACGCCAGCGCCCGCTTCGGGTCGGGCCAGGCCTGGTGCTGCGCCACGCCGACGAACGCGGCGAGAGCCGCCGCCGCACCCCAGACCAGGACCAGTGACGCGGCGCCGTCGCCGGTGGCCGAACCGGCGGCGAGCAGGCCGACGCCGACCGCGAGCCCCGCCGCCCAGACGAGGTCGTTGCCGACGGCGAGTAGCGGACGGCCCTGGGCGAACGAGGCGTAGCGCCAGGCGTCCTGCACCAGCAGCGCCGGCATGACGACGCCCATCGCGACCAGGTTCAGCCCCACCGTGCCGCGCAGTGCGGCGCCGATGAGGACCAGGACCACGCCGACGGCGGCGCCGAGCGCCAGCGCCGTGCCGGCCGCGGCCCGTACCGCCGAGCGGAACGTCGACGCCGGGACATCGGCGTAGCTGATCCCCAGCGGCGCAGTCCCGGCCGCCCGGGACAACCCGACGACCATCGCGAAGATCGTGTAGGCGATCGCGAACGCGCCGAATTCGCTCGAGTCCACCCGGCGGGCGATGATGAAGTTGATCGCCGCGTTGGTGCCACTCGACACCACCTGGTCGCCGACCGTCCACAGCGCGTTGATCCGGCTGCGTGACCGCGACGGCGCGGCCGCGGGCTGCGGCGAGGGGTCCTCGTGAGCCAGATCCCGGTAGGCGACGTCGTCGCCGAGCCGGATCGGGCGGTCATCGGGGTGCCGTGGTTGTGGCACCGCCTCGCCCGCGCCGGTCGCGTGGTCCGCGCCGAGCCTCAGGTCCTCATCCACGTCGAGTCGGGCCCCCGGCCTCGTCCGATCCGTCAGCGCGGCTGCGCCCATGCCGGTGCCGACTCTACCGTGACGTAACTGTCATCTTTGGGTAAGCGGGCGTGCACGTCGGCGCCTCAGCGCAGCGCGGCCACGATCGTGTGGGTGTTGTGCTCCTCCATCTGCAGATAGGTGGCGCCGTCGGAACCCGCGGGGCCGAGGGTGTCGCCGTACAACGAGTCCTCGCCGGCTTCGACCCGCACGCCGGCCTCGTCCGCGATGGTCCGCGCGGTCCGCGGCGGCAGCGAGGACTCGGAGAAGACGGCCTTGGTGCCCGTCTTCCGAATCCTGTCGACGATGTTCCTGATATTCCTGCCGGACAGCTCCGCGGCGGTGTCGAAGCTCGGGATGATCGAGCCGACGAAGGTGAGACCGTAGTGGTCGATGTAGTAGCCGAAGGCGTCGTGGTTGGTGACCAGCTTGCGGTCGGCGGGCGCGATGGTGGCGATCTGACGGCGGATGTCGCCGTCGAGGGCGTCGAGCCTGGTGTCGTAGGCGATCCGGTTGGCGTGGAAGTAGCCGGCGTTCGCCGGGTCGGCTTGGGCCAGCCCGCGCTCGATGTCCGCGACCATGATCTTGGCGTTGAGCGGGTTGTGCCAGATGTGCGGGTCGCCGGACTTCTCCTCTTCGTCCCCGTTGCCGGAGCGGATGGTCACGCCGCGGCTGGCGTCGACCCGGACCCCGTCGAAGCCGGCGGCGCCGACGGCGTCGTCAAGCCAGCTCTCCAGCCCGACGCCGTTCTCGACCAGCACCCGGGCGTCACCGACCGCCTCGAGGTCGGCCGGGGTGGGCTCGTAGTCGTGCGGGTCGACGTTCGGCTTCAGCAGCTGGGCGACGCGGACCCGGTCGCCGCCGAGGACCCGGGTGAAGTCGGCGGTCTGGCTCGTCGTCGCGACGACCGGCAGCCGCTTGTCGGCGGCCGCGGCCGCGGCATCGGCGTCGGAGGACGAGCCGCAGCCGGCGAGGACCGCGGCGAGCAGCGCCAGGCCGGCGCCGCCGGCCGCGATCCGGGTGGGCAGGGAGAGGGTGGCGTGGGGCAAGGGATCCTCACTTCGCAGAGCGGACGCCCCTGATGAAAACGATTCTGAAAACGGATGTCAATAAGTCGCTCGACGACGGTCAGTGGATGAGCGCGGGCTGCTGCTGGGTGATGCAGTGCACGCCACCGCCGTGACCGAAGATCACTCGGGCGTCCACCGGTTCGATCCGGCGGGTGGGATACAGCCGGGCGAGCAGGTCAAGGGCGTCGGCGTCGCGGGGGTCGTCGAAGACGCCGGCGACGACCAGACCGTTGGCGACGTAGTAGTTGAGGTAGGAGTAGCCGGCCGGCCCCCCGTCGACCTCCAGCACGGTCGGCGCCGCGATCTGGACGACCTCCAGCGGGCGGCCGGCGGCGTCACGGCTCGCCCGCAGCAGCGCGGCCAGCTCCCGGGTCGTCGCGTGGTCGGGGTGAGCCGGGTCGGGCTGGCTGTGCACGGCGACGAGGCCGGGGCGGACGAACGCGGCGACGACGTCAACGTGCCCACGGGTGCCGAATCGGTCGTAGTCGCGGGCCACCCCCCGCGGCAGCCAGATCGCCCTGGTCGTGCCGAGCTGGGCATGCAGCTCCGCCTCCACCCGGGCGCGGTCCCAGCCGGGGTTGCGGTGCGGGTCGAGCTGGACCGTCTCGGTCAGCAGCACGGTGCCGGCGCCGTCGACGGCGATCCCGCCGCCCTCGTTCGTCAGCGCCGAGTGGCGCACCGCCGCGCCGGCCTGTTCGGCGACGGCCGTGGCCAGCAGTCGGTCCGCGGCCCAGCTCGCCCACTGCTGGGCGCCCCAGCCGTTGAAGATCCAGTCGACGGCGCCGAGGCGCCGGTCGTCGTCGATCGTGAACGTCGGGCCGCTGTCGCGTACCCAGGCGTCGTCCAGGTCGATCTCGATCACCGTCACGGCGGGCGGGACCAGCCGGGCCGCGGTCGTGCCCTGGCCCGGGCCGGCGAGCAGGGTGACCGGCTCGTGGCGGCTGATCGTCGCCGCCACCCGGGCCCAGGCGGAGCGGGCCGCGGCGAGGCCGGGGGAGCCTTGCGCGCCGAAGGTGTCGTTCGGGGGTGGGAACGCCATCCAGGTCCGGGTATGCGGCTCCCATTCGGCCGGCATCCGGCGAGCGGCGGGAACGGCGGGCACGCGGGTCATCATCGCAGGCCCGATGCTCGCCACCGGTCGATGCGGCCGTGAGAGCATCGGGGCATGCTGACGATCACCAGCATCGGGACGCCCGCCTCGCCGGCCCGGGTGGCGCCGCCGACGCGCGCGCCGTTGCGGATCGGGGCGGTGCAGCACCGCTGGCATCCCGACCCGGCGGAGCACGCCGCCGCGCTGCGGGCCGGCGCGCTCGCCGCGGCCGAGCTCGGCGCCCAGCTCGTCTGCTTTCAGGAACTGACGCTGTCGCGCTACTTCGCCGACGTGCCGCCGGTCGGCCAGCCGGCGGGGGGCGACCCGGCGGGGAGTGAC
>NZ_JAMPTM010000190.1 GCF_025403375.1 Frankia gtarii
GGCGGCGGGGGCGCTGGTGGCGGTGCCGCTCGGACCGTGGGTCGAGTTCCGCCGCAAGCGGCCGGTGATGGTGGCGATGGACCTGACCCGGTTCGTCGCGGTGCTGAGCGTCCCCGCCGCGTTCGCGTTCGGGTGGCTCACCTTCGCCCAGCTCCTCGTGGTGTCGGTGACGGTCGCCGCGGCCGACATCGCCTTCACGGCTGCCAGTGGCGCCTACGTGAAAGCGCACCTGCGGGGCGAGGACCTGCTCGTCGCGAATGGCCGGCTCGAATCCACGACCTGGACCGCCACCATCGTCGGGCCGCCACTCGGCGGGGCCGCGATCGGGCTGTTCGGACCGGTGACGACCGTGCTGGCCGACGCGGTCAGTTACCTGCTCTCGGCAGCGGGAATCCGCGCGATCGGCGGAAGCGAGCCACACTCCGCGTCGGCCGACGTGCCGAGGGCACGTGTTCGCGATCTCGCCGAGGGCTGGCGGTACATCCTGAGCCACCCGGCGCTGCGGTCACTGTTCGTCAACACGATTCTGGTCAACGGGTTGATCATGGCGACGTCTCCGCTGGTCGCCATCCTCATGCTCGGCCGCCTCGGCTTCGAGCCGTGGCAGTACGGCCTGGCGTTCGGCGTGCCCTGCGTGGGCGGGCTCGTCGGCTCCCGCCTGGCCCGGCCCCTCGTCGCACGCCACGGAGCACATCGGGTCCTGCTCGTCGCCGGCGCACTGCGGGCGTGCTGGTCGCTCGGGTTGGCCTTCATCCGGCCCGGCACGGCCGGGATCGTGCTCGTCATCGCCGTCCAACTCGGCCTGGTCGCCTGCATGGGCGTGTTCAATCCCGTGTTCGCCACCTACCGGCTCGAGCACACCGATGCCGCGCGGGTCGCCCGGACGCTGTCGGCCTGGTCGGTCACCAGCAAGGCCAGCATCGCCGCCCTGACGGCGCTCTGGGGCCTGCTGGCCAGCATCACCAGCCTGCGGATCGCGATCGCGGCCGCTGGTCTGCTCATCCTGGCCACACCCTTGGCGCTGCCGCGACGCGACCTCACCGCGCAACCCAGGCCCGGCCTGGTCGTCCCGGTCCTCCCGGAGGCCGGCCGTGGCGGAAGGTTCAGTCCGCCGCCGCGGCGCGGGCGCGTTCGATCTCGTTGATGTGGGTCTCGGTCCAGCGACGCAGGGCGGTGATCGGCTCGGCGAGGCTGCGGCCGAGAGGGGTCAGGGCGTAGTCGACCCGTGGAGGGATGGTGGGGTGCATCGTGCGGGTGACGAACCCGTCGGATTCCAGCGCGCGCAGCGTCTGGGTGAGCATCTTCTGCGAGATGCCCTCGATGCGGCGGGCGAGCTCGGTGTAGCGCATCGTGGCGTTGCTCAGCAGCGCGTCGACGATCAGCACCGTCCACTTGCCGGCGATGTGGTCGAGGACCTGGCGGGTCGGGCACTTCGCGCAGAAGGCGTCCGCGGGCAGCCCCGAGGACTCGACCATGGTGCGATCATCCATGCGGGAGAGAGTAGCGCACCATTTAGTGCCTTCTTCCGAATGGAGAGCCACTCCCCGACAGTGAGTGCCATGACGCAGCTCCTGCCACCCGGACCCGCAGCCGGTCTCGTGCTCTCCACCGGGCAGACCCTGTCGGTCGCGGACGCGATCCGGAACCGTCGCACGGTCCGGCACTACCGGCCCGACCCGATCCCGGCCGCCACGCTCGACGCCCTGCTCGCCCTGGCCATCGAGGCGCCCACGTCCTGGAACCTGCAGGACCGCTCGATCGTCGTCGTCAGCGACGAGGCGGGCCGGGAAGGGCTGGTCCGCGCCACCGGCGGGCAGCCGCAGCCGGCCGAGGCCCCGGTCGTCCTCGTCTTCGTCGCGCAACCGCAGGCCTGGCGCGCCGACCGGGCCGACATCTACGACCAGGCCCGGCGGGCCGGCGCCTGGTCGGACGACTTCATCGCCATGTTCGCGGCCGCCTCCGACGACTTCCAACATGATCTGGAACGGCGCGACCTGCTGCGCGAGTACGCGATCAAGGATGCGATGATCGCCGCGACCTACGTGCTGCTCGCCGCCACCGAGCTGGGTCTGGCCAGCTCGCCGATGAACGGCTGGAACGAGGCCGCGGTGAAGGAGACCATCGGCATCGCCGACCGCGACGACCTCGCCATCGCCCTGCTGGTCGCCGTCGGTTATCCCGCGGAGGAACGCCGCCACCCCGGCCGGCGTCCCGTCGAGCACAACGTCTTCCACCAGCGTTATCGGCGCGCCGACGGGACGTGAAGCTTCAGTTCCCCTCGAAGGCCGCGGCCGCATCGGCCGCATCGGCCCCATGGGCCGCCTCGGCCTCGGTGGCCGGCGCCGGACGTCCGGTGCGCAGCAGGAGGGCCACGGCGACCGCGGCCACCGCGGTGGCGACCGCACCGCCGAGGAAGGCGACGTGCATGCCGTCGACGAAGGCCGTCCGTGCGTGGCTGGCGGCCGGCTCACCGAGGTGGGCGGCGACCCCCAGCGAGGAGCGGGCCTTCTCGGCGAGGGCCGACGGGACGGCGGCGGGCAGGGCCAGGTGGTTGCGGTAGGTGGCGCTGAGCAGGCTGCCGAGGACGGCGATGCCCAGGGCCCCGCCGAGCTCGCGGGACAGGTCGTTGACGGCGGAACCGACGCCCTGCAACGCCGGCGGCAGGCTGTCGGTGATGGCGGTGGTCGCCGGGGTCATCGCCAGGCCCATCCCGAGGCCGAGCGGATACAGCCCGGCCAGCAGCAGCCAGTACGGGCTGTCCTGGCCGATCCGGGACAGCACCACCATCCCGGCGGTGATCAGGGCCAGCCCGGCGACGCAGCAGGCGCGGGCGCCCACGGCGGCGACGACCTTCGGGGCGAGGCGGGCGGCGGGCACCAGCCCGGCCGTCATCGGCAGCACGCTGACCGCGGCGACCAGCGCGCTGTCCCCGCGGACGAGCTGCAGGTACTGCATGATCACGAAGATCATCCCGAAGAAGGCGAAGAACTGCAGCAGGATCGAGACGGTGCCCGCGGCGAACGCCGGCCGGGTGAACAGCCGCGGGTCCAGCAGTGGGGCGCGGGTGTGCAGTTCCCAGGCGACGAATCCGGCCAGCAGCGCCACCCCGGCGCCGAGCCCGGTCAGGGTGGCGGCGCCGAGCCAGCCGTGCTCGGGCGCCTCGATGATCGAGTAGACGAGCGCGCCGAGGCCCGCGACCGAGATCGCGGCGCCGACGACGTCGAGACGGGGGCCGTGCGGGTCGGCGGAGTCGGGCACGAACCGCCAGGTCCCGAACGCGGCGGCGGCGGCGAGGATGACGCCGAGCACGAACACCGAGCGCCACGACCACGCTTCCAGCAGCAGGCCCGAGGTGAGCACCCCGACGACGGCGCTGGCCCCGGCCACCGCCGCCCACACGCCGACCGCGGCCGCCCGGCGTTCCCGCGGGAACGTTCCGGTGATCGTCGACAGGGTCGCCGGCATCACCAGCGCCGCGCCGAGCCCGAGCACGCAGCGCAGGCCGATCAGCGCCGTCGCGCTGCTCGTGAACGGCGCCGCCGCCGAGCCGGCCCCGAAGATCAGCAGTCCGATCAGCAGGGCGCGCCGCCGCCCGAACCGGTCGCCCAGCGCACCCGCCGGCAGCAGCAGTGCGGCGAAGACCAGGCTGTAGGCGTCGATGATCCAGGACAGTCGGGTCTGCGAGGCGTGCGTGTCGGCGGCGATCGAGGGCAGGGCGACGTTCAGCGACGACATCGCCGAGATGACCGTCGCCAGCGCCACGCAGGTGACGACGAGCACCCGGGTGTGGTTGACGGGCGGCCCCGCCGCTGCCCCCGGCCCGCCGGGAGCGGGATGCGCGGTCGGTTCCTTCGGCGCGGTGCCTGCTACCGATGTGGTCATGTCGGCTCCTCCAGCTCGGTGTGCTGGTGGAACTGTGGAGGCGGCGTCCGTAGTTGTTCAACCGTGATGAATTCTTCGCCGCGGCGCGGGCGGCGGCCCGGCAGTCCCGACGTGCGGGCTCAGATCCTCGCCGTGGCCCGGGACCGGTTCCACCGCGAGGGCTACGACGGCGTCACGATGCGCTCGCTCGCCGCGGACGTGGGCGTCGACGCGGCGCTGATCAGCTACTACTTCGGATCGAAGCGCGGCCTGTTCGCCGCCGTCCTGGAAATCTCCGTCCACCCGGCGGACATCCTGGCCAAGCTGCTCGAAGGCGACCTGGAGACCCTGCCCCAGCGGGCGGTCCGCACCCTGGTGACGGTCTGGGACCAGCCGGAGATGGGGATGCCGCTGCTGTCCGCGGTCCGCGCGGCGGTCGCCGATCCGGAACTCGCGGCGCTCATCCGCCGTGGCCTGCACCGTGAGCTGATCGACCAGCTGGCCGACCGGATCGGCGGCGCCGACGCCCACCACCGCGCGGGCACGTTCGTCGGCCAGATCGGCGGCCTGGTGTTCACCCGTTACGTCCTGGCCGTCGAACCGCTCGCCTCCATGACCGTTGATGAAATAGTCCGCACCCTCGGCCCGGCCCTGCGCACCACCCTGTTCGGCCCCGTTGCCATCCCCGCCCGCCGTCCGCACGCTGCCGCCGGCCCTGCCCGCGGGCCGGCGCCCAGGTAGTTAAGGCGCCCAGGCAGAAGACGAAAGCCTGCCGCCGCCCAGGCGGTGTCGGAAACCGGTACCGGAGGGTGTCGAAGATTGGTAGTGGCGGGTGCGGGCGCACAGAGCCCGTTGCCTCGCAGTGGTTGCCGTGATCGAACCCGTTGTTCTTTCCTGCAGCATAATTCGGGGCAGCACGGTGGTTCGGGGGAGGAAACGGGTGCCTTTCACGTTGAGTCATCCGGCGGCGGTGCTGCCGCTGCGGCGGCTCGGCCTGCCGATGAGTGCGATGGTGGCCGGGTCGATGGTTCCGGACGTGCCGGTGTTCCTCGAGTGGCCGGCGCTGTACCGGCTCACCCACAGCCTGCTCGGCGTCGTGACGGTCGGTCCGGTGCTGGCGCTGGCCGCGTTGGCGATGTGGTTCAACCTGACGCGCGATGCCGTGGTAGATCTGGCGCCGGATCCGGTCCGGCTGCGGCTGGCCCCCCGGGCGCGGCTCACGGGACGCCAGTGGCTGCTGGCGCCGGTGGCCGCGAGCGTGGGGGCCCTGACCCATGTGGTCTGGGACGACTTCACCCATGAACACCGGTGGGGCGTCCGACAGGTGGCCTGGCTGAGCGCCCAGCACGGCGCCCTGCCCGGCTACAAGTGGCTCCAGTACGGCATGAGCGCGGCCGGGCTGGTCGTCGTCGCGGCGGCGATCGTCGCCCACCTGCGGGCGTTGCCACGCGGACCGCGGCGGCCACGTCGGTACCCGTCGGGGTCGGTGGCTCTTCCGGCGCTGGTGATCCTCGCCGGAGGTGTCGGCGCTGCCGTGGGTTTGGCGAACATGTCACACGGGCTGCATGCCGTCACCTTCCACGGCGTCGTCGCCGGTGTGGAGGCGCTGGTGGCCGGTCTGCTCCTGGTCGCCGCCGGGTGGCAGACGGCGATGCGCAGGCCGACGGCCGAGGAACCCGGGTGACGATGCCGACCGGCGGACGGCCGCAGGCCGAAGCACAGCCCGCCCCGACCTCGACCCCGACCAAGGTGTTCCGCGGAGCCGCGCCACGGTCGTCACGCCAGCGCCGCTGGGCGGGCACACGGTTCGGCTGCGGTTCGGCTGACGCTGACGCTGTGAGCTGTCCTCGTGTGCCGCCGGGGCCGGGCCCCGTCACGGTCGCTGCTGCCGCGTCTGCACGGTTCTTTCCCGATCCGGTCCGGGGGTCGGGTCGGATCGGATCGGCGATGACGTTCCGTGGCCGGTGAGCGGGCCGGGAGCGGGGGCGTGCGTGGGAACGGTGCCACCTGGTCCTTCTGTAGGGACAAACCGGATGCCGAACCCACCAGAGCGACCAGGTAGGCGCTCTCCCACGCATCCACCCCGAACACCCCACCGCCGCCACCACGCTCCGCGATCGCCGCCACGGCCCGCGGCCCGCTACCACCACGACCGCTACCACCACGACCACTACCACCACGACCACTACCACGACCACGACCACGACCACGTGACACGGTCATTTGGATTCCGCGGAACCGGAACCAGCCCCGGACGGGCCCTCCTTCAGGCGGCGCCGGAGTACATGCTGACGACGTTGCCCTTGACGTGGTTGACGACGAGGTCCTCGATGCAGCCGCGCAGGCGGCGGCGGGTGTCGTCGGGCAGGGAGGGGCGCAGCACGGCACGGTAGGTTCGCTCGCCCGCCGGAGCCGGCTCGTCCTCGCCGGTCCAGCCGATCGTGGCGATGCACGTCTGCCACAGGGCCGTCGCCGCGAAGGCGTCACCGTGGTGGAAATCGTTGTCCTTGATTGAGAACAGGACGGTCGTCTGCGCCTCGGCGCCGACGCCGCCGTGGTATTCGGTTGCCTCCTGCAGCAGGTGCACTCCGCCGAGGACGACCGCGACGGCGACGACGAACACGAGCAGCGGGCGCAGCGCCTTCATCGCGGGCTGGTCGGCTGGCGCAGCAGGCGCAGCGGATCGGCCGAGTCGTCGAGCAGGCCACCCGGCGGCGGGCCGAGCCTCGCCATCGTCGCGGCGACCCCGGGGTCGGCGACGCTGCCGGCGGTCGCGCGGGCCAGCCGCTCGACCACCCAGGCCAGGCCCGACAGCAGCAGCCCGGCGCCCATGAGGATCGGGATGAACACCGGTGCGGACGAACCGTCGGGGCGCAGCCAGTCGAACACCGCCGTGCGCTGCGGCGGGGCCTCCCGCAGCCGGGCCTCGATGCGCCGGCGCCGCTCGGGGCTCGCCTGCGCGGTGGCGGCGAGCCGGCCGATGCGCTGCCACAGCGTCACCCCGACCAGCATGACCTCGACGGCGATGAAGATGACCCCGCTGGTCAGCGCCCGGTTCCACTCCCACCGGTACAGGTAGACGAAGAAGTAGGCTCCCGAGCCGATCAGCGTGATCGCGGCGATCCCGGGAACGACGAATCTCCTCATGCGCTCAGACCCCGCTCTCGGCGGGCTCGGCGCCGGCCTCGATGTCGCCGGCTTCGGTGTCGCCGGCTTCGACGCGTTCCACCTCGCCGACGCTGCCGTCCACGATCACCTCGTCGCCGTCGGCGAACGTCGTCGTGGCGTCGGCGACGCCGATCACGGCGGGGACACCGTACTCGCGGGCGAGGATCGCGAGGTGGCTCAACGGGCTGCCGGTCGTCGACACCAGGCCCGCCAGCTCCGGCAGCGCGCTGGCCAGCGCCGGATCGAGCGTGTCGACGACGAGGACCCGGCCGGCGGCGTCGGACGGGTCGTGGGTGACCGTGCCGCGGGCCCGCCCGGGGCTGACCCCCTGGGTGGCGCCGGCGTTGCGGCCCGCCGCGACGATGCGCCCGTCGGCCGACAGCCGGAACGCGGCGGGCAGGGCCGCACCGCGGGCGGCGGCCGCCTGCACCGGGACGGACGCGGCGAGGTCGTGTGAGATCGTCAGCTCCCGCAGCCGGGCGAGCGTCAGGTGCCGCACGTCGGCGGGATGGTGCAGCTGGCCGTGGCGGGCGAGGCGCCGGCCGAGCTCCATCGCCGCCTGCGCGGTCAGCTCGTGCAGCCAGCGAGCCCGCAGCCGGACCGCCTCGCGGGCCACCGCGACCGGGTCGTCGCCTTCGCCGGTGGGCAGGCGCACGTAGGCGGGGGTCGGCGGCAGGGCACCCGGGCCACCGACGGCCGGCGGGATCAGCGCCAGGCTCTCGGGATGACGCGCGACGATCTCCGCGTCGGTCATCCCGTCCTCCCTGGCGCGGGAGACGGCGGCGAGCGCCACGGCGGCGCCGGTCGTCGAGGTCGCCCGGGCGTCGAGGAAGAACCCGGCGAGCACCTCGTGGGCGTGCACCCCGCGCAGCGTCGTGCGCGCGTTGGTGAGCAGCAGGTGAAGCTGGTGGTCGGTGAGTGTGGCGGGGTCCGGCACCGCACGCAGGTCGGCGTCGACCTCTTCGACGAGGTCGCCGACGATCGCGGGGAAGGCGCCGCGCAGCCGGCCGAGCCGCCAGGCCGCGCGCAGCCGGCGCATCCCCGGCCGCGGGTCCAGCGGCATCCACCACCGCCGCCGCGGCTTGATCACGCCCAGGGCCTCCAGGTCGACGGCGACCCGGCCCTCGACGTCGATGACGAACCGGCGGCGCAGATGCCCCCGGCCCGTCGCCCCGGACAGCCGCAGCGCCTCACGCAGCCCGTCCTCCAACGGCGGCACCCACAGGTCCAGTTCGAGGTGGGCCAGCGGCTCGGGGAACGTCTCGGCCACCGGGCCGGGGCCGAAGACCCGGCCGTGCGCGACGGGCACGGCCGCCGTGATCGGCCGGCTCTGCAGCAGCCGCAGCGTGCCGTCCGGCTCGATGAGCCATTCCATGTCCTGCGGGGCGCCGAAGACCCGCGCGGTGCGCCGGGCGAGGCGGGCGAGCTGGCCGCGCTGGCGGGCGTGCACCGCCGCGGGGACCGTCCCGTCGACGGACTTCAACCGCCCGCGCCGGGTCAGCAGCAGCGAGGTACCGGTGACCTGACCGCTGACGATCAGCTCGGGCAGCCCGTCGGTCATCGACACCAGGATGCGGGAGCGGCTGCCGGTCAGCGGGTCGAGGCCGAACATCACCCCGCCGACGCGGGCCTGCGCCATCGGCTGGACCAGTACGGCGATCGGGGCGTCGGTCGGGCCGACGCCGGTCGCCGAGGCGACGACCTTGCCGACCGCCTCGGCGAAGGCGTCCCAGCCGGTGACGTGCAGCACGGACAGGTACTGGCCGGCCATCGACGACGACGCCGAGTCCTCTGCCACGGATGACGAGCGCACCGCCAGCGGCCGGCGCCCATCGTCGCTGAGCTCCTGCCACCGATCGTGGATCGCGTCGCCGCGGGCCGGCTCGGCCCCACTGGGCCGACCGGTCGCCGTGGTGGTGACGACGAAGCCGGGGATCACCGGCAGCCCGGCGCGGGCGGCGACGGCGAGGTTGGCGGCCTTCGCGCCGACGAGGGCGGTGTCGCTCGCCGCCGGCTCGTCCAACCGGACGACCAGCGGCCCGGGGGCGATCGCGTCATCCCTTGGCATCGATCCCCCCACACCGCACCGGTCCCTTAGCGGACGAGGCTACCCAGATGGGCGGGGCTCAGCGGGGTGAGGCGAGATTCCCCTCACCGCGCCGGCAGGCGAGCCGGTCGTGGGCGCGGTGGAAGACGCGGTCGACTCCGGCGAGCAGCAGCACGGCGAAGATCGTGCCGGCCACGACGTCGGTCGGCCAGTGCACGCCGAGATACACCCGGGTCGACCCGATCGCGGTGACGACCACGCACGAGACGGCGATGCTCGCCCGCCAGGCCCGCCGTGACGACGTGTACAGCGAGATCACGATCGGAACCATGCCCCACAGCGCCGCGGCGGCCATCACGTGGCCGCAGGGGAAGGACGGGCCGACCCCGGCGACCATCCGGTCGATGTTCGGCCGCGGCCGGTCGACCAGCGCCTTCGCGGTGAACTCGACCAGTGGCCGCAGGGCCGTGACGGCGAGGACGGTGGCGCCGACCGTCCGGCACCGGGCCCAGGCGACCAGCCCGAGCAGCGGGCCGAGGGTGTAGACGACCCGGGAGCTGCCGAGGAACGACACCCGCCGGACGATCCAGTCCAGCGTGCCGGTGCGATGGGCGATGACCCAGGACTCGATCGGGGAGTCGAGGTGGCCGACGACGAACCCGTTCGCCCAGTGCACGGTCACGGCCATCACGGCCAGGATCGTGGCGAGGACGGCCAGGCGGCGCCGGCCCGGGACGAGCACCGGGGCGGCCGAGGTCGGAACGTGCCGCCGGCCCTCCAGGAAGGCTGAGGGCGACAGGCGGGGGGACGTGAGGACTTCAGTCGTGACAGTCATTAGCACAAGAGCGTATAGGCCCGTCCTCCGGGGCGGCCGGCACCGGGTTACCTACCCGACTCACCGCACGCGCCGGTGCGCCGTGGGTTACAGGTCATAACCGTACGTTTTTTGAACTATCCGGCGAATTGGTCCCAGGAGCCCGGCCGGTGGAGGTCCACGGGCAGACGCGTCCGCTTGTTGCCCAGCGCGCGGTTGACCTGTTCCTGGGTGAGCCCCTCGACTCCGGTGAGATCCGCGCCCTGCAGCGCGGTACCGGTGAGGATGGCACCGTCCAACCGCACGCGGACGAAGGTGTACCGGTCCGGCCAGGCGGTCAGCTTCGCCCCGCCCAGCCGGGCGCCGCTGAGATCGGCGCCGGACAGCCTGGCCCCGGCCAGGTTCGCCACGAGCAGCGCGGCCCGGCTGAGGTCGGCGCGGGCGAGCATCGTCCCGGTGAGGTTCGCACCCTCCAGCCGGGCGCCGGTGAGGTCGGCGTCGGCCAGCCACACCCCGGCCAGGTTCGCGTAGTCGAGGCGGAGCCCGGCCAGGCTCGCGGGCCCGGTCAGGTCGGCTCCGTTGAGGTCGGCGCGGTCGACGCCGCGGCGCTCGGGCAGGCGGGCGAGGACCTGGACGGCGGCCCGCAGATCGGCGGCGAACCGCACCGCGGTGACGCCGTCGTCCTGCCCACCCCGCCCGGCGTCGGGGCCGGCATCGGTGCCCGCGTCGGCGGGCGGCGTGGGGACGCGCAGGGCCGGGTCGGCGCTGCGCCTGCGGATGAACGCGGACAGGACCGCCACGACGGTCCGCTGGTCCGCCGGGGAGTCGGTGGCGATGCGTTCGAGGGCGAAGATGCCGCCGAGGCGGATCGTCTCGTCGTCCGCGCCGAGCTGCGTGACGGCCAGGCTGTAGAGCTCGCGGACGTGGGTGTTCTCGTTCGACCGGCGGGTCTCGGCGAGGGCGACCAGGCCGCCGACGACCGCGACCATCGCCGCGGCGGCGGTGAGCAGCCCCGACTGCAGCGAGGCCCGGGCGTCGGCCTGATCCGCCGGCCGGTACACCGCGGGCGGCACCAGCCACACCGCGATCAGCGCGCCGGCCGCCCCAGTCGTGGCGACAGCCACCCCGACCCACAACCAGCGCCGCCCGGAATGCCCCCCACCGACCGCCATGGCAGAAGTTGTATGCCATGGCCCGTCCGCCGGGCACCGCGGACCGGTGCGGTCAGTCCCACATGAGTCCGCCGTCGATGAGCAGGGAGTGGCCGGTGATGAACCCGGCCTCGTCGGAGAGCAGGTAGGCGACGGACCCGGCGACCTCCTCCGGGGTGCCGATGCGCCCCATTGGGACGAGGGAGGCCCATTCCGCCTGCTGCTCGGGGCCGTAGCCGGCGAGCCCCTCGGTGAGGATCGTGCCGGGGCAGACGGCGTTGACGCGGATGTTGCGCCGGGCGTACTGCAGCGCCGCGTTCTTCGTCAGGCCGACGACGCCGTGCTTGGCGGCGGTGTACCCGGCCATCGACGGGGCGTTCTTCACCCCGGCGTTGGAGGCCATGTTCACGATCCGGCCGTGCCCGGCGTCGACCATGTGGCCGAGCTCGGCGCGCAGGCAGAGGAACACACCCCGCAGGTCCACCCCGAGGACCCGGTCCCAGTCCTCGATCGGCAGCAGGTGCAGGTCCGTCGGCGCGTGGGCGACGCCCGCGTTGTTCACCGCCATGTCCAGGCCGCCGAGCACCGACACGGCGGTGTCGAACAGCTCGGTGACGCTGGCGGGGTCGGCGACGTTCGCCGCCACGAAGCTCGCCTTCCCGCCCTGGTCGGCGATGCGCGCGACGGTCTCCTGACCGCCCTTCTCGTCGATGTCGGAGACCACGACCTGGGCGCCGTCGGCCGCCAGCCGCAGCGAGACCGCGCGGCCCAGACCCGAACCCGCACCGGTGACGACGACTCCCGCTCCATCGAATGACATGACGACTCCCTCGTGACCGTCCCCCGTGAACGTTGTTGTCCTGCACATTCATCCTGCTCGTAAAGGGCGTACCTACCCGTTCGTGCCATCGTCTGTCTGCTCACATCGCCGGCCAGTCGGGCAGCAGGCGGGGAACCGCCCGGACGTAGACGATCATGCCGACGACCTCGACGAGGGTCTGGGTGACGACGACGGCGGCGGCGATCGCGAACCGGTCGGGCAGCGACAGGGCCAGCGGCAGCACGACGAGCGAGTTGCGGGTGGCCCCGCTGAACACCACCGCCCGGGCGGCGGGGACGTCGAGGCGGAACAGCCGGGCGACGCCGAGCCCGGCGAACGCCATGACGACGAGGAAGGCCACATACGCGGGCACGACGGCCGTCACCTCGGCGAGGTCGTCGTCGATCTTCGGGGTCTGCGACGCGACCACCGTGCCCAGGACGACGACCATGAGCGGCACCATCGCCGTCCCGGCCGCCCCGGCGAACGCCGCGCCCGCGGCCCGGCGCGCGGCCCACGCCTGCACCGTCCAGGCCAGCGCGAGCGGGACGACGATCAGGCCGCCGAACGCCGCGAGGAACGGGCCGATCTCGACGACGTCGGCGAGCCCCGGGCCGAGGAAGGCCAGCAGGAACACCGGCAGCAGCAGCATCTGGGCGGCCAGCAGCACGGGCGTGGCGGCCAGCAGCGCGCCGGCGCGGGCGCCTGCGAGCCCGCTGAACACGATCACATAGTCGACGCACGGGCACAGCAGTACCAGCAGCACGCCGAGCCGCACGGCCCGCTCGTCGGGCAGGAACGGCACCATCGCGGCGACGACGCCCGGGACGACGACGAAGTTGACGGTGAGCACCGCGGCGAGGAACCGTCCCGCCCGCAGCGACCGCACCAGCTCGGCCGCCGGCACCTGCAGGAACGTCACGAACAGCAACGCCCCGAGCGCCGGGTTGATCGCACGTTCCAACCCCGGCCCGGCGCCGGGCAGCGCCAGGCCCGCGACCGCCCCGGCGGCGATGGCCCCCAGGTAGATCGGCACCTGCCACCGCTCCAGCGTCGCGGCGATCCGCTCCCGCACCGGTCCCCTCTCCGTCAGGTGCGCCGTCCCCACGCCGTTGTACTGGTCGCGGGTTTCAGGTGAGGTCGTCGACGGGGGTCGGCGGG
>NZ_JAMPTM010000191.1 GCF_025403375.1 Frankia gtarii
CTCCTACCGCACCCGCCAACGCCGCGAGCTCCTCGCCAAGGACCGACCCAACCACAACTGATCAACCAGGCGCGGGGGTCAAATTTCCGAGACCCCCACGGGGTCAATTTTCAGGAAGCCTTGACACACCTCGACCAACGGTGGGCGGACGGGCAGACCAACGCCGCCACGCTATGGAAAGAGATCACAGCCCAGGGCTACACCGGCAGCTACGTCACGGTCTCCACCTATCTCCGCCCGTTCCGCGCCGGCGCGCAGCCCCCGCCACCCCGGCCACGCTCCACCCGGACGATCAGCCGCTGGATCCTGACTCGCCCCGACCGGCTCCACGACGACGAACAGGACCAACTCCGCGACGTTCGCGCCTGCTGCCCCGAACTCGACGCGCTTACCCGCCACGTCGGCGCGTTCGCGCACCTGCTCACCTGCCCCACCGACACCACGGTCACCGACTGGATCACTGCGGTCCGCGCCGACGACCTGCCCGCCCTGCACACCTACGCCACCGGCCTCGAACGCGACCTGGACGCCGTGACCGCCGGCCTGACCCTGCCACACAGCTCCGGGCCCGTCGAAGGTCACGTCAACCGCATCAAAATGATCAAAAGGCAGATGTACGGCCGCGCGAACTTCGACCTCCTCCGCAAACGCGTCCTCCTCACCCCATGATCGACATCGATGCCCGAAGGATCACAAGATCTGCGCCAGATCCCCGTTCTCGCTTGCGTAGCCAGACGTCCTCGCCGCCGAACGGCGTGACCTGGCCACGACCCGACGGTTCTTCACCCGAGCCCTGTCCCACAGCCGGAAACCAGCCGAGGTGACCACCGACCGGGCACCCGCCTATCCCCGTGTCCTCGATGAACCACTGCCCACCGCCTGCCACGTCGACGTCGCCCGAGCGAACAACCGGATCGAATCCGACCACAGCCGACTCCAAGCCCGGCTCCGCCCGAGGCGCGGACTGAAACACCTGCGCTCAGCCCAGACGATCAGCTCCGGACATGCGCTGATCCAGAACATCCGCCGCGGCCACTACGAACTCGGCACTGACACCGACCCACGACGCCGACTGACGACCGCGTTCGCCGAGCTCACCCTTACGATCTGATCACCGACTCGGCAGGAACAGCCATGTCTAACCGCCCACGATGCAACAGACCCCAACCAGACGCCACAGCCGGGCACCCGTTGAATCACTCGTAGGAGCCAGCGTCGCGACGCCACCCGCGCAAGCTGTCGACTGCTGCGATGGTGTCCGGATGTTTCTCGCCGAGCAGCCGCGCCCGGTCAGCGGCCACCTGCTCCAACATGCTGATCGCTTCGCCGGTGCGTTTCGTTCGCCCGTATGAGGCGGCGAGGTTGGCACGGGCGGTCAGGGTGTGCGGATGCTGGTTACCAAGGAGCCGCGTGCTGTCGGCGGCCACCCTCTCCTGCAGACTGATCGCTTCTCTGGTGCGTCCCGCCTGCCCGTATGAGGCGGCGAGGTTGACGCGGGCGATCAGGGTATCCGGGTGCTGCTCGCCGAGTATTCGCTCCCGGTCGGCGAGCACCCGTTCCTCAATATTGATCGCCTCGGTGATCCTCCCCGCCCGACCGTACGAGCTGGCCAGATGGGCGCGAGCGGTCAGGGTGTGCGGGTGGTCGTCGCCGAGAAGTCGTTCCCAGCCAGCGGCCACCTGCTCTTCGATGCGAATCGCGTCGATGGCCCGCCCGGCGTGCCGATACGAGGTGGCGAGGTAACCACGGGTGGTCAGGGTATGCGGATGATCATGGCCGAACAGTCGCGTGAACCCGACTGCCACCCTCTCCAGAAGGATGGTTGCCTCGGCGATCCGCCCCGCCAGCCGGTAGGAGGTAGCGAGGTTGCCGCGGGCGGCCAAGGTGTCCGAGTGCTCGCCGCCGAGAAGCCGCTCCCGGTCGGCGACCACCCGCTCATGCAAGCTGATTGCTTCAGCGCTCCGCCCCGCCCGGTCGTACGCGACAGCGAGGTTGCCGCGGGCGGTCAGTGTGTTGGGGTGCTCTTCGCCGAGCAGCTGGGTGGCATGGCCGGCAAGGTGCTGCCAGTGGGTGACAGCGGCGGTGTGCTGCCCAGCACGCAGCAGGCTGGTGCCGGCCTGGTAGAGCAGTGGGTGGCGGTCGGGCTGCCAGAGCAGATCTCCGGCGATCGCGGTGAGGACGCTGGTGTTGACGTGCAGTGCTGCGACGAGGTCGGGGGCGGTGTGGTCGGCCTCGGGCCACAGGTCCAGCAGCGCGTCGGCAGCGGTGTAGCTGACCGCAGTCAAGTCGGCGAGGGTTTCCCGGGTGGCGCGGGCGGTCAAAGCGTGGATCCGCACCGCGCGGGCGCCGTCCGTGGGGGTGTGGGTGAGCAGGCCGTAGCGGTGTAGCAGCCGCACAGCCTTGCGGGCCTGATCGGCAGTGACCGGCTTGCCGATGCCGCCGGTGCGATGCACGCCCAGGTAGCCGATGGTAGCGGGGGTGCCCCACAGAGAATCGGGGTGTCCAGCGGGGTCGAGCATTGCGGCCAAGGCAAGGGCGGGGCGGGCGAGCCCGACAGGATCGGAGGAGTCGGCAGCGTCCAAGGCGAGCAGGAGAGTGACGGCGACCGCCCGGCCGTAGCCGTCCGGATCGGCCCCGGCGGGCATCAGGTCAGCCAGCCGGGTCTCGGTGTCGGTGTAACGGGCCAGGTAGTTGGTGCAGGTTTCTTCCTGGTTGATCATGTAGGCGGCGGCGTGGGACAACGCCAGCGGTAGATGCCCCACCGCGTCGGCCAGCCCGCCGGCGTTCTCGTCGACCAGATGCGAGCATTGGGCCTGGCCGATCCGATCGGTCAGGTAGTCGATCGACTCGTCGGGGGCGTACACGTCGACCTCGACCTGCTGACGTCCCCCGCTGACTAGCGTCGCGTCGCGAAGCCGGGTGGTTGCCAACGTCCAGCCCGCTGGCTGGCGTGGCGGCCACCAGTCGGCGAGCGTCGCCGGGTCGGTCACATCGTCGAGGACGATCAGCCACGACCTGCTGGTGGTATGCAGCCACTCCAGCAGCGACTGTGCGTCGGCATCCGGGTCCGTTCCGTCGGCGCCAGGCGCTCCGACTCGCGCTGCGGCGCGGGCGTAGGTGGTGATGACCTGGTCGACGGTCGTGGCGTTCACCCAGACAACCAGGTCGATTCCCTGCTTGAAGGCCTGGTGGGCGAACCAGGCAGCCAGCTGCGACTTGCCGACGCCGCCTCCGCCCGCCAGCACCCGTGTTCCCCGCCCCACACTCCGACCGTCCTGCTGGGTGAGGATCACATCCGCGCCGCGGCCGCGCTCCCCCACAATTCGGTCCCGCAGGACTTCGCGGGGTTGGAACGCCGACGCTAGCGCGGGCGGCCGGCCCACCAGCACCGGCCATGCCGTGGGCGCCGCTGCCTGGGGATGGTGGTGGTGTTCGACGGTGACGGGGCCCATGACGCCACTATTGGCAACGGCGCCGTTGTTGGCGGACGCGACTCCGGAACCGCTGACCGAGGTCGCCTCCGGCGCGGGGGGAGGCATGGGCTTCTTGCCTTTCACCGCCGTGGACCGCGCTGAATACCGGAGTTAGCCACCGACCCTGGCCCGTCCGCGGTCGCGTCCCCCGTCCGAGTGACCTGCGCCGGTCGGTTGCCATCGGCGGTTTGCGTGCCGGTAGTGGCCAGCCCGCCGGCCGAAGCACGAGCGTTACCGGTGTCCTCGGCCCGGTCCGGCTCAGATCCAGGTGATGGCAGGAGGTACGGCGCTCCCAACGCAAGCAGCGCCACCACCACACCAATGCTGCTCGCCAGCTTGTCCGCCCTGTCTAGCCCGACCACGGCGAGATAGACCACCAGCCCCGCGACGACCAGAGCGAACACGATCCGTCCGGCCCACACCCACCGGGCGCTGCGACACGGCACCCGACCACCCCCGTAAAGATCAAATTAGCGATCGGAGTCAGTGTACGAACGCGCGTCGACACCGACCAGCAGGGCTCCGGCGTGGTGGGGCCTGACCAGTCGATCCCGCCGGAAGGCGGTGATCCTTCTAGTGGTGTAGCGGCACTTGATCTTCTGGGATGATCGGTGTTGTGGTGGTGGAGGCGTGTGCGGCCGAGCGGCAGGCGTCAACACCGAGGACACGATCCGACCGCCCACCACCGAGCCCTCGTCACGCCACACGGGCGGAAACTTGAGGTGAGCCCCGTTTTTCGGACACCGGCGTAGTAGGGACCTTATCTGGTTTATGCGGCGTCTGCAATGGTCGTGTTCGTGGTGTGGTAGAGGTTTTCGACGTGTTCGGGGGTGCGGTAGTGCAGGGTGGAGTGGAGTCGCTGCCGGTTGTAGAAGATCTCGATGTAGTCGGTGATGGCGGTGCGGGCAGCGCGGCGGGTCGGGTAGTTTTCGCGGTGAACAAGTTCGTTTTTGAGGGTGCCGAAGAAGGATTCCGCGAGGGAATTGTCCCAGCAGACCCCGGTCGCGCCGGCCGAGGGAGACACCTGGTGTGAGGTGGTCCCCGTTCTTCGGACAGTGATCCCTATATGGGATAATTGATCCGTGAGCGGAGGAGATCAATGAGTCAGTCGCGGAGACGGGCAGGGTCAAACGGTCGTAGCGACGGCGCCGGCGGGATGATGAGCGAGAACGACATGACCTCGCTGACAAATTACAGCGGAGCCGCCTTCGACAGAATGTTCCTCGAGATGATGATCCAACATCACCGTGGGGCTGTCGAGATGGCCCAGACAGAGCTGCGAGACGGCCGCTACGGCCCCGCCGAGAGCAATGGTTGAGACCTGTGGATCGGCTGGGAGGGCGTACCTTCCCGGTGATCGAGGTTGAGGTCTCAGTCAGGCCGACGTTGGCGCGTCGGTCGGGAAGGGACGCCCGTGCTCACGGTAGTACCCGAGGAGAACACGCCCGAGAACGGCTCGGCGGCCAGGCCGTCGCTGATCGATGAGATCGTCCGCGAGGGTGCGCGGCGGATGCTCGCGGCCGCGTTGGAAGCCGAGGTCGACGCCTACATCGCCGCGCTCGCCGGCGAGCGTGACGCCCGTGGCCGCCGGCTGGTGGTCCGTAACGGCCACGCCCAGCCCCGGCAGGTGATGACCGCCGCCGGTGCGGTCGAGGTGACCGCGCCGCGGGTCAACGACCGCCGCGTCGACCCTGACAGCGGGCAGCGGCAGCGGTTCTCCTCGGCGATCCTGCCGCCGTGGTGCCGCCGCTCCCCGAAGATCGCCGAAGTGTTGCCGCTGCTCTACCTGCACGGCCTGTCCTCGGGCGACTTCGTGCCCGCGTTGGAGCAGTTCCTCGGCTCGGGTGCCGGCCTGTCCGCGTCCACGGTGACCCAGCTGACCACCAGCTGGCAGGCCGACTACCAGACGTTCGCCAACCGGGACCTGGCCGGCGTGGACTACGTCTACCCGTGAGCGGACGGCATCCACGTCACCATCCGCCTGGACGAGGAGAAGCTCTGCCTGCTCGTCCTGATCGGGGTCCGCGCCGACGGCCGTCA
Organism: Frankia gtarii; assembly: GCF_025403375.1. GTDB lineage: Bacteria > Actinomycetota > Actinomycetes > Frankiales > Frankiaceae > Frankia > Frankia gtarii. The sequence goes on from NZ_JAMPTM010000191.1 coordinate 5,514, forward strand.
GGAACTCGTCGCCCTCGCGGACGGCTACCGGGAATCGACCGGGTCGTGGGCGGACCTGCTGCGCGACTGCGCGCGCCGCGGCATGGGCGCACCCGTGCTCGCGGTCGGCGACGGCGCGCTGGGGTTCTGGGCCGCGCTGCCCGAGGTCTTCCCCGCCACCGCGGAACAGCGCTGCTGGGTCCACAAGACCGTGAACGTCCTGGCCTCGTTGCCGAAGTCGGCGCACCCCGGTGCGAAGAAGCACCTCGCGGAGATCTACAACGCCGAGGACAAGACCCACGCCACCGCCGCGGCGAAGACGTTCGCCGCCACCTACGGAGCGAAGTTCCCCCCAGCCACCGCGAAGATCACCGGTGATCTGGACGTGCCGCTGGCGTTCTACGACTACCCCGCCGAGCACTGGGTGCATCTGCGGACCACGAACCCGATCGAGTCCACGTTCGGGACCGTGCGCCACCGCACCCGGGTCGCCAAGGGCCCCGGTTCCCGGGCCGCCGGGCTGGCCATGGCGTTCACGCTCATCGAGGCCGCCCAGGCCCGCTGGCGGGTGGTCAACGCACCCCACCTCGTCGCCCTCGACCGCGCCGGCGCCGTGTTCGAAGCCGGCCAGCTCGTCGAACGACCCACCACCGCACCCGTCACCCAAGCCGCCTAAAGATCACCACCCACAAGTCTTGACTATTTCTCCCTTGCGGCGTCCGTCCGTGTGTTGTCGACAGCCCTGTCCTGTCGGGCACAGCCGTGCGCTTCAGGGCCGGCGACGGCCGACCGCCGGTTGCGTGGCTTTGACAAGATGTCCGCCGGCGCGTGAGTGTCGCGGCGCTACGCTGGTACGGCGGGGCTCGGCCCTGGAGGTCCGTAACGAGAGGTGCGTGATCACCACGGAGATGGCGGAGATGATTGCCCCTGCGTGGATGCATGAGCAGGTCACGGCGGCGCAGTACGACTCCTGGTCCGACGAGCAGTGCGCGGGCATCGAGATCGTGGACGGGATGGTCGTCGTGAGTCCCAGCGCGTCCAAGCGGCACAACCGCCTGGTCAAGATCCTCACGGTCGCGCTGGAGGCGGCCGCCGGGCCGGAGTGGAACGCCGACTTCGACTTCGACGTCCGCCTCCAGGACGTGCCGCTGACGAGCCGGCGTCCCGACGTCGTCGTCTACCGCGCCGACACCCTCGACGTCACGCCCTCCCGGCCCGAGCATGTCCTGCTCGTCGCCGAGGTCGTCTCACCGGGATCGGAGACGACCGACCGGATCGTCAAGGCCGAGCAGTACGCCAAAGCCGGGATCGCCTACTACTGGCGGGTTGAGCAGCCCGCCGCCGGCGTCCCCGTCACCCACACCCACGTCCTGGACCCGGCAGGCGGAATCTACCGGCCCACCGACGTCTTCACCGGCGTCATCGACGCGGCCGCTCCCTTCCCCGTCCGCATCGACCTCACCCGGCTCTGACCCCGGCGAGGTGCACGACGAATCGGGCACGCGGGCTCCGATGGATCGCCCGCCGCGCTTCCCTTCACACCGCTACGGACAGGGCGTGGCTACGCGCCTCCGCCATCACCAGCAGCCCGACATCACCGCAGCTCACGACACATGTCGATCATCGCGGACGAAGCTTATGCAAATCTTCGAAGGAACCAACCAGATCCAGCGCATGGTGATCAGCCGCCACCTCGCCCGAGGCTGATCAGAGCCCATTGGCACGTCGCCCTCGGCGGCCAGGGCGCGTCGATCCGTCGGCGGGCGAACGGCCGGTGCATGCCCTGGTCTGGTGGCTTGAAATCAGCTGCCCTGGGCCCTGGTTCCTGTCGCCAGTTCACCCTCCGCGAGGACGGCGAGCGTGACGATGGTCGCGTGGTACCTGTCCTTGAACCCGGGCCCGGACCGGGACCGGGACCGGGACCCTGGCTCGGCACCGCCGGCGGACGGCGGCCGCACGGGTACGCTGCCCTGCTCCTGCGCAATCGCGGCCAGAGCAGCGGCTCCGGTCAGGAAAGCGGCGGAGATACCGGAACCGGACCACGCCATGCTGGCCAGGAGCTCAGCGACGATGTCATAGTCACGAGTGGCCAGACGCGCCGCGACACACGAACCGAGAACACAGCCCAACGGAGCGGGGAAGGCAGCCGGCCAGGAGACCTCGCGAGCGCCGAACCTCGTCGCATAAAAAATCATGTGTGTGATGGTGTAAAGCCATGACGACTTCGCCGCGGCGCCGACTCCGCGCCACGCCGACAACTCTGCCGTCAGTTCTCGGGTGACTGCCGGGCGGCAGTCGTCGAGCCCGGCCATATCCCGCGCAAAAGCGATCTTGAGGTCTTCCGTGGGTACCGTCCCGAAGCCGCCGTCGAGGACCTCGACGACCTTGTCGTGAAACCGTGATCGCCGATGGGTCACCCTCTCCAGTACCGGGAACATGACGAGCAGTTCGCGCAGATGATGGTGTGGGAGATCGTCCCAGGGAAGATGTTCTCCGACCACCTCAAGGTCTGGCCAGAGCTGGGCCGCGACGTCCTGGGCCCAGGCGACGTACCGGCTGCCGGCTGCTCGGTGCCGAGGACCGGTCAGAGCCCACAGCACCATCGACAGCTCTCCGAACGCCCGCACCTGCCCGAAGGATTTCAGACCCGATCGCAGGTCGGGCCTGAAATCCGCCGAGTGCGCCTCGATCCACCCGCGGAGTCGATCTCCGGAGCCTGGATCCACGCCGTCGCCGTCGCCGTCGCTATCGTTATCGCTATCGCGCCGCCGACTTCTTCACCTCGGAACGGAGTTTTCCGCGGAGCGCCTCGGGCGGTTGCTGGTACATCTGATAGCCGCAGGGCCCGGAGTTCAGCGCGATGGTGAAGTTCTCCGTGGTGACGGGGCAGTAGATTGTCGTGCCGTTGTCCACGGCCTCGCACTCGCACTCGTCGATCGGCTGGTCGAGTGAGCCCTCGGTGGCGTAGATCCCGGGGTTCGGCCCGTCGAGTACGTGCGCCACGCAGAACCAGTAGTCCAGGCCGGTGTAGAGGAATCCGGTGTTGAAGCCAATCTGCAGGGGCCCCGCGTTGCCTCCGGGTTGCAGGATGGGCCCCGTCCAGACCTGGGGACCGTCGTCACTGTACTCATGTGAGAAGGATATGTACGCATGCCCTCCGGTCTCATTGCTGACGTAGACGATCGCACTGCTGTTGAACCCCATTATCGCGCCTCCCCCATGCCTGTGCGTGTGCATGGAAAATCCCCCGTAAGACGGTTCCCAAACATACTCCGGTGAATTTCTGCCGACGGCCTCGCCCACGCCCATCACCTCGAAAGGTGCGTCTTTCGGTTGGCGGACATGTCCGTCAACCGCCCGATGAGCCGAATGCCACACGCCAGGCGGCTCCGTGCTCGACCATGGTGTTCTCGAAGCCTTTGTCGACCCAGGTCCCGACTGTCGTCGGTGGGTGTTGGTGACCACGCCCTGCTTCCGACCGACGATCTTCTTGCCGGCGTCGGTGCCCTGGCCGGTCAGGGTGTAGCCGAGCTGCGTGAAGATACCGTCGTCGCGCCAGCCGGCATAGTAGAAGTAGACGGTGTTGTGCGGCGGGAAGGCGCGGGGTAGGTATCTTCGAGGTCACTGGGGTAGGTCGTGTGGGGGCTCATGACAGATGCTTCTCCCGGGCCTGTCTGGCCCTAAACCCGCAGGACCGGATGTGGCTCCGGGTGACCGGGGGGAGTTTTCATCCAGGCTCAGGTAACAACGGATTCGGACAGTTCGACGACGCGGAAGACGTAGAGCACGAGGGCGGTGGCACTGGCCCAGCACAGCGTCGCCGCGAGCACGAACAGGACACCCGTGCGGGCCTGGCGGCGCGGTGGCTCCAGGAGATCGCGCACTCGGTCGATGACGTCATGGTGCGCGGCGCCGAGGCTTTCGGGGGGCATCCGTGGAAGGGCGAGCGCCGCCGTGCTCAGGGCGCGCGCCACCGTGGCCGCGTCGCCGACCTCCCGAGCCGCGACCGTGTCGGCCCAGCGCTCGATCGCCCCGTCGACCGCGCGGGCGACCGGCGACAGCAGCGGGTTCGCCGCCGCGGCGAGTCGAGCAAGCTGTGCGTAGCGGTGATGGTGATGGCGCAGGTGGGCTTCCTCATGCGCGAGCAAGGCCCCGCGTTGCGGTCCGGTCAGCGAGCGCAGCAACCCGGTCGAGACGACGATGCGGCTGTGGCGGCCCGGAACGGAATAGGCGTGCAGGGCGGTGTCGTCGATCACCGCCAGGTCGCCCACCGCCGGCAACGTCGCGACGACGGCCGCCGTCCGCCGGGCGCGTGCCACCACTCGGACCAGGTGCAGTCCTGCTCGGCCAAGCAGGGCGATGGCCAGTCCACCCGCAGCCAGACCGACCCCGATCGGAACGGGGAGCTGCTCGCGCAGCGTTGCCGTCGACCAGTCAGCCGGGTGGGTGGCGGGAAACTGCTCCACCACGCCGAGGAGGCAGGCCAGGCACAGCACCGCCCCGGTGACCAGCGACACGCTCAGCGCGAATCCGGTCAGAACCACGGTCGCCGTCGCCGGCGGGAGGCTCCGGGCCGCACGGGCCGCGACCCTGGCGCCGGTCGGGCCGGCCACCAGAGGAATTGCGGCGACGACGAGCAGCAGGCCGAACGCGATCATTTCGAACCCCGGTCCGGGATCCGGCCGCTCGACGGCGGCTGGTCTCCGTCGGGGTGGTGGGCGAGCAGATCCCGCAGGATGCGCGCGGAGTCCTCGTCCAGGTTGTCGACGAAGCGGGACAGCACGCTGGCTCGATCGACGCCGGCCTCGAGAAGCTTCTGCATCTGTCGGGCGGTGAGGCCGGCCTGAGCCTCGGTCTTGCTTCCGACCAGCTGGTAGGCGTAGGTGCGGCCACGGGGAGCGCGGTGCAGCGCCTGCTTGGAGTAGAGACGCGTCAGGGTGGTCAGGACGGTGGTGTAGGCAAGGTCACCGCCGAGCTCGGCCTGGACCTGCGCCGGCGTCAACGGCTCACCGGCCGCGGCGAGGCAGGCGACGATCTCGTTCTCCAGGCTCCCGCTGGGCCGGGGATGAGGCCGGCCAGCCATCATGGCGCCTCCCCACCGCTCGTTCCCACCACGCCCCGGGCTGGCGCCGCATGCCCTCGCGATTGTGACACCTCCCGAAGCCCGGGATCCGCTCGCCGGGCGCGGCCCCGACCCCGTCTACCTGCTGTCGCACCGGCGGTGAGCTTGCGTTTCCCCTGACATTTAGGTATGCCTAACCTCTAACAACTATTGTCCGATAGTTGCTCGAGGCGGAGGGTGGAGCGCCCGTGCTTGCCAACTATCTGATCGGCCTGCGCGAAGGTCTGGAGGCCGCGCTGGTCGTGAGCATCCTGGTCGCCTACCTGGTCAAGGTCGGGCGACGTGACCGGCTGGTGGTCGTGTCGGGCGGGGTGGCCGTGGCCGTCGCGGTCAGCGTCGGGTTCGGAGCGCTGCTGACGTACACGTCGACGACACTGCTGTCGAGCTACCGGAGCCAGGAGATCTTCGGCGGGACGATGTCCGCGCTGGCGGTGGTGTTCGTCACCTGGATGGTGTTCTGGATGCGCCGCACCGCCCGCGGCATGCGGGCGGAGCTCGACGGACGGCTCTCCTCCGCGTTGCAGCTGGGTACCTTCGCGGTCGCACTCACGGCGTTCCTCGCGGTGGCGCGGGAGGGTCTGGAGACGGCGCTGTTCTTCTGGTCGGCCGTGCAGGCCGCGGGCAGCACGACCACGCCCGTGGTCGGGTTCGCGCTGGGCATCGCGACCGCGGTGATGCTGGCCTGGCTGTTGTACCGGCGTTCGGTGCGGCTGAACCTCGCCAGGTTCTTCACCTGGACCGGCGCCGGCCTGATCGTGATCGCCGCCGGCGTGCTGGCCTACGCGGTTCACGACCTCCAGGAAGGCGGGGTCATCGGGGGCCTGAACACCCTCGCCTTCGACGTCAGCGACCAGATTTCGCTCGGCTCCTGGTACGGCACTCTGCTCAAGGGCATCTTCAACTTCTCACCGCAGACGACCGTCGCCCAGGCGATCGCCTGGGCCGCCTACGTCCTGCCGGTGATGACGATCTTCATTCTCGGCGGGCGGATCCAGTCCGGCCGGCCGAGCCAGGCAGCCGCGCCGCCGACAACCCTGGCGGCCGGCCAGACCCAGCAGCCGGCCGACCAGGCCCAGCAGCCGGCCGCCCGGTAACCCCATGGCCCGCATCTGACCGGCCTGACCCAGGTGCTGCCGGCCCGTCACTGCGCTCGACCCGACACAGCGCTCCATGCGCGCCAACACCTCACCTGGATCATGGGAGACAACCGGTGACATCGCCCGCCATCCGCGTCCTGCGCCTGGCATCCCCCGTCGTCGTGGCCGCGGCTCTGCTCGCCGACTGCTCGTCCGACAACAACGCCGCCCCCGGCCCGTCCGGGCCCGGCGGCGGCCCGGTCACCGTGAACGCGAGTGACAGGAGCTGCCGAGTCGCTCGTTCGACGCTGCCGGCCGGCCGGCACACCTTCGAGATCACGAGCACCACGTCGCAGGTCACCGAGGTGTACGTCTATGCCGCCGGCGACCGGATCATGGGCGAGGTGGAGAACGTCGGCCCATCGACGAAGCGGAACCTGATCGTCGACCTGCCGGCCGGGGACTACCAGGTGACGTGCAAACCCGGCATGGTCGGCAACGGCATCCGCACGGCGTTGACGGTCACCGGCCAGGCCGTGCCGGCGCAGACACTCGACGAGAACCTGCGGACCGCGGTCACCTCCTACCGCACGTATGTCCAGACCGAGACGAGGGCGCTCGTCGACACCACCGCGGCGTTCGTCGCGGCGATCAACTCGGGCGACGCGGCCAAGGCCAGGCAGGCCTACCCGAGCGCGCGGCTGCACTACGAGCGGATCGAGCCGATCGCGGAATCCTTCGGCGACCTGGACCCGCTCATCGACATGCGCATCGACGACGTCACCGCCGACAGCCCGTTCGTCGGCTTCCACGCACTCGAGCAGCTGCTGTTCGAGAAGAACACCGTCGACGGAACCCGGCCGCTGGCCACCGCACTGACCACGAACGTGGGCAAGCTCGGCACCCTGGTCAAGACCGTCGGCTTCACCCCTCTGATCATGGCCAACGGTGCGAAGTCGCTCCTGGACGAGGTCGCCAAGTCCAAGGTCACCGGCGAGGAGGAGCGGTACTCCCGCATCGACCTGGTCGACTTCGCCGGCAACGTCGACGGCGCCCGGTACGTCTACTCCGCGCTGCGCCCGGCGCTGCTGGAGAAGAAGCCGCAGCTGGTGACCACCCTTGACCAGCGGTTCCCCACGCTGGTCAACCTGCTCAACACCCATCTGGCCAAGCCCGGCGACAGGGGCTACACCCCCGGCAGCCCCTACGTCTCCTATGACGCCCTCACGCCCGAGCAAGTCCGGGCCCTGGCCGTCGAGGTCGACGCCATCTCCGAGCCCATCGGCCAGATCAGTGGAGTGGTGACCGCCGGATGACCAGGAC
>NZ_JAMPTM010000192.1 GCF_025403375.1 Frankia gtarii
GGGTGGTTCGCGGCGGCGCGGGGGTGGTCTCGGTACGGCCGTGCCGGGGTGGGACGGCGAGGCGAAGGACGTCGGCCAGTGTTCCGGCGTAGCGGTCCGCCACGGTGCGGGCGAGCCGGGCGATCGACTCGGACAGCACCGGCTCCGGCGAGACCGACCGTGCGAGCGGGGCAAGCCGGCCGGGGTGCTCCGAGGCCGCCCGCCGCTCCAGGACGAATCCGTCGACCTGCCGGCCGGCGAAGCGGACCCGGACCCGGGAGCCGGGCACGGCCGCCGCGGCGAGATCGGCCGGGACGAGGTAGTCGAAGGGACGGTCGAGGTGGGTCAGCGGAGTGTCGACCGCAACCCTGGCCACGGGCAGCTCCGCGGCCGGCGGGGCCGGCGCGCCAGGACCGCGGGCCCGCCCCGAGCCACCTCGCGCACCCGAGCCCGAGCGCGCTGCCGAGCCCCGGCCTGGCCGCGGCGACCCGGCCGGCCCCGGGCCAAGGCCGGGGATCGTGTCGGGCCGCTCGGTCATGTGGGCATTAGTACCAGGTCCCGCCGACAGGATCGGCCGGCCCGCGGCCCCGCCTGGTCACGGAGACGAGTGGGCCGCGGCCGCGCCGGCCGAGGCCCTCAGCCCTTGACTGCGCGCTGGAGCGCCTCGGCGCGCGAGGTGGACTCCCAGGTGAAGTCGAGCTCGGGGCGGCCGAAGTGCCCGTAGGCGGCGGTCTGGGCGTAGAGCGGGCGCAGCAGGTCCAGGTCTCGGATGATGGCCGCCGGGCGCAGGTCGAAGACCTGGGTCACGGCGTCCTGGATCTGCTCCTCGGGAACCGTGCCGGTGCCGAAGGTCTCGACGAACAGGCCGACCGGGTGCGCCTTGCCGATGGCGTAGGCGACCTGCACCTCGCAGGCGCTGGCGAGGCCGGCGGCGACCACGTTCTTGGCGACCCAGCGCATGGCGTAGGCGGCCGAGCGGTCGACCTTGGACGGGTCCTTGCCGGAGAAGGCGCCGCCGCCGTGCCGGGCGTAACCGCCGTAGGTGTCAACGATGATCTTGCGGCCGGTCAGGCCGGCGTCGCCCATCGGGCCGCCGATCTCGAAGCGGCCGGTGGGGTTGACCAGCAGGCGGCGGCCCTCGGTGGAGATGTCGAGCAGCGCCAGTTCCGGCTCGACGACGTACTCGGCGATGTCGGGCGCGAGCAGCGTGTCGAGGTCGATGTCGGCGGCGTGCTGGGTGGAGACGACGACCGTGTCGAGGCGGATGGGCTTGCCGTCGGCGTACTCGATGGTCACCTGGGTCTTGCCGTCCGGGCGCAGGTAGCCGACCTGGCCGTCCTTGCGAACCGCGGACAGTCGCCGCGCGAGGCGGTGCGCCAGCGCGATCGGCAGCGGCATGAGCTCGGGGGTCTGGTCGCAGGCGAAGCCGAACATCAGGCCCTGGTCCCCGGCGCCCTGGCGGTCGAGCTCGTCCTCGTTGGAGCCCTCGACGCGGGACTCGTGGGCGGTGTCGACGCCCTGGGCGATGTCCGCGGACTGCGCGCCGATGGAGACGCTGACGCCGCAGGAGGCGCCGTCGAACCCCTTCTTCGACGAGTCGTAGCCGATCTCCAGGATGCGCTCACGGACGACCGCGGCGATGTCGACGTAGGTCTTGGTGGTGACCTCACCTGCGACGTGCACCTGGCCCGTCGTGATGAGCGTTTCCACCGCGACCCGGCTCTTCGGGTCATCCTTGATCATTGCATCGAGGATCGAGTCACTGATCTGGTCAGCGATCTTGTCCGGATGCCCCTCGGTGACGGACTCGGACGTGAACAGGCGCGTCGCCACTGGTCTAACCCCCTGGGAGATCCGGTTGATTCCGACGAAGCTTACCGAGGCGTCCGCACGGGTACCCGCACTGCCTCGCTGGACGTTCCATCCCCGTGACCGGTCGGGAACTCCACCACGAGATCGAGGATCCGGTGCGCGACCAGATCCTTGCTCGCGCGTTCGATGGTCGTCTCTCGGCCGTCGGCGGCCAGGACCACGGCGGCGTTGTCCGCCACCTCGAACCCGAGCCCGGCGCCGACCTGGTTGACGACGAGAAGATCGACGGGCTTGCGGGCGAGTTTCGCCCGCGCGTGGTCGAGAATCCCGCCGTCGGGACCGCCCGTCTCGGCGGCGAAACCGACCAGGACCTGCCCGGGGCGGCGGTTCGCCACCAACTCGGACAACACGTCAGGGTTTCGCACCAGAGCAATGGAGTCGGGTGCCGCGGATTCTTTCTTAATCTTGTACGCCTGGGTTGCCTGCGGCCGGAAATCGGCGACTGCGGCAGCCATCACGACGACATCCGCCGACGGTGCCACCTCGTGCACCCGTTCCCGCAGCTCGGCGGCGGAGGTGACCGCGATCGTGCGCGCCCCGGCGACCTCGGGCAGGGCGACGTTGGCCGCGACCACCGTCACCGAGGCGCCGCGGGCCAGTGCCGCCCGGGCCACCGCGTAGCCCTGGCGCCCGCTGGAGGCGTTGCCGAGAAAACGGACCGGGTCGAGGTACTCCCGGGTGCCCCCGGCGGTGACCAGCACGTGCCGACCGGCGAGGTCCGGGCGGACGCCGTCGGCCCCGCGGGCGAGCACCGCCATGCCGAGCGCGGCGATCTCCGCCGGTTCGGGCAGCCGACCGGCCCCGGAATCGGCGCCGGTCAGCCGGCCGACAGCCGGGTCGAGCACCACCGCACCCCGGGCCCGCAGGGTGGCGACGTTCGCCCGGGTGGCCGGATGCTGCCACATCTCGGTGTGCATCGCCGGCGCGAAGACCACCGGGCAGGTCGCCGTGAGCAGGGTCCCGGTGAGAAGATCGTCGGCCCGCCCGGCGGCCGCGCGGGCCATCAGGTCCGCGGTCGCCGGGACGACGAGGACGAGGTCGGCCTCCCGCCCGATGCGGACGTGGGCCACCTCGTCGGCGTCGCTCCACACATCGGTCGTGACCGGATTACCGGACAACGCCGCCCAGGTCGTCTCTCCGACGAAACGCAGCGCGGACGGCGTGGGCACGACCCGCACCTCATGCCCGGACTCGGTGAACCGACGCAGCACCTCGACCGCCTTGTAGGCGGCGATGCCCCCGGCCACGCCGAGCACGACCCGGGGTCTGCGGACGGGGGCGCCCGCGGCGCCGGTGGGCTCGTCGGTCACGGCCGGGTCAGGCGACCGGCGGGAGGCTGTCGGAGACCGTTTCGTGGGTGAGCAGACCGGCGTTGATCTCGCGCAGCGCGATCGACAGCGGCTTCTCCTGGGCGTTGGTCGTCTCGACCAGCGGCCCGACGTACTCCAGCAGGCCCTCGCCGAGCTGCGAGTAGTAGGCGTTGATCTGGCGGGCCCGCTTGGCCGCGTAGATGACCAGGCTGTACTTCGAGTCGGTGGCCTCAAGCAGCTCGTCGATCGGCGGGTTGGTGATGCCTTCGGGGTGGGCTACGGTTCCGGCCACGATGTCCTTCCGGGGTGAATGTCCGGGGCGGCAGCCGCCGTCCGGACCGTGCACCCGGGCACAGGCGTCGAGACTCCTGTGCCCGGGTTCAAGCGCATGAGGTGCGGCTTTGCGGCGTGGTCCGAGCGGACCCGCACCTAAGAGCCGATCATCAATGCTACCAACCGCGCGGCCGCGGCCCGAACATCGTCGTTGACGACCACGTGGTCGAACTCCGTCTCGGCCGCGAGCTCGATGCGAGCCCGGTCCAGCCGGCGGGCGATGACCTCGGGCGACTCGGTCCCCCTGCCGGTCAGCCGCCGCACCAGCTCCTCGAACGTGGGCGGAGCGAGAAAGACGAACCGGGCGTCCGGCATCGCCGAACGCACCTGGCGGGCCCCGAGCAGTTCGATCTCCAGCAGGCACGGGACGCCCTCGGCGAGCCGTTCCTGCAGTGGACCCCGCGGGGTGCCGTAGGCGTGCCCGGCGAACATCGCATGCTCGACGAACTCGCCGGACTTGACCATCCGGGCGAACTCCTCGGCGTCGACGAAGTGGTACTCGACACCGTCGGTCTCCCCGGGCCGGGGAGACCGGGTAGTGACACTGACCGAGACCCAGACCTGGGGATGACGCTCGCGGACGGCCGCAACGACCGTCCCCTTCCCGACTCCGGATGGCCCGGACAGCACAGTGAGTCCCACGGTCACAACCCTAGGGCCTCCGGGACGGCTGCCGCACAGCGGTCATCCGCCTGCGGACGACCCCAGGATGGGACTTGTTTCCCATGGACTTACGGATCGGGGGCCGGTAAAGAATACCGGCCCCCGATCCGCTCGGAAGGTCCCGCGGCTTCACCGGAAGTACGTGAGTGAGACCACTCACCCGGTGATGCCGCGTCCCGCCAAGGCCCTACTCCGGTTGCCGGAGTGGATTTCCCACTCCGCCGGATCAGGCCGTTCCGAACTCCTCAAGGAGCGCGGCGCGCTGCTTCGCGCCGAGCCCTCTCAGTCGGCGGGTCGGACTGATCCCGAGCCGTTCTCGGATCTTCTGGGCGCGCACGCGCCCAACTCCGGGAAGCGACTCCAGAACAGCCGAAACCTTCATCTTGCCGACGACCTCATCGGCCTCGGCTTGTTGCAAGACGGCGGCCAGAGTGGTCTCGGCCTTCTTCAACCGCTCCTTGAGTTCCGCGCGCTGCTTACGAGCCAGCGCGGCTTTCTCGAGGGCGGCGGCCCTCTGCTCGGGCGTTAGGGGCGGCAGGGGCACGGGTACGCCTCCTCAATTCGGTGATCGCGCCGCGCAAACTAGCGAGGAAGTGGCTCCTCGGTCCAGCCTTGGCCACAACACTCTGATGCGGACATATTGTTCGCACAAGAGAAGGCTTTGACGGGACGAAAGGGGTGGCCCGCTCGTGCCGCACCCTTTCGGTCTACGACGGCCCCACCGTACCGCTTCGTACCGCACCAGGACGAACACACCCTGCCCTGACCACGGCCGTCAGCGGACCGCAGGCCTCTGACCTGCAGAAATACTGTCTGCAACCGTTTTTGCTGCCATGCCCAGATCGGTGGCTCGGGTGATGGGACGACCCACCACGACCAGGTCAGCACCCGCTTCCAACGCCTCCCGCGGGGTCGCGATCCGGGCCTGATCGGCCACCTCGGACCCCTCTGGACGCACCCCGGGCGTGATGAGAGTCACGTTGTCACCGAGCTCCGAACGGACCATTCGGACCTCCTGTGGGCTGCACACAAGGGTGCGCGCCCCGGCCTCGACGGCGAGCACGGCGAGGCGGCGGACGGCGTCCTCCGGCGGCCCGGCAAGCCCGACGGCGGCCAACGAGGCGGCATCGAGCGAGGTGAGGACGGTCACAACGGCCACCTCAACCGTAGGGGCTGCAGCCACCGCCGCACGTATCATCGCCGGCCCCCCAGCCGCATGCACGGTGACGAATCGAGGCTGCAACGTGGCAACCGACCGCATTCCACCGGCGACCGTCGCCGGAATATCGTGCAGCTTGAGATCAAGGAACAGCTCGGGCGGCCCGCCAACCCCGCCCGCGGCACCCTCGGCGGGCTCGGCGAGCAGACCGGCCGCGCGCAGGGCCGCCACGACCGCCGGCCCCTCCCGGTAGAACAGCTCCAGCCCGATCTTGAGTACGGCGGCGTGCGGTGCGACCGCCTCGGCCCACCGCAGCGCGGTCGCGCCGTCCGGGGCGTCGAGCGCGACCGCCAGCGGCGCCTGTCCGGCACGTGGGGTGAAGCGGGACGGGACGCTCACCGGGCGGTCCGCGCGGAGTCGAGGTCGGTCGCCGCACCGGGCCCGGTCGAACCGTTCCCCTCGGCGTCGCCCGTCACCGGCCCGGTCGCCGTGGCCGCGTCGGCGGGCACGCTCGCGCCTGCGGCCCACGTCGCGGGTGGTCCATCGGACGACGTGGACCGCTCGTCGGCGGACCCGGTCGGATGCTCCTCGAAGCGCCCGGTCGGCAGCTCGTGGAAGGACACGGCCGGCTGCTCGTCGAAACGCCCGGTCGGCAACTCGTCGAAGGGTTCCGCCGGCTGCTCGTCGAAGGACGTGGCCGGTCGCTCGGAGACGGGCGCATCCGGGGCCGCGCCGGCCGGACGGTCGGGACCGGCCGGGCGGTCAGGGCGGTCAGGGCGGTCGGGACCGTCCGCGCTGCCCCACGCCGCACGCAGGGCGGCGTGGTACTCCTGCAGCGGTCGGACGCCCAGCTCACCGCGGACCAGGGCCTCGATGCCCTGCACGCAGGCGGCGGCCCCCTGAATGGTGGTGATGCACGGGACCCCGGCGCTGACGCAGGCGGTGCGGATCTCGTAGCCGTCCAGGCGCGGTCCGACGCCCCACGGGGTGTTGATGACCAGATCGATCTGACCCGAGGTGATCATCTCGACGCAGTCGATCAGGCCCTCGGTCGGCGCCCGGTGCTTGCCGAGCACGACCGCCTTGACCCCGTTGCGCCGCAGCACCTGTGCGGTCCCCTCGGTGGCGTAGACGACGAAGCCGAGGTCCGCGAGCCGCTTGATCGGGAAGATCATCGCCCGCTTGTCCCGGTTGGCGACGGAGACGAACACCCGCCCGTAGGTGGGCAGCCCGCTGTAGGCGGCGGCCTGCGACTTGGCGTAGGCGGTGCCGAAGCCGTCGTCGATGCCCATCACCTCGCCGGTGGACTTCATCTCCGGGCCGAGGACGGTGTCCACGCCGCGCCCGCCGGCGTCGCGGAAGCGGCCGAAGGGCAGCACCGCCTCCTTGACCGCGATGTGCGAGTCCAGTGGCAGGGTGGCGCCGTCGCCGGTGCGCGGCAGCAGGCCCTCGGCGCGCAGCTCGTCGACGGAGGCGCCGAGCATCACCCGGGCGGCCGCCTTGGCCAGCGGCACCGCCGTCGCCTTGGAGACGAACGGGACGGTACGCGAGGCCCGCGGGTTGGCCTCCAGGACGTAGAGGACGTCGGACTGCAGGGCGTACTGGACGTTGAGCAGCCCCCGCACGCCGACGCCGCGGGCGATCGCCTCGGTGGACGTGCGGATGCGTTCCAGGTCGGCGCGGCCGAGCGTGATCGGCGGCAGGGCACAGGCCGAGTCGCCGGAGTGCACGCCGGCCTCCTCGATGTGCTCCATCACGCCGGCGAGGTAGAGCGTCTCGCCGTCGAACAGGGCGTCGACGTCGATCTCGACGGCGTCGTCGAGGAACCGGTCGACGAGCACGGGGTGCTCGGGGGAGATCGCCGTGGCCCGCTCGATGTAGTCGCGCAGCATGGTGTCGTCGTAGACGATCTCCATCCCGCGCCCGCCGAGTACGTAGGAGGGGCGCACCAGCACCGGGTAGCCGATCCGCTCGGCGACGGTGCGGGCCTCGGCGAAGGAGGTCGCCACCCCGTGCGGCGGGGAGGGCAGCCCGGCGGCGGCCAGCACCTGGCCGAACAGGCCGCGGTCCTCGGCCAGGTGAATCGCCTTCGGCGCGGTCCCGACGATCGGCACGCCCGCCTCGGCCAGCGCCGCGGCGATGCCCAGCGGGGTCTGGCCGCCGAGCTGGACGATCACCCCGGCCAGCGGGCCGGCCTGCTGCTCGGCGTGGACGACCTCGAGGACGTCCTCGACCGTCAGCGGCTCGACGTAGAGCCGGTCGGCGGTGTCGTAGTCGGTGGACACCGTCTCCGGGTTGCAGTTGACCATGACGGTCTCGAATCCGACGTCGGACAGCGCCATCACCGCGTGGCAGCAGGCGTAGTCGAACTCGATCCCCTGGCCGATGCGGTTGGGCCCGCTGCCGAGCACGATCACCCGCGGCCGAGCGCTCGGGGCGACCTCGGTCTCGCTGTCGTAGGCCGAGTAGTGGTACGGGGTCTCGGAGGCGAACTCGGCCGCGCAGGTGTCCACGGTCTTGAACACCGGCCGGATGCCGGCCCGGTGGCGGAACGCGCGGACCACGTCCTCGGACGTGCCGAGCAGCTCGGCGAGCTGGGTGTCGGCGAAGCCGGCCCGCTTGGCCCGGCGGATGCCCACCGACGTGCGGGTGATGTCGGCGGCGATCTCGTTGAGGAAGACGATCTGATCGACGAACCAGGGGTCGATGCCGGTCACCCGGTTGACGTCCGCCGGGTCCGCGCCGGCGAGCAGCGCCTGCTGGACGGCCCGCAGGCGCCCGTCGTGCGGGACCCGGGTCGACTCCAGCAGGGTGGCCGCGTCCTCGGTCGGCGGGACGAAGGAGAACATCGAGCCCGCCGACTCCATCGAACGCAGCGCCTTCTGCAGCGCCTCGGCGAAGCTGCGGCCCACCCCCATCGCCTCGCCGACCGACTTCATCGTCGTCGTCAGCGTCGGGTCGGCGCCGGGGAACTTCTCGAACGCGAACCGCGGCACCTTCACCACGACGTAGTCCAGCGTCGGCTCGAAGGCGGCCGGCGTGGTCCGGGTGATGTCGTTGGGGATCTCGTCGAGGGTGTAGCCGAGGGCGAGCTTCGCCGAGATCTTGGCGATGGGGAAGCCGGTGGCCTTGGACGCCAACGCCGACGAGCGCGACACCCGCGGGTTCATCTCGATGACGACCTGCCGGCCCGTCGCCGGGTCGACGGCGAACTGGATGTTGCAGCCGCCGGCGTCGACCCCGACGGCGCGCATGACCGCGATCGACATGTCGCGCATCGCCTGGTACTCGCGGTCGGTCAGGGTCATCGCCGGGGCGACGGTGATCGAGTCGCCGGTGTGGACGCCCATCGGGTCGACGTTCTCGATGGAGCAGACGACGACCACGTTGTCGGCGCGGTCGCGCATGAGCTCCAGCTCGAACTCCTTCCAGCCGAGGATGGACTCCTCGACCAGGACCTCCGTCGACGGGCTCGCGGACAGGCCGTCGGCGGCCATCCGG
This sequence comes from Frankia gtarii, assembly GCF_025403375.1. GTDB lineage: Bacteria > Actinomycetota > Actinomycetes > Frankiales > Frankiaceae > Frankia > Frankia gtarii. The sequence continues at coordinate 8,818 of NZ_JAMPTM010000192.1, forward strand.
GTGAGCTCGCTCACGTCGTGGGCGAAGCCGCTGCCGGCGCCGCCGAGGGTGAAGCTCGGCCGCACGACCACGGGGTAGGCGAACTCCTCGCCGGCGGCCAGGCACTCCTCGACGGTGTGGCAGATGGCGCTGCGGGCTGTCTCGCCGCCGACGGTGGCGACGATGTCCTTGAACGCCTGCCGGTCCTCGCCGGCGCGGATTGCGTCGATGTTCGCGCCGATCAGCCGGACACCGAAGCGGTCCAGGACGCCGGCGTCGTGCAGGGCGACGGCGGTGTTCAGCGCCGTCTGGCCGCCCATGGTCGCGAGGATGGCGTCGGGCCGCTCCCGTTCGATGATCTTGGTGACGATGTCCGGGGTGATCGGCTCGACGTAGGTCGCGTCGGCGAGCTCCGGGTCCGTCATGATCGTGGCCGGGTTGCTGTTGACCAGGATGACCCGCAGGCCCTCCGCTCGCAGCACCCGGCACGCCTGGGTGCCGGAGTAGTCGAACTCGCAGGCCTGGCCGATGACGATCGGCCCGGAGCCGATCACCAGGACGCTGCGCAGATCCTCGCGCCGGGGCATCAGATCTCCCCCCCGGCGGCCGCCACGCGGGCCTGGCGGGCGGCGGCCATCAGGTCACGGAACCGCACGAACAGGCCGGCCGCGTCGTGGGGCCCTGGCGCGGCCTCCGGATGGAACTGCACGCTGAAGGCCGGCACGTCCAGGCACTCCAATCCCTCGACGACCTCGTCGTTGAGGCCGATGTGGCTGGCCACGACCCGGCCGAACGGCGTGTCCGTCACGCCGGTCAGCGGGGCGTTCACGGCGAAGCCGTGGTTCTGGCTGGTGACCGCGATGCGGCCGGTGGCCACGTCGCCGACGGGCTGGTTCACCCCGCGATGGCCGTAGGTCAGCTTGTATGTCTCGAATCCCAGGGCCCGGGCGAGTAGCTGGTGACCGAAGCAGATCCCGAACACGGGCACATCGGCGCGCAGCACGGTGCGCAGGGCCTCGACGGCGTAGTCGGCGGTCGACGGGTCGCCGGGACCGTTGGACAGGAACACCCCGTCGGGTTCGAGAGCGAGCAGTTCCTCGCCGGTGGTCCTGGCTGGCAGCACGTGCACCTCGCATCCGAGCGCCGCCATGGCCGCGGGGGTGGCCCGCTTGATGCCGAGGTCCAGTGCGGCGACCTTGAACTGCGCCGTGCCGGTCACGGCCGGCACCACGTAGGGCTGCGGCGTGGAGACCAGCGGGGCCAGGTCGGCGCCGACCATCTCCGGCGAGCTGCGCACCCGATCTAGCAGGGCGGCCAGCGCCGCGCGCTCCGCCTCGGCGTCGACCCGCGCCCCGGCGGCGAGCACGCTGCTGATCCCGCAGCGCATCGCCCCGCGTTCGCGCAGGTGACGAGTCAGCGCCCGGGTGTCGAGGCCGCTGATACCGACCACCCCGGCGGCGACCAGCTCGTCGTCGAGGCTGCCGCGCGAGCGCCAGTTCGACGGACGCCGCGCCGGGTCGCGCACGACGAAGCCGGCAACCTGGATGCGGTCGGACTCGTAGTCGGCGTCGTTGACGCCGGTGTTGCCGATGTGCGGCGCGGTCATGATGACGATCTGACCGTGGAACGACGGGTCGCTCAGCGTCTCCTGGTAGCCGGTCATCCCGGTGCAGAACACGGCCTCGCCGAAGGTCTCGCCGAGCGCGCCGTACGCCTCGCCGACGAAGCTGCGCCCGTCCTCCAGCATCAGCACCGCGTGGGTCGGGTTCGCCCGGTCGGCCGGCTGGTCGCCGGCGGCGGAGCCGGGTGTCGTGGTGAGGGTGCTCACCGATCCTCCTTCAGCCTGCGGACCTCACCCAGCGGTGAGGTCAACGGGTCGACCGGTGACCGGCCGGTGTCGGACTGCTCGAGGCGGCCCCGGTCGCCGGAGCGCGGGTCCGCCGGGTGGGAACCGGACCCGCGGGGGTCGGTCCCACGGGGGTCCGGCTGGTAGGCGTCCGGATGACGGGGGTCGCGGCGGCGCTGCGGGTAGTCGGACCGGTCGGCGGCGCCGGGCCGGTCCCCGCGGGCCGCGCCGCGCTCACCGCGGCGCAGCCGGGGGCCCGTGCGGATCGCCGGCATCTCCTCGGTGGGCTGGCCGGAGTTCGGCCGGGGCGCCGCGCCGCCGCCCGGCCCCGAAACCGCGGCCCGCGGGCGCAGCCGGGGCCGCATCCGCGGCACCGCATGCGGTGCGGTGACGTCGCCGGGGGCCAGGTGGGCCGGCGGCGGGCCAATGAGGTCGTGCACGGCCCGGACCACTTTGGGCTGGCGCGCCCGGTCCTCGCCGCGAAAGCCGGTTTCCAGCTCATGGCCGCCGTACGACCAGGCGATCACGATCAGGCGTCCCGGCGCGGAGACCTTGCCGGCGTGGGCCCGCTCCAGGCGGGCGCCGCGAACGGCGTCCCGGGGGATCCAGAACGCGTCGCCGCCCCGGTCCACCCGCACGCCGGTCTCGTACACGCTGACGTAGCCACCGACGCGGCCGCCCAGGCCGTGCGCGGCGATCCGTTCCAGCCAGTGGCCGGCGTCGACGGTCCCGAGGTACATCCCGCGCAGCGGGGCGGCGAGCACCGTGCCGGGCTCGGCCGGCGGGCCGGGCAGCTCGGGAAGGTCCTCCTCCTGCCGGTCGGCCTTGTTGCGCCGAGCCCGCAGCATCGTCCCGACCACCGCGACGAACAACAACAGCAGTCCCACCACGAGCAGCAGATGCAGGCCCAGGCGGTCCGGCCCCCGGTCGGCGGCGAAGACGACCGGTCCGGCGGCGAACGGCGAGGCGGCGGATGGCGAGGCAGTCATACGACCTTCCCGTGGAGCACGGTGGGTCGGCCTCGCAGGAACGTGGCGCGGATCGCTCCCGGCAGAGACCGCCCCGCATAGGGGGTGTTGCGGCTGCGGCTGGCGAGAGTGTCCGCCTCGACGACCCGCCACGGTGACGGGTCGAGCAGCGTCACGGTCGCGGGCGCACCCACCGCTATGGAACTCCACCCCTCGGCGGCCGGTCGCGGCAGGCCACCGATGCGGGCCGGGGCCAGGGCCATCCGGTCGGCGACACCGGCCCAGTCGAGGTGCCCGGGGATGACCATCGTCTCCATCACCACCGACAGAGCGGTCTGCAGGCCCAGCATGCCGGGCCGGGCCGCGGCCCACTCTGTCTCCTTGTCCTCCAGCGCGTGCGGGGCGTGATCGGTCGCCACGCAGTCGATCGTCCCATCGGCGAGGCCGGCACGCAGCGCGGCGACGTCGGCGGCGGTGCGCAGCGGCGGGTTGACCTTGTAGACCGGGTCGAACGAGCTGATCAGATCTTCGGTGAGCAGCAGGTGGTGCGGAGTGACCTCGGCGGTGACCTGCCAGCCCTTCGCCTTCGCCCAGCGGATGAGCTCCACCGAGCCCGCGGTGGAGACATGGCAGACGTGCAGCCGGGACCCGACGTGCCCGGCCAGCAGCGCATCCCGGGCGATGATCGCCTCTTCGGCGACCGCGGGCCAGCCGGGCAGGCCCAGCCGGGCTGCCATGACCCCCTCGTTCATCTGGGCGCCGGCGGTCAGCCTGGGCTCCTCCGCGTGCTGGGCGATCACCCCGCCGAACGCCTTGACGTACTCCAGCGCCCGCCGCATGAGCAGCGCGTCGGACACGCAGTGCCCGTCGTCGGAGAACACCCGCACCTCGGCCGCCGACGTCGCCATCGCGCCGAGTTCGGCCAGCCGCTCCCCCGCCAGCCCCACCGTGACGGCGCCGACCGGCCGCACGTCGCAGTGACCGGCGTCGAGCCCGAGCCGCCAGACCTGCTCGACGACGCCCGCGGTGTCGGCGACCGGGTTGGTGTTCGCCATCGCGAACACGGTGGTGTAGCCGCCGAGCGCCGCGGCTTGGGTGCCCGACTCGACCGTCTCTGCGTCCTCCCGGCCGGGCTCGCGCAGATGAGTGTGCAGGTCGACCAGGCCCGGGAGCATGATCAGGCCGGCGGTGTCCAGGACGGTCGTCCCGGGGGGCAGGCCCTCGGAGTCCGGGCTGGTCGAGCCCGGAGGCCGCCAGGCCGCCACGACCCCGTCGGCGAGCAGCACGTCGACGGGGTCCCCGCCGAGCGGGCGGACCTGGCGCAGTACCCAGGACTGTCCCGACCCACCCGCCGCCGGACCGTCGACCTGCCC
>NZ_JAMPTM010000193.1 GCF_025403375.1 Frankia gtarii
CCCCCTCTGACGCCCCCGACGATCCGACTTCTTTGCCCTTCCAGGGGGACGAATCAGACGTCGAACCCCCAGAAGGGCAAGGAAATTACCCCCCGGCGGGCAGCGAGACGAACATCAGCTCACCGTCGAGCACGGCGGTGACGGAAAGCTGGTCGCCGAGCCGCCGTCGGTCTCACGACTCGCCCGCGAGGTGGATGACGTCGGCGTAGCGCTCGAGAGCTTCGACGCAGGCCGCCACGCTGTGCCCGGGGGGCTGCACGACGAACCACGTCGCGCCCGCGTCCCGGGCCTGGCCCAGGAAGTCCAGGTGCTCGTCCGGCGAGCCGTTCGGGTCCTGGAGCCACGTGCTCTGCAGGGACTGGAGCTGGACGTCGACGGTGACGTCCCGTCCCCGTTCCCGCGAGGCAAGATCGTTGATTTCCGCCACCGCCGACCTGAGCTGGGCGAACGTCGTCATGGCGGGCGTGCGCGTCGTGCCGGCGATCGATTCGGGGATCATCAGCGGGCTCCAGCCCTGCACCCGGGCCGCCCGACGCCGGGCCACGGCGCTGTTTCCGCCGACCCAGATCGGCGGTCCGTCCGGCGTGACGGGCATCGGGAGGGCTGCGATCGAGGCGGCGGTGAAGTGCCTGCCCTCGTAGTCGAAGGGGGATCGGCTCCACACACCCCGCAGCACCTCGAGCGCCTCGTCGAACAGCAGGTTGCGTTCGTCGAAGTCCACGCCCAGGGCCCGGAACTCCGAGCGTAGATAGCCGGTTCCGACGACGACGGTCAACCTGCCCTCGGAGAGGATGTCCACGGTCGCCGCCGCCCGGGCCGTGAGCAGAGGATTGCGGTACGGCAGTACCAGCAGGTATGTCATGAGGCGAAGCCGTGTCGTCGCCGCGGCGCAGAACGCCAGCGCCGGGACGACGTCGAGCGCCTCGTGCCCGCCCGACGTGAGCCACTTCAGCGACGGCGCCGGGTGTTCGGTGAACGCGACCGCCCCGTAGCCCAGTCGCTCGGCCGTCTGAACCACCCGGATGACCCCCGCCGCGGTCAACAGCTCGGGGCTGTAGTGCGGATCCGACACGGGGAATTCGACGGTGACGTGCACGACGGCGCTCCTGACTGCGATGCCGGGCGGCGGATGGCCGCGGGCGCGGGAAGGTGGGCTGCGGGCGCGGGAAGGTGAGCTGCGGGATCAGGGCCGCGGGATCAGGGCCGCTGTTCAGGCGCCGCCGCTGGCCGTCACGCACTGGCCGGTGATCCATCGGGCGTCGTCGCCGGCGAGGAAGGCCACCACGTCCGCGATGTCGTCGGGCTGCCCGAGCCGGCCGAGCGGCACCAGGCTGCCGTAGTGCTCGGCGAGCTGCGGGGTCATCCCGTTGCGGATCAGGTCGGTGTCCACGATGCCGGGGACCACCGCGTTCACCGTCACCTTGCGGGGGGCCAGCTCGGTCGCCCAGACGCGGGTGAAGGCCTCGACCGCCGCCTTGCTGCCCGCGTACGCCGACAGTCCGGGCTGGCGGGTCGACGAGCTGCCGCTGCCGATGCTGATGATGCGCCCGCCGTCGGGCATGAGCTCGACCGCCCGCTGCGTCACGAAGAACAGGCCGCGGGCGTTGAGGCCGAACGTGGAGTCGTAGATCGCAGGCGTCGTCGCGGTCAGCGTCGGCATGCCGCCGGCCCCGCGCCCGGCGTTGTTGACGAGCACGTCGACCCGATCGGTGCGGGCTCGGATCCGCTCGAACAGACTGTCGATCTGGGTCAGGTCGGCGACGTCGGCCTGCTCCGCCCATGCCTCGCCGCCGTTCGCCTCGATCTCCTTGACCAGGCTGGCGGCGTGCTCGGCGCTGGTCGAGTAGTTCACGATGACGGCCGCGCCGTCGCGGGCGAGCCGACGGGCGACTGCGCGGCCGATGCCACGGCCGGCGCCGGTGACGAGCGCGGTCTTACCGGAGAGCGACATGTCAGCCTTTCGGGTGCTCGCGCAGGTGAACGGTCACGGGAGGATCACGGTGCGGACGGATTCGGTGTCGGCGAACGCGGCGGTGATGTCGGCGGCCGACAGGCCGATGCGCGCGGAGACGAGCCGATCGAGGTTCAGGCGGCCGGCCTCCGCCAGGCGCACCAGCAGCGGAAAGTCCACGTCGATGTCGGCGGAGCCGTACACCGCGCTGGTGAAGTTCCGGCCGCCGCTGACGTGCTCCCAGGCGCCCAGGTCGAGGACCGCGGTCGCCTCCGCCGCTCCGACGGCGACGACGGTTCCCGCCGGGCGGGTCATCCGGTAGGCGGCCAGCGTCGTGTCGACGCGCCCTGCCGCCTCGAACGCCGCGTCGACCCCGCGACCGCCGGTGAGATCCCTGACCGCTTGGACCAGGTCGTCGATGACCGTCGGGTCCAGCACGTCCGTCGCGCCGAGTTCCGCGGCCAGCCGGCGCTTGGCGGGGACGGGTTCGATCGCGACGATGCGACTCGCCCCGGCGACGGCGGCGGCCTGGATGACAGCGAGGCCGACGCCGCCGGCGCCCACGACGGCGATCTCGTCACCAGGGCAGACCCGCGCGGTGTTGAAGACCGCTCCCGCACCGGTGACGACGCCGCACCCGATCAGCGCGAGCTGCTCGTCGGGAAGGTCGGTGTCGACCGCGACCACGGACAGCTCGTGCACGGTGGTCGTCTCGGCGAAGGAGCCGAGCCCGCAGAACGCGCTGACAGCACGTCCGTCGTCGGTCCGGTAGCGGGGCACCGCCCAGATCGCCGGCGTCTGCGAGCACAGGTACTTCAGGTGCCGTCGACACCACCAGCACTGCCCGCAGGCGGGAATCGACGCCCCGATGACGCGGTCACCGACGCGGACGCGGCTGACGTCCGCTCCGACCTCGATCACCCGTCCGGCCAACTCGTGCCCGAGCGCCAACGGCAGCGGGAAGGGAAGGCGGCCGGCGAGCACGCTGTGGTCGCTGGCGCAGATCCCGCTCGCGCCGACCGCGACGACGACGTCGCGCGCTCCCGGGGGGACGGTCTCCAACTCCGCCGTCGCGAAGGTGTCCACGTCACTGGCGATGCCGACGCTCAACTGATGACCTGCTCCGATGCGAGTCGGGACTGGTGCGGGCGGTGCGGCGAGGGGAGCCGCACTCGGAATGTGCGGTAGGTCATACGACCTCACCTCGGCTGGAGGCTAACGTCCGTTCGCCGATGCGGTCAACTGGTGAGCCATAGGCCTTGAAAATCAAGCAGCTGGATCGATGAATCTCAAGGACGATGGCTAACGAACGTTGACTTGCCCGGGGGTGGGGCTCTAGCTTCCTGGATCACTGCTGTGACGTCCGGCACAGGCCGGGTGCCCAGCGGATGAACCCGACTTCCAGGTAAAGGACCGACGATGTCGATCATCCCGTTACGGCGCGCGGGCATGGCCCCGCGCGTGCTGGCTGGCACGGTGCTCTGTGCGCTCGTCCTGACGACGGCCGCCTGCGGATCGGACGGTTCCGCCCCGGGCGGTGCGGCCGCAGGCGGTGCGGCCGCGTCCGCGGACCCGTCGCTGTTTCCCGGCACGAAGCCGACCACGTCGGCGCCGGTCCGCGTCGCGATCATCACGAACGAGGGCGGGGCGGCGATCAGCCAGCCCGAGACGACGGCGGCGGCCAGGGCGGCGGTCAGCTACGCGAACGACAACCTCGGCGGCATCGGGGGGCACCGGATCGAGATCGTGCTGACCTGCCCGACGAGGGAGGACGTCGCGACCGCCCGGACCTGCGCCAACAAGGTGGTCGAGGCGAAGGCGGACGCGCTGGTCGTGACCTCGACGGGCCTGGGCGCGACGATAGCGCCGATCGTGACCGGGGCCGGCATCCCGTACATCACCGCCAACGGCGCGACGGCTCCCGAGCTGACGTCGCCCGCCTCGTTCGTCTGGACAGGCGGCTTCCCCTCGATCCTGCAGGCGTGGGCGAAGTACGCCAGGAACAAGGGCTACCGCTCCTTCACCGCGTTCGTCATCGACTCCCCGTCCGCCATCGGCGCCGCCCAGCAGCTGGGGGCGCCGGCGTTCAAGGCCGCCGGGGTGGACTTCACGATCGCCACCGTTCCGGCCGGCACCCCGGACGCCACCCCGATCGTCAGCGCGGCGCTGCGGCGCAAGCCCGACGCGGTCGCCGTCATCGGCGAGTCGACGGTGTGCATCAGCGTCATCAGGGCCCTGGAATCCGTCGGCAACAGCGCAGACACCCTGATCACCCAGCCCTGCGTGGAGCGCAGCGTCCTGGACGCGGTCGGGTCCGCCATCGACGGCAGCCAGGTCGCCACCCCGTACGACGTGATCAGCAAGGATGATCCCGAGGTGCGGCGCTACGACGCGATCATGGGCAGGTACGCGCCGGACACCCCGACGGGCGGCTACGCCGGCATCGGCTACCAGGGCATGATGTCGTTCATCCGGGCGGCCCAGGGCATCCAGGGTGACGTCAGCCCCGCCACCGTCACCGCGGCGATCAGGAGCGCGAAGAACGTGCCGCTGCCGATCGGGCACGGGATCACCTTCAGCTGCGACGGCACGGCGCTTCCCCCGTTGGTCTCGGTGTGCTCGAGCAGCAACATCTTCGAGACGTTCGACCACGGCAAGGCCACCAACGCCCAGGTGGTGGCGCTCCGATGATCCGGGTCGTGCAGTGTTTCACCGGCGGGGTCGGCGCGGAGAACGTCCGCCGGCTGGCCCGCCATCCCCGCATGGAGCTCGTCGGGGTCCTGGTCCACAGCGAGGAGAAGGCCGGTCGCGACGCGGGTGACGTGGTGGGCATCCCCCCGCTCGGCATCACCACCACCCGCAGCCTCGACGAGATCATCGCACTGGCACCCGACGCGGCGATCTGGAGCGCGCAGGGTTACGACCCCGCGTCGATCGCCCGGCTGCTCGCCGCCGGCATCAACGTCTACACCGGGCTCGGCGGCTACTTCCTCGACGGCGAACCGGAACAGGCCCTGCTGGCCGACGCCTGCCGCACCGGCGGCTCGACGTTCGCCGCCGGTGGCAACATCCCGGGTCTGATCAGCGACGTCCTGCCGATCTTCCTGACCGGCTACACCGGCTCGGTCCGGCACATCGACGCCGTCCAGCGCAACCACGTGGCGCACTACCCGTCCGTCGCGCAGCTGCGCGACGGGCTGGGCCTCGGGCTGCCACCCGGCGAGACCGAGGCCGCCAAGGTGCTGGACGCCGGCTGGCTGTGGCTGATGACGTCCTCGGCCAGGATGGTGGCCGCCGCGCTGCGCATCCCCTTCACCCGGATCGAGCAGACGGACAAGCGGACCGCGCTGGCCGCCGAAACCGTGACGCTCCCCGGCAGCGGTCTCACCGTCGAGGCGGGCACGGTCGGCGGGGTCCGCTGGACCTGGACCGCCTACAGCGGGCCGACCGCCTACCTGACGATCACCAACGAGCAGACCGCGGTGCTCGGGCTCGGCGCGGGCTGGCGCGAGACGGAGCGGGAGCCGGCGTGGACCGTGGAACTCGACGCGTCACCGCCGTTGGTCGCCACCCTGACCTGGCCGGCGGGGACCCCGGCGGCGGCGGCCAACGCCCAGCTCAACTCGGCGCGGGCGATCAACGTACTCGCCGCCCTGGTCGCCGCGGCGCCCGGCTGTGTCTCCGTCCTGGACCTGCCCATGATCACGTCGAGTGACACCGTCCTGGGCGAGGCCACGCCGTGACCGGGAACGGGAACGGGAGCGGGAACCTTGCGGGTTCCGCCCGCACGGTCACGACGATCGCCGAGGTGCGGGCGGCGGCGGACGCGGTGCGCGCCGCCGGTGGACGGGTGGGCTTCTTCGGGACGAGCGGCGCCCTGCACGAGGGTCACCTGACGGTGATCCGCCGCATGGCGGCCGAGTGCGACCTGTCGATCATGCCGCTGTTCCTGGCCCCGGTCCCCGGCGTCACCTCCGACGCGGTCCCCGCCTACGACCGGGACTTCGACGCGGACGCGGCCCTCGCGTTCGACGCCGGGGTGAACCTGGTGTTCCGCCCGGCCGTGGCGCAGATGTACCCCGATCTCCCGGTGCGCACGGCCGTCGTGCCGGCCGACGAGCTGGCCGCGCCGTGGGAGAACGCCGAGGACCCGTCGTTCATGCGGATGGCGGCCACGGCGTTGGCGAAGTACTACAACATCGTCGGCCCGTGCCGGGCGTACACGGGCGAGAAGGACTGGGTGCCGCTGACGGTGCTGCGCCGGATGGTCGTGGACCTGTCGATCCGGGCCGAGATCGTCGCGTGTCCCGTCGTCCGGCTCGCCGACGGCCTGTGCGCCTCCAGCCGGAACAGGAGACTGTCCGGCGCGGACCGAGCCGCCGCACCCGCGCTCTATGCGGCGCTGAGGGCAGCCGTCGCCGCCGTCGAGGCGGGCGAGCGGGACGCGGAGGCGATCCGTACCCTGCTGCGGCGGCGGATCTCGGCGGTGGCGCCGGTCGACTACGCCGAAGTGGTCGACGCCGCCACGCTCGCCCGGGTCGACCCGCTGGTCGGCGAGCTGCGGCTGCTGGTGTCCGCCGACTTCACCGGCACGCACCTGTTCGACAACGTCGGGGTCACCGTCCCCGACCCGGCCATCCGCCGTCGAACCCGGGCTAGCGCCGGTTAACCCGCGGACCGTCAGGCGGCCAGCGAGAGCGCACGCTCGGCCATCCCGATCAGCCTGGTGCGCGCCGCGATGCCGATGTCGCTGTACTTCGTCGAGTTCAGCAGCCCGAAGATCGCATGCACCTCGATCTGGGCCTGACGTTCGGTGAGACCGGGCCGCAGGGCGCGCAGCGGCGTCACCCACAGCCGGGTGTAGGCGAGCTGCCGGGACCTGACCTGGTGGGCCGCCTCGGCCGACAGGTTCGCCATGTCCCGGTCGTGCACCCTGATCAGGTCGGGCTCGCTGGTCGCGAAGCCGGCATGACACGCGATGAGCTGCCGCAACGCGTCCGCGTCGTCGCCCACGGCCGCGACGACGGCCTGCCCGCTGTCGAGCATCCGCTGGCCGATGTCGATCAACAGTTCGGCGAGCACCTCGTCCTTGCTGCCGAAGTGCTTGTACACGGACGGCCCGCTGATGCCGCAAGCGGCGCCGAGGTCGTCGATGGACGTCCCGTGGAATCCACGGGTGGCAAACATGCGGGCGGCCTCGAGCAGCAACCTCTCACGCGTGCGCTGGGCACTCGATCGCACCGTGCCGGCTTTGCCCACCTGGATCCTCCCGCGTTCCCTGCGCAGCGCGGCGCCCGACGACGCACCCTCGTGCCAGGCTAACGTCCCCTAACTCCGAGAACGGCAAGCCGGCGACGATGCGGAGTTGTTCGGGCCGGGGCAGGTGCATGAGTCCGCCCATCTCGCCGAGGTGACGTGGCGGTGAGCTGGCCGAGCGGTCAGTCGTGACGGTGGCCGAGGTCGAGCAGCTCCTCGTGGAAGCCGCCGAAGCCACGGTCGCGGTCGACGAGGTGGATCTCCAGGATCCAGTGGCAGGGCCGGCCGTCGCCGTCGATCCGCCGCATCGGCTGGTCGCTACCGGGAGTGACGTAGTACTCGATCTTGTTGCCGGGGATGCGGATGTGCGGGAACTCTCCGACGAGATGGCCGGCGAGCGGGCCGCCGTAGGCCCAGCCTGCGTCCGCGGCGAGGCGCTCGACGGCAGCGTAGAGCTCGGCGCCGGTGATGTCCGGGCGGGTCTCGAAGTACCGGCGGCCGGCGTCGAAGATCCGCGGCAGGTCGGCGAGCAGCCGGTGTTTGACCGGGTCGTCGCCGAGGACGAAGGTGCGGCCGAAGTCGGCCTCCCAGCCGTCGAAGACGGGGCCGAAGTCGCAGAAGACGATGTCGTCGGCGCCGATCGGCCGGTCCGGCGGATTCTCCTCGTAGGGGTGCAGGGTGTTCGGCCCGGCGCGGACGATCCGCTTGTGCCAGTGCTGCTCGACGCCGAACATCTCGTGGGCGAGGTCGCGGATCTGGTCGCTGGCCTCGCGTTCCCCGCGGCCGGGGGCGAGCAGGCCACGCGTGGTGACCTCGTCGAACAGCTCCGCCGCGCGGCGCTGCGCGTCGAGCAGGCGGGCCACCCGGTCCATTTCAAGGTCCACAGTGGCTCACTGTACGGCTCCCGCCACCCCCCGCGGGGCACGGGGTGCCGGCCTGCGCGGGTACCGCAGCGCAGCGCGCCCCCTCACAGGCGGCGACGATCGTCCCGACCTTCTGTCGGGTAGTAGATACATCATCACAGAGTGTCAATTACGGTCGGGCAACGTAAGTCTTGGACACTGCGCGCATCTGATGATGCGGCCGCGGGGGGTGGGGTCGAGACCCATGGAGAGGACGACGATGCGCTCGGTACGAGCCCTCATGACCTCCGCCGCCGCGACGGCCGCGGCGGTGCTGGCGACGATGTCGATGGCGGGGCCGGCGGCGCAGGCCGCGACCGGCGGGCGAACAGGACCACAGCCGGTGGCCGGCGGTTCCGACCGATCGGTTGCGCCGGTCGATCTTGGATTCGCGCCCGACCTGCCCTACCACTCGGCGACGGCGATCAACGATCGCGGGGTGGTCGTCGGGACCGCCTCCGGCGGCTCGTACGACCTGCACGGCTTCCGCTGGGCGGCGGGGCGGTCGGCGGCGCTGCCGGACGCCGCCCCCGGGCCGTCCGAGATCAACAACAGTGATCAGATCGCCGGGTTGGTGCCGCAGCGGAGCAGGCCCAACACCGGGTTCGTGCTCGGTGCCGGGCGTGGCGTCGTCGACACCGGCTTTCCGGTCAGGGACCAGAACGAACGCGGCGAGGTCGTCGGCGGGCTATGGGGCCCCGACGGGACCGGGCACGCGGTGCGCTGGTGGCGCGGCCAGACCAGCGATCTGGGCGCCCCGCCCGGATCGTCGAGCGACGGCGTGGCGATCAGCGCCAGCGGCCAGGTCGCCGTGCAGATCAGCGACGCGGACGACCACCGCGACCACGTGGCCCGCTGGGCCGGCGGCCGGCTCGACGCGCTGCCCACGCTGCCCGGTGGGGGCGCGGCCTGGGCGACGGACATCAACGACCGCGGGGACATCGTCGGCTGGGCGGACACCGCCGCCGGCTCCCGGCACGCGGTCGCGTGGGTCGGCCGGCGCCTGATCGACCTCGGCGCCGCCCTGCCCGGCCGCACCAGTGAGGCGACCGCCGTCAACGACGCCGGGCAGGTCGTCGGGCAGACGTTCGACGCCGACGGCCGGCCCGGCCACGGTGTGCGCTGGGACTTCGGGCGGCCTCGCGACCTCGGGACGCTCGGCGGCCCGGCCAGCTCGCCGATCGCCATCAACGATCGCGGTGAGGTGATCGGCGACAGCACCACCGCCGACGGTCGCCGCTTCGCCTTCCGCTGGCGCGACGGCCGGATGACCGCCCTCGGTGACCTCGGCGGCGGCGAAAGTCACGCGGCGGCGATCAACGACCGCGGCCAGGTCGTCGGTGAGGCGCGGGTCACCGACGGCCATACCCGCGCCGTCCTCTGGCCGTGACCGCCTGAACGCCGGGCCCGGTTCGCGCTCCGGCCGGCGGCGATGCTCCGGCCGGCGGCGTCGCGGGAGCGGGCGTACCGGCTGGGCGGGCGGGGGCGGCGCCGCGCAGCAGGGAGGCGAGGCCGGCGAGGACGCCGAGCCCGGCGGCCATCGCGAACACGATGACGAGCCCATGGTGGAACGGGCCGGCGAGCAGTTCGGGGAAGAACTCGCGGCCGGTCAGCGTCGCCCGGTTCGCGGGCGGCACGGCGGCCAGGCCGCCGCCGGCCGAGAGCAGATGCTCGACCGGGTTCACGCCGAGGACGGTGGCGAACAGCGACGACACCGGCGGCAGGGCGGCGACGTCGTGGGCGGCCCCCGCCGGCACGCCCTGCCCGCGCAGGCCGTCGTCCAGCGCCGCCGGCAGGGTCGCCGCCAGGCCGGCGATCATCAGGGAGAAGAACACGCCGATCGACAGTGCCGTCCCGGAATTCTGGAACGTCGCACGCATCCCGGAGGCGGCGCCGCGCTGCTCCGCCGGCACGCTGCCCATGATCGCCGAGGAGTTGGGGGCGGCGAACATCCCGCCGCCGATCCCGTTCAGCCCGATGAGCAGGGCGAACGCCCAGTAGGAGAAGTTGACGGGCAGCAGCATCAGGCCGACGAAGCTGCCGGCGAACACGGCCATCCCGGCGCTGGCGAGACCACGGGCGCCGAACCGATCGGACAGAATGCCGGCCACCGGCCCGGCAACCAGGATGCCGACGGTCAGCGGCACCAGGTAGATCCCGGCCCACAGGGGCGTGTCCTCGTAGTCGTAGCCGTGCAGCGGCAGCCAGATCCCCTGCAACCAGATGATCAGCATGAACTGCAGGCCACCGCGGGCGATGGACACGGCGAGCCCGGCGATGTTGCCGGCGGCGAACGCCCTGATCCGGAACAGGCCGAGCGCGAACATCGGCTCGGGGTGCCGGCGCTCGACGGCGACGAAGGCGACGAGCAGCGCCACTCCCCCGACGAGCAGGCCGACGACCGTGGGATTGGTCCAGCCCATCGCGTGCCCGCGGTAGGGCTGCAGGCCCTCGGTGACGGCGATGAGCACGGCGGCGAGGCCGACCGCGAAGGTGATGTTGCCCCACCAGTCGATGCGCCGGGGACCGCCGCGCGGCGCGGCGGTCTCGCGCAGCCGCCGGTACGCCCACACCGTCCCGAACACCCCGACGGGCACGTTCACCCAGAACACCGCCCGCCAGTCCAGCACCGCGAGCACGCCGCCGGCGACGAGGCCGATGAACTGGCCGGCGAGCGAGGCGACCTGGTTGATGCCGAGCGCGAAGCCCCGCTGGTCGGCGGGGAAGGCGTCGGTGAGGATCGCGGCGGAGTTCGCGGTCAGCATCGACCCGCCGACCGCCTGCAGCACCCGCCAGCCGATCAGCCACAGCGCCCCGCGGCCGGCGTCGAACGGGTCGAACGACAGCAGGACGGAGGCGAGCGTGAACACCGCGAACCCGGCGTTGTAGATCCGGACCCGGCCGAACATGTCGCCGAGGCGGCCGAGGGCGACGACGAGCACCGCCTGCACGAGCCGGTAACCCATGATCATCCAGAGCAGGTAGCCGACGTTGCCCGGGGCCAACGGGTCCAGGTGGATCCCGCGGAAGATCGGCGGCAGCGCGATGAGGACGATCGACCCGTCGAGCGCGGACATGAACACCGCGGCGGTCGTGTTCGCCAGCACCACCCACCGGTAGTTGTCGCCCGCACCCGCACCCGCACCCGTCGCCGCCCCGCCGGACGCCCCGACAGCCGTCCCCGCGCCGAACACCGGCATCAGACCCGCTCCGCGAGGCGTTCGAGCAGCGGCGCGGCCGCGGCGAGCTGGTCCAGCTCCGCCCGGGTGAACCCGGCCGACAGGGCCTCGGCGAGCAGCTCGGTGCGCGCGTCGCGCCGGCTGCGCAGCGCGGCGAGCCCCGGCTCGGTCGGCGAGAGGATCACCTGCCGGCCGTCGGCCGGGTCGCGCCGACGCTCGACGAGCCCGCGGGCCTCCAACGCGCCGAGCGTGGCACCCATCGCCTGCGGGCTGATCTGTTCGAGCCGCGCGAGCGCCGCGGCCGTGGCCGGACCGCCGCGGTCGAGTCGGGCGAGCGCCGCCGATTCGGGCATCGTCAGCTCCCCGCCGAGGTGAGCCTGGCGCAGTCGGCGCACCAGCAGGCCGACGCTCAGCCGCAGCGCGACAGCGATCTGACGGGTATCAGGTTCATCGGACGACATTTCATCAGGCTAGGTTGATAAGTCTGACCTGACAAATTTCGGCCGGCGGGCCCCGGAGGTCAGTGGGCCCCGGAACAGTCGGCGCCTGCGGCGACGCCGCGGCGGGTCTCGTCGAGCACGCGGGCGAGCAGCTCGGCGGCGAACCGGTCGATCGGCGGCACCCGGTCGGGTGGCAGCAGGCCATGCTCGCGGATCAGCCGGGTGACCCGGGCGGCGAGCAGGGTGTGCCGCAGCGAGGCGAGCAGGAGGTAGTAGTCCAGGTCGGCCATCGGCCGGCCGAGGAGCTCGGCGTAGCGGGCCACCGTCGCCGCGCGGTCCGGCAGGCCAGGCAGGCGCGCCAACCCGACGCCTTCGCTGAGGTGACGGTCGAGGTGCAGGAACCAGCCGAGGTCGGTCTCGGGCTGACCGAGCGACACCATCTCCCAGTCGAGCACGGCCGCGACCTGTTCCCCCTGGAAGATCACGTTGCCGAGCCGGGCATCCCCCCACACCAGTCCGACGGGGTGGCGTTCGGCCGGCGGATGGTCGTGCAGCCAGGTCAGCGCGTTGCCGACCACACCCCGGGCAGCGTCGTCGACGGCGAAGAACTCCAGGTGACGCTCGTAGGCGGCGAGCTGCTGGGCCGCCCCGACCGGGCCGTACTCGGGCTGCCCCGCGAAACCGAGCCCGAGCCGCCGCGGGTCGAGCCGGTGGATCCCGGCCATCGCGACCAGGCCTGCGTCCCAGACCCTGGCCCGCGCGGCCGGCGCCATCTCGATCATGAAACCCTGCATGTGGTAGGGCGGGATGTCGGCGGGCACGTCGCCGTCGACCCGACCGAGCACGACGAACGGCGCGCCGAGCACCGCCGGGTCGAGCTCGTGGCCGTACACCGGCGGCACCGGAACGTCGGTGTCACGGGCCAGGATCTCGGCGACGCGGCACTGCTCGGCGAACCGGTCCCACGGGTAAAGCTGGAACCGCCGCGGCGCCAGCCGCACAACCAGCGGACACTCGACCCGCCGCCCGTCCGCCCCGGTCCGGGAGGCCGGCAGAAACACCAGCTCCCCGGAGAGCCCCTGCCCCGGTGGGGCGGTCGGCTCACCGAGCTCCC
>NZ_JAMPTM010000194.1 GCF_025403375.1 Frankia gtarii
GTCCCGACCCACCCGCTACCCTCCGCGATTCCGCGCCCACGCCGTCGCCTCCGTCGCCCTCGCGCGGCCGCGACACAGCTCGACCTGGGCCGCGATCAAGGCCGTCGCCGCGAGCCTCGCGATCAGCACCGAGACCCTGCGTACCTGGGTACGCCAGGCGGAGTCGTCCGGCGGCGCGACCGGCCCGGCGAACACCTGCGGGCACCAGACCGAGATCCGCCGCCTGAACCGGGAGAACGCCGACCTGCGGCAGGCCCTCGACCTGCTGCGGGCTACCGACGGCGCCGCCCCGTGGACCGCGTCCGTCACCATCACCCCGGCCGGAGCACCGACCGGGGGAGCGCCGCCGGAACAGCGGACGCCCCCCGATGGTCGGGAGGCGGTCCGTTCAGGACTCGTCGCGGTAGGTCACCGAGACGTCGCCGGAGGAGGTCGTGACGCGCAGGCGGCGCGACGCCGCCGGGCCCTTCTGGATGTTGACCGTGCGGTCGCCGGAGCCGGTCGTCGCCTCGGCGGCGTAACCCTCGCCGTCGACCGGCAGCAGTACCCGCACATCCCCGGATGAACTGTGAACGAGGAACCGCACCCAGCCTCCGAACCCCGACCCCGACCACCCGACGCGCTGAAGATCGGTACCAGCGTGCCAGCTGGACGAGTGAGTCCGAACCAGGACGGGTCCGGTTGCGGTGCGACCCGGTGCGACCGGTGAATCGTTCGCGGTCCGCGGTTCGACGGCGGCGTAGGTGCGACATCACGACCGTTGCCCACTATTGATCGTCTACGACACCGAGTAGATAGGACTTACCCGTTCAGACCCGGCGGGTGAGGTGGAACGCGGAGATCGAGTAGCCGGCGCGAAGGGCGAGGCGGTGCGCCTCGTGGCGGTGGGTGTCGGCATCAAGGTGGATGTGCTCGCAGCCGAGCCGGCGGGCCTCCCGATCGGCCCAGGCGAGCAGTCTGGTGGCGTGACCACGTCCCCGGGCGGCGAGCAGGGTGGTCAGGTCGTCGATGGCCAGGTGCCGCCCGGCGGCCAGCGACGTCACCTGGCGGAAGCCGAGCGCGGCGACGACCCGGCCGAACTCGCCGTCCCAGGACGCGACGAGCCGGTAGCCCTCGGGCCGCTGGATCTCGTTGACGAGCCGGACGAACCCAGTCGACGTCAGATGCGGACGTAGCTGACGCATGGGGTCGAATGCCAACCAGGTCCGCTCCGCCTCCAATTCCTCGATTTTCACGGGGCGTATTGTGTCAGTGTCATCAGGTGATGCGTGTGCCGAGGTCCGGTGTACGCCCGGTGGCCTCGGTCACCGCCGTCGGGACATCGGCCGCCGGGCGGGCCCGGCCCGCGGGCCACGGCCTATGGGAGCGGGCGGCGGGCGGCCTGACGGCCGAGGACGAGGTCGGCGAACTCGTCCTGCTCGAACGGACCGCCGGCACCGGCTGAGGGGCCGGCGTCGCCGGCGGGCGTCGGACGCGGCACCGCGACCAGCGGCGACGCCGTGCGCCGGGGCTGGGCCAGCCGCGGGCCGAGCAGGTGCGGGGCCAGCCAGTCCACCGTCGCCCGGACGAAGCGGACCCGGTTGCCCAGCTCGGCGACCTCGTGTCCCTCCCCGTCGAACAGCAGGTAGCGGCAGTCGACGCCGCGGGCGGTGGCCGCGGCCACGGTCTGCTCGGCCTCGATCACGGGGACGTTGGTGTCGTTGTCGCCGTGGACGACGAGTAGCGGCGCCGCCAGCGCGCTCATCCGGTGCAGCGGGGACAGGGCGCGCAGCAGCGCCGGCTGCGTCGCCGGATCGCCGTACTTGGTCACCGCCGAGGCCGCGATCCACGGCTCGGTGTGCTGGTAGAACGACTCCAGGTCGACCATGCCGCAGACGTCGACCCCGGCGCGGAACATCCGCGGGAAGTGGACGAGGGCGGCCAGCGTCAGGTATCCGCCGTAGGAGCGGCCGGCGATCCCGATCCGGTCCGCGTCGGCCAGGCCGGTGGCGACGAGGTCCCGTACGCAGCTCGCCACGTCCTCGATGCCGTCGAAGCGGTGGTGCAGGTGGTCGGCCTCCTCGAAGGTCCGGCCGAAACCGGTGGATCCGCGCACGTTCGGCGCGAAGACGGCGATGCCCCGGGCGAGCAGGGCGTGCAACAGCGGGTTGAACGCGGGACGTTCCTGGGCCTCCGGGCCGCCGTGCAGGTAGAGCAGCGTGGGCAGCGGACCCGGGGGGGCCGGCGGGCGGTACCACCAGCCGGACAGCTCCAGGCCGTCGTGCGCGACCAGCGTGTGCGGCACGGGCCGGACCAGCTCCGCCGGCCGCGCCGGGGCGTGCGAGACCAGACATCGGTAGCCGGCGGTCGGGGAGGCCAGGTCGCAGGCCCAGATCTCTCCCGGCGCCGTGGCACCGTCGAGCGCGAGGATCAGCTCCCGGCCACCGGGACGGACCAGCACGGCGGTGACGACGTCCCGCGGGGGTGCCGGCAGCGGCCGGCTCCGACCGCCCGACAGCTCGACGAGCGTGAGCTCGCTGCGACCGGCCACGTTCCAGACGACGACGACGACGGCCCGCCCGCCGGCGGGGTCGAGCAGGGCGAACCGCTCGACGTCGGCGTCGGGCCGCGCGGCGATCACCGCGGTGTCGCCCGGCGCGTCCACGGCGATGTCGAGCAGGGCGGCCCGCTCACGGCCGAGGTCACTGATCAGCAGTGCCCGACGTCCACCCGCGGTGAACCGGCCGGTCAGGACCGTCGCGGTGCCGCCGGGCAGCTCCCAGGACGCATGAGCCGCCCCGCCATCCGGCGGCGCGGTGAGCCGGACGTCGACGACGAGGGCACGGCGGACCCCACGCGGCCCCTCCCGCAGTAGCAGCCGGTAGGAGCCGGCCAGCGGATCACGGGCGGCGTCGGACTGGCGGTCGGCGTCGGACTGGCGGTCGCCGAGGTCGGCGATGTCGGCGATGTCGGCGATGTCGGCGATATCGGCGATGTCGGCGATGTCGGCGATGTCGCAGATCTGCAGGGCGATCCCCGCGGCGAGGGCGGCCCGCCGACCGTCGAGTGCGACCAGGACTGCGGCGGTGCTCCCGGCCGGGTCGGCGCGGTCGGACTCGGCCACGACGAGGGCCCGGCCGCCGGCGAGCCAGCGGCCCGGCCCGGCGGCGCGACCGGCCCCGCCGGCCAGCAGGCGCAGGCCGGCACCGTCGGGGGCGACGACACGCAGTTCGGTGAGTTCCCCGCCGCCGGGCGCCACCTGCACGGCGATCAGATCACCGGTGGGCGACCAGGACGCGGCGCGGACGTGGCCGGGACCGGTGTCCACCACCCGCCGTGTGCCGTCGGCGTCCCGGATCCACAGCGCGGGCCCGGCCGGTCCGTCGGCGACGTAGGCGAGCCGGCCGTCGGAGGCGAGCACGGGCGCCCACACCCGCTCGGCCGCCACCCACTCCACCGGCAGGTCGCCGGCCTGCTCCGGCTCCGGTCTGGGCAGCCGGGCCATGCCGGACTCGGCCGGCCCGGGAGCGGACGCATCCGTGGACGCGGGCCTAGCGGTGGGGATCGTCGCGGGGATGGGGTTCACCGGAGTCGCGTGGTCCGCCGGGATGGGGCCGTCCGCGCGGGTGGAGCCGAGGGTCACGTCACTCCCACGAGCCGGGTGACCCCGGGAGCCCAGCTGGGCCCCCGGGTGCCACTGCCTTCCCAGAGGTCAGGCGACGCCCTGGGTCTGGAGCCACATCTCGAGCAGCGCGGCCTGCCAGAGGGCGTTCGCGCCGAGGGTCGTGCGATTGTCGTTCGGGGCGGCCAGCATCGCCTGGATCCACGCCGGGCGGAACAGGCCGCGCGACTTCGCCGCCGGGTCGGTGAGCGCGTCGCGGACCCGGTCGAGGAACGGGCCGTCCAGGTGGCGGATCGCCGGCACCGGAAAGTACCCCTTGGGCCGGTCGATGACGTCGACGGGCATGAGCGGGCGGCCGATGTCCTTGAGCACGCCCTTGCCGCCGGAGGCGAGCTTGAACTCGGGCGGGCAGGCCGCGGCGAGCTCGACCAGTTCGTGGTCGAGGAAGGGGGTGCGGGCCTCCAAGCCGGCGGCCATCGTCATGTTGTCGACCCGCTTCACCGGGTCGTCGATGAGCATGACCGCCGAGTCGATGCGCAGCGCGGCGTCGACGGAGGTGTCGGCGCCCGGGCGGGCGAAGTGGGAGGCGACGAAGTGCCGGCTGGCGTCGCCCTCGATGAGGTGGTGCGGCTCGACCATCGCCGGCATGTCGCGGTGCGGCCGGTCGGCGAAGACTCGCAGGTAGGCGTCGACGGTCTGGTCACGCGGGACGCCGGCCAGCGGCGGGTACCAGGAGTAGCCGGCGAAGACCTCGTCGGCGCCCTGCCCGGACTGCACGACCTTGACGTGCCGGGAGACCTCCTGGGAGAGCAGGTAGAAGGCGACGCAGTCGTGGCTGACCATCGGTTCGCTCATCGCGGCGACGGCGGCGTCGACGGCGGGCAGCAGCCGGCTGCCGGGCACCCGGATCTGGTGGTGGTCGGTCTCGAAGTGCCTGGCGATGATGTCCGAGTAGGCGAACTCGTCGCCGGACTCGCCACCCGCGGCCTCGAAACCGACGCTGAACGTGGCCAGGCCGTGCTGGCCGGCCTCGGCGAGCAGCGCGACGATCAGGCTGGAGTCCAGCCCACCGGAGAGCAGCACCCCGACGGGCACGTCGGCGACCATCCGTCGGCGCACCGCCAGGCGCAGCTTCTCGGCGATCGCGTCCTGCCAGTCGCGGGCCGTCCAGTCGGCGCGGGCGGGGTCGCGGGTGAAGCTCGGGCTCCAGTACACCTCGTCGGTGAAGCGGCCGTCCGGTTCGACGACCCGCACGGTGGCGGCGGGCAGCTTGCGCACCCCGGCGAGAATGGTGTGCGGGGCCGGTACCACCGAGTGGAACGACAGGTAGTGGTGGAAGGCGACGAGGTCGATGTCCGAGGAGACCCCGCCCCCGGCGAGCAGCGCGGGCAGGGTGGAGGCGAAGCGCAGCCGCTCGCTGTCGGCGGCGAGGTAGAGCGGCTTGATCCCGAGCCGGTCGCGGGCGAGGACGAGGCGGCCGCTGTCGCGCTCGCTGACCGCGAAGGCGAACATCCCGGCGAAGTGGTCGACGCAGCGGGTGCCCCAGCGGTGGTACGCCTTGCCGATCACCTCGGTGTCCGAGGTGGAGAAGAAGCGGTAGCCGGCGGCGACCAGCTCGTCGCGCAGCTCCTGGTAGTTGTAGATGCACCCGTTGAACACGGTGGTCAGGCCCAGGTCGCTGTCGACCATGGGCTGGGCGCCACGCTCGGACAAATCGATGATCTTCAGGCGGCGGTGGCCGAACGCGACCGGTCCCGCCGACCAGACGCCGGCGCCGTCCGGGCCCCGCTGCACCATGGTGGCCGTCATCCGCACCACCGCATCGACGTCCGCTCCCCGGCCGTCGAACCTCAGCTCACCACTCAGCCCGCACATGTGCGCTCCTGTCGATCATCGATCCAGTCAGTTCAGGTGAGATCCATTCCCCGGACATTCCTGCCCGGCATGAGGGTGCACGATCGTCCTCCACCTTCGATGCCGGAGATTTCACCCCCGTGTCCGCCCGGTTGCGGTCAGGAACCGCTTCGCCCGCGGGAACGCCGCCGTCCTCCACCGAGGGGATCGGCGGGGGACGGCGGCGGTCGTCGCGGGTCCACTCAGCGGCGCGGGATCCAGGTGTCCTTGGAGCCGCCGCCCTGGGAGGAGTTGACGATGAGGCTGCCGGGCGGGGCGACCCGGGTGAGCGCGGCGGGCACGACGACCGGCTCCACCCCCGCGTAGACGAACACCCGCAGGTCCACCGCGCACGGTTCGAGATGGCTGTCGTGCCAGGTCGGGTGGGTGGACAGGGAGACCACCTCCTGACCGATCCAGCGCCGCGGGTCGGCCAGGATCCGCTCCCGGGCCGCGGTGAGCTGGTAGGGCTCGGCGTGCGGGCCGATCACGACACCGGAGCCGCCGAAGCCGTCGACCGGCTTGACGACGAGCTGGTCGAGGTTGGCCAGCACGTGCTCGCACTGCTCCGGATCGCCGCAGACGTAGGTCGGGACGTCGTCGAGGATCGGCTGTTCCCCCAGGTAGTAGGTGACCATCCGGGGCACGTAGGCGTAGACGACCTTGTCGTCGCCGATGCCGTTGCCCAGTGCGTTCGCGATGCTCACCCGCCCGGCGCGAACCGCCCCCAGCAGCGCCGGGCCGAGCGGGGCGCCGTCCGCACCCAGCGCGCTGAACAGCTCGTCCTCGTCGATGCGCCGGTAGAGGATGTCGACGCGGCGGCGGCGGCCGTCGTCGACCCGGTAGGTGACGTCCTCGTCGACGAGCAGCGCGCCGGGTTCGACGAGCGGCACGCCCATCTCCTCGGCGAGCATGACGTGCTCGAAGTAGGCGGAGTCGGCCGGGCCGCTGGTCAGGACGGCGAGTGCGGGCTCGTCGCCGACGAGTGCGGGCGGCGCCGCCGCGATGAGCGCGTCGTGCAGCAGCGCGGGCACGGTGCCCAGCCGCAGGATGCCGGGCGGCGGACCGAGCTCGGACAGCACCGATTCGGCGAGCCGGCGGCCCTCGACGGCGTAGGCGATCCCGGACGGCACCCGCAGGTTGTCCTCCAGCACCAGCCAGCCGCCGTCACCGCCGCGGACGAGGTCGATGCCGGCGGTGGTGATCCGGATCGCGTCGCGACAGGGCGCGCGCCCGCCGTGGCGCAGCCCGGGTGCGTCGTTGACCACCCAGGGCGGGACGATGCCGTCCGCGACGGCCGCCCGCTCCCCGTAGACGTCGTGCAGGAACGCCTCCAGCGCGCGGACCCGCTGCCCGAGGCCCTGGCCGAGCACCGCCCAGTCGTCGGCGGCGACGATGCGCGGCACGATGTCGAAGGGGAACGGCCGGCTCGCCGAGTCCCCGTTCACCCGGAACGTGATGCCCCGGTCGGTCTGCTCGGCCTCGCGGGCGCCGACGCGCTGGTCGAGGGTGTCCGGGCCGAGCCGTTCCAGGGTGCGCATCACCGCCCGGTACTGGGGGCGCACGGCGCCGTGCTCGTCGACGACCTCGTCGTAGCCGGTCGGCTGGTAGCGCTCCAGCAGGACCGGCGCGATCTGGTCGGGCGCGGACACCGCGGGCGCGGCGCCGAGCGACGCCCCGGCCGGCGGGACGTCGCGGGTCTCGGCGAGGATCAGGTCGGCGACGTCGGTGAGCAGGCCGCGGCGGGCGAACGCGCGCCGCTGGCGCAGCGCCGAGCTGCCCCGCCCGGCGGCCTGCTCGGCGAGGTTGTCGATGAGCTCCCAGTCGTCGTAGCGCTCGAGCTGGGGGCGCACCTCCTCCAGCAGCCGGCGCAGCATGGCCCGCGCGGGCACGGGGCCCGCGCCGAGGATGTCGACGAGGTCTCCTTCCAGCCCGGAACGGGCCGCCCGCCAGGTCGCCGCCCGCAGCAGCTCGGCGCGCGGCGGTGGCGCCTGGCCGCCGGCCTCGATCTCCTCGATCGCCCGGCACACCAGGGCCCGGAACAGCCCGGCGATGAGGATGACGTTGTCCACATCCGGGCAGGCGTCGCAGATGCGCAGCTCGACGGTGGGCAGGTGGGCCGACGGGCGGACGTCGAAGTAGACCATGCCCGGGTCGCTGATCACGCCGGACTTGATCAGGTCCGCGATGAGCTGGTCGTACTCGGCCGCGGTCTTGAACGACCCGGCGACGCCCGCGGTGGGCCAGCGCTGCCAGACCAGCGTGCGCATGCTCGCGTAGCCGCTGTCGGCGCCGAGCCAGTACGGCGAGCTGGCCGACAGCGCCAGCAGCATCGGCAGCCAGGGCGCGGTCCAGGCGACGACGGCCATGGCGAGGTCGCGGTCGGCGACGTCGACGTGCACCTGGGCGCCGCAGATGAGCTGCTCGCGCGCGACGATCTGGTAGTCCTCGGTCATCTGCTCGTAGCGGTCGTCGCGGGAGACGTCGAGCAGATCCATGTCGAGGATCGGCACGGTGCCCGACGCCGCCGGCCCGAGCCCCAGCTCGCCCGCCGCCTCGGCCAGCCGGCGGCGCAGATCCAGCAGGTTCGACCGCAGCGCCAGCAGATCCAACGTCGGCTGACTGTTGGTCTCGACGACGGATTTCAATAGTTCCGGAGAGAAGGAGTCCTTGTCCAGCTGCTGCAGGATTTCCTCGGCCCGGGGAACAAGTTGGCGGGTGGTGAGATCGAGGATGTGAAACTCCTCCTCGACGCCGACGGCCACGTTCCGTGCGTCGCTCATGGCGGCCTACGCTACGGCCGGCCGGTTACATATGCATGACACGGACGTATCTCGCATACCGGCAAGTCGATCAGATCTCGGCACGGACACGCGCACCACCTTTGTCGTGGCCGGCGTCCCGACCCCATCCAGCCGTGGCGCCGCGACCCACCTGTGCGGATCGCCTCGGTCCGACCCGTCGGTCGGACGCCGGCGGGCAGCCGGTCGCGGACGCTGTGTCCCTGTCCTCTCGGCCGACGATAAAAC
Source organism: Frankia gtarii (assembly GCF_025403375.1). Classification (GTDB taxonomy): domain Bacteria; phylum Actinomycetota; class Actinomycetes; order Frankiales; family Frankiaceae; genus Frankia; species Frankia gtarii. Next base: position 8,524 of record NZ_JAMPTM010000194.1, read on the forward strand.
GTGACGAAGCCCGCAGCCTTTAGTCGCGAAGAAGTGGGGATGAACAAGTGCTCGAGCGCATCGCGAAAGCGCCGCGAGACGCCGCGTTGCGGACCAATCGGCGCTCACCCGAAGCGGGTTACCCAGGATTTCCCGCTGGGACCGGGCAGAGTTCCAGGTCCGTCCCGGGCAACGCGGCGCGGACCTCCTGCGCCAGCAGGTCCCAGTCGACGACACGCGCGGAGGTCGCCCGGTAGGCCAGGCCGATGCGCCGGTGCGGCACCGGGCGGCTGAATGTGGCGACCGCGAGGCCGCGCCCCTCCCCCACCTCGACGCCGACCGCGGCAGCGGGCAGCAGCGTCAGCCCCAGCCCACCGGCGACCATCTGGACGATCGTCGACAGGCTGGCCGCCCGCAGGGTGGCCCGTTCCCGCGCCCCGGCCTCCTGGCAGACGTCGAGCGCCTGCGCCCGGAAGCAGTGCCCGTCCTCCAACAGGAGCACGTCCTGCCCGGCGAGGGCGGCGACGGGCACGGCGCTGCCCCCGGCCAGCGGATGCTCGGCGGGGATCACCAGGACGAAGTCCTCGTCGTAGAGCGGGATCTCGGTGATGCCCGGCTCGTCGTTGGGCAGCGCGAGCAGCGCCAGGTCGAGGGCGCCGCCGCGCAGCTCCGCCAGCAGGGTGGCCGTCTGCGCCTCGCGCAGCCGCAGGCGGGCCTGGGGCCAGCGCCCGCGCAGTGTGGGCAGCAGCCGGGGCAGCAGGTAGGGCGCCACCGTGGGGATGACACCGAGCCGGATGTCGCCGGTCAGCGGGGCTCGGGCCCGCACCGCGACCTCGGCGATGTCGTCGACCGCGCCGAGCACGCCGCGGGCCCGCGCGACGATCTGCTCGCCCACCCCGGTGAGCAGCACGCTGCGGGTGGTGCGCTCGACGAGCTGGACGCCGAGGGTGCGCTCCAGCGCCGCGACCGCGCTGGACAGGGTCGGCTGACTCACGTGCAGCGCCGCCGCCGCCCGGCCGAAGTGCCGGTGATCGGCGACACCGACGAGAGCACGCAGCTGGGTGAACGTCGGCTGAGGCGTTGCCATAGATCGAGGCTATCAAACTTGCCGAATCTTTCGATTTCTCTTCTGAGTCGGTGACGGCGAGAGTTGGCCGTGCCCGATCCGGTTCCCTGAGAGGAGCACCTCGACGTGCTTACCGTCGGCGACGCCTTCCCCGCCTACGACCTGACCGGGGTCGTCTCCAACGACCCCGACACCGCCTTCGTCCGGGAGACCGCCACCAGCCGCCCCGGCACGTGGCGGGTCGTCTTCTTCTGGCCGAAGGACTTCACCTTCGTGTGTCCGACCGAGATCGCCGCGTTCGGCCGGATCAACGACGAGTTCGCCGACCGCGACGCCCAGGTCCTCGGCGTGTCCACGGACAGCGAGTACGTCCACCTGGCCTGGCGGCAGAACCACCCGGACCTGACCGACCTGCCTTTCCCGATGCTCGCCGACCTCCGCAAGGACCTGACCACCGCCGCCGGCGTGCTCGGCGACGACGGCGTGGCGCAGCGGGCGACCTTCATCGTCGACCCGGACAACGTCATCCAGTTCGTCATGGTCACCGCGGGCAGCGTCGGCCGGAACCCGGCGGAGGTCCTGCGGGTGCTCGACGCGCTGCAGACCGACGAGCTGTGCCCCTGCAACTGGCAGAAGGGCGAGGCGACGCTCGGCGCCGCGGCGCCCGCCCCGGTCGAGGTCGCGGCCTGATGACCGTCGCCCGCCTACGGGAGCTGCTTCCCGACTATGCCAGGGACCTGCGCCTCAACCTCGGCTCGGTGACCAGCCAGTCGAACCTGTCCTCCCAGCAGCTGTGGGGCACGGTGCTCGCCGCGGCCATCGCCAGCCGCGGGCGCACCGCGCTGGTCGAGCTGGAGCCCGAGGCACTCGACCACCTGAACGCCGAGTCGGCCGCCGCGGCACGCACCGCGGCGGCGGTCATGGCGATGAACAACATCTACTACCGCAGCCTGCACCTGCTGGAGGACGAGGAGTACTCCCGGCTGCGGGCCGGGCTGCGGATGAACGCCATCGCCAACCCCGGCGTCGACAAGGTCGACTTCGAGCTGTGGTCGCTGGCGGTCTCCGCGGTCAACGGCTGCGGCCGTTGCCTGACCGCCCACGAACACGAGCTGCGCGGCCGCGGTGTCACCCGGGAGGTCATCCAGGACGCGATCCGGGTCGCCTCGGTCGTGCACGCGGTCGCGGTGACCATCGAGGCGCTGGAGACCTCCGGCGGCATCGGCCAGACCGCCGCCGCAGGCCAGACCGCCGCCGCAGGCCAAATCACCGCCGCGCCCTGAGGCGGTGCCGGGAACAGCCGCGGGTCGGAAGCGTTCCGGACATGTTTCGGGCCCGTTCCGGGCGGGACCGGGTGACGGAAGTCACCAAGGGCAGGCGGCGCCGGGAAAATCCACGTGATCCTGCTAGACAGGACCAGTGCACGGGGAGATCACCGCATCCAGGCAGGAGCAGGCCGACCCGCAGGCCGTGGCGCCCTGCGCCCCCTTCCCGCGCCGGGCCGGGGTGGTGGCGCTCGAACCTGGCGGCGCGCCCGTCCCCCGTGCCGAGGAACCCGGTGTGGCCGGTGGCACCGACGGGTGCGTCCCACCCGACGGTGGGGTGCACTTTCGGATGGCCGTGCCCGCCTGGCTGCGGGGCGCGGGCGCGGGCCTGACCACCGGGGCGCTCGCCGTGCTCGCCGAGGCCACCCTCAGGTCGGCCGCCGCCCAGGGCGCGGATGGCGAGGTGCTCCCGGCGAGCCTGCGTCTGGAGACCCGCGGCGAGTGGCCGCACCTGCCGGTACCGATCCCGGTGGCCGACGTTGCGCTCGGCGGACCGGTCAGTCCGACCACCCCGCGCCGCCCGCCCGGCCGCGGGGCAGCCCCCCCGGCCGCGCCCCGGCCGCAAGCCGTCCAAAGCTCGGATGGCCTGGCGGCCGCCGGCTCGGCCGAGGGCGGTGACGGCCTCCTTCTCCATGCGCGGGCGTGGACGCCGATGGAGGGCAGCGCGGCCGCGGACGGACGGCAGAGGATCCCGCGGCCAGCGGTGCGCCGAGTGGCGGGCACGATCACCGCCGCCGACGGTCGGGTGCTGGCGGTGATGACGGCGGCGTGCTCGATCGTTGCGGTGACCACCGCGCCGGGCCGGAAGCCGACGGCCGGCACGGGGGCTGCGGCCGGCACGGGGGCTGCGGCCCCCGGGGAGCTGGCGACCGTGCCCCCGGCCCACCCGGCGGTGACGCAGTCCGGCGTGGCGGCCGATCATCCCCTGCTGGCCAGGCTCGCGGCCACGGTGCGAGTCGACGGCGACCGGGCCTGGGTGCGGTTCCACCCCGAGGCCTGGCTGGCGGATCTGGTCGGTGCGGTGCACGGCGGGGCCGGCTGCGCGGTCGCCGACGCGGCGGTGTCGGCGACGCTGGGCAGCGTGCTGCCCGCGGGCTCCGCCACCCAGGTGATGTCGATGGATGTGACGTTCGTCCGCTCCCTGTCGCTCGATCGTGAGGTCGAGACGGCGGTCGAGGTGCGCCACGTCGGCCGGCGACTGGCTGTAGTCGATGCCGAGATCGGGACCCTCGGGTCCCGGCCGAGCATCCTGGCGCGCTTCCTCGTCTCGCGAACCACGTTGCGCTGACAGTCGGGACGACAGCCCTGGTCAACGGCATCACAGCCGTCGTGCTCCGGGTTCCGCCGGCCTGACCCCGAGCCGAAATGATCAGCTCGGTACGCGGATGGCATGCCGACAGTCTTATGCACCCTGAGTAACAATCGTCAGATCACAGCGTGGTATTCAGCCATCCCCGAACAGCCCAGGTCCCAGCACGCTGCCACAATGCGACTTTGTAAGCACGGTTCGTAGTCAACTCATCGCAGTGACCACTATCCGTACATCAACAGTCGCAGCCCGAAAAGCGGGTTCACCCGGCCGGGCGACCACCACCAGGGGGAATACAAGATCATGTCGTTAACGCAGCCGACCGACGCCTCGACACCTCGCCTCGTGCCGCACCCGGTGCGCCTCGCCCGGACCGGCGGGTCGGACGGCGCGGCGGCCACGGCCGGGACGCCCGGGACGCCGACCCGCGCGCTGTCCGGCCCGCTGCTCGCGACAAACCGCGTCGGCCAGCACGTCCGCGTCCCGAAAACCGCCGAACTCGTCGCCGCCCACCTGCGCCGCCAGATCGTCCGCGGCGAACTCCACGAAGGCGACGCCCTCCCCCCCGAAGCCGTCCTCATGGAAC
>NZ_JAMPTM010000195.1 GCF_025403375.1 Frankia gtarii
CGCCCCAACCGGCTCGCCGAGCCCACCTCGCGCACCCGGGGGAGCGAACTCGTCCACCTCGCCCCCGGCGACGCCACCCCCACCGATCGCACCCTGAAACCGCCACCCGACCGAACGCCGTGATACCGAACGCCGTGATACCGTACGCCGCCCGGCCGGATGCCGCCCGTGGGCAGCTCGGCGCCGGTCAGCCGGCCAGGGTGGCGAGGCTGACGTCCCACAGCCGGGCGGCCGAGCGCGGGTCGAGGGCGTAGTCCGCCACCCCGGTGCGGCTGCCCGGCTGGTTCGGCCCGGCCTCGTTGCAGTCCTCGAAGTACCGGCCGCTGACCCCGGCGACCACCGGCGACGCGGCGAGCAGCACCGACGTCGACGCCCCCTGCTCGGGTGTCTTCCAGGAGATCCCCCCGCCGCCGCCGCTCTGGGCCCGCAGCCGGTCGAGTTCGGCGTCGGTGACGTGGCGCTGCAGCCTGGTGCGGATGCCGCCGGGCATGAGCGCGTTGACGGCGATGCCGTCGTCCGCCCACCGCCGGGTCGCCTCGACGGCGAACAGCACGTTGGCCGTCTTCGACTGCCCGTAGGCCGACCACGGCTCGTACGGCCGCTCGAGGAAGTGGATGTCGTCGAACACGACGTCGGAGCGCAGGTGCGCACTGGAGCTCACCGACACCACCCGCGCACCGCCGGCCGCGGCCAGCGCCGGCCGCAGGCCCGTCGCCAGCGCGAAGTGCCCGAGATGATTGGTGGCGAACTGCAGCTCCCAGCCCTGCGGTGTGCGGGTCTCCGGCGAGGCCATCACCCCGGCGTTGTTGACGAGGATGTGCAGCGGACCCTGCCAGCCGTTGACGAACGCGGCGACGGAGGCGGGCTGCGCGAGGTCCAGCGGAGCGACGGTGACGTGGTCGTTGCCGGTGGACGCGGTGAGATCGGCGGCCACCCGGGCACCAGCGTCGAGGTCACGGACCGTGATTGTGACCTGCGCGCCCGCCGTGGCCAGTGCCCGCGCCGTCTCGACGCCGATGCCCGAGGAGGCGCCGGTCACGACGGCCCGCCGGCCGGACAGGTCGACCTCCGCCAGCACCTCGGCCGCGGTCGAGGTCGCGGAAAACGGCGTGGTGATCAGAGCGCTCACAGCCAGGTCCTCACTATGTGCTCGACGGAATCGGGCGGGCACCCGGTCGATATGATGGCGGTGGCGAGGCGATCGCGGCCACGACCCGCCCGGGCCGTGGCGCGTCGGTGTCCCTAGCGCTCGAACAGTCCCGGTGGGGCGATGCTTCCCGGCCGCGGTGATCCTGGCCGCGGGGAGGAGAGCGATGCCGGCACAGGGCAGGACCAGGCCGCTGCGGGCCGATGCCCGCCGCAACCGCGAGCAGGTTCTCGGCGCCGCCCTGCGGGCCTTCTCCGCCGCGGGGCCGGGCGTGCCACTGGAGGCCGTCGCGAAGGACGCCGGCGTCGGCATCGCCACCCTCTACCGGCACTTCCCGACCCGCGAGGCGCTCGTCGAGGCGGTCTACCGCGCCGAACTCGGCCGGTTGTGCGACGCGGCGCCGGCGCTGCTGGGCCGCGTGGCGCCGGACGCGGCCATGCGCGCCTGGATGGACGCCTTCCTCGACTACACCACGGCCAAACGGGGGATGGCGGACGCGCTGCGGGCCGTCATCGCCTCCGGCGGCGACCCGTTCGCCCACAGCCGCGAGCGGATGGTCGGCGCCGTCGCCTCGCTGCTCGGCGCCGGTGCCGCCGCCGGGACCGTGCGCGCCGACGTCGATCCGGTCGACGTGCTCACCGGGCTCGCCGGCGTCACCCTCGCCGCCGGCGAACCCGCCCAGCGCGCGCAGGCAGGGCGCCTGCTGGATTTGTTCATGGACGGCCTGCGCCCCCGCCCCGCCGCGGCGCCCACACCAGGCCGGGCGTAGCGATCGCGGTGGGTCAGGCGGCGCCACGTTCGAGGATGTGCACCCCACAGGCCGAACCCAGCCCGATCACGTGGGCCAGGCCGACGCGGGCGCCGGGGATCTGCCGGTCGCCGGCCTCGCCGCGCAGATGGGTCGCCACCTCCCAGATGTTCGCGATACCGGTCGCGGAGATCGGGTGCCCCTTGGACTCCAGCCCGCCGGAGACGTTCACCGGCGTCGCCCCGTCCCGCCAGGTCGCGCCCGAGTTGAAGAAGTCCACCGCGCCGCCCTCCGGGCACAGCATCAGGTTGTCGTAGTGGACCAGTTCGGCGGTGGCGAAGCAGTCGTGCAGCTCGACGAGGTCGAGGTCCTCCGGGTCGACCCCGGCGGTGTCGTAGGCGCGTCGCGCGGCGTTGCGGGTCAGTGTGTTGACGTTGGGCAGCACCTGGCAGGCCTCCTCCCACGGGTCGGTGGTCAGCACCGAGGCGGAGATCTTCACCGCCCGGCGGCGCTGCTCGGGTGCGAGGGTCTTCAGCGCGGCGCCGGTGACGAGAACCGCCGCCGCCGCCCCGTCACAGTTCGCCGAGCACATCGGCCGGGTGTTCGGGTAGGAGATCATGACATCGTTCATGATCTCGTCCAGGGTGAACCGGCGCTGGTAGGAGGCCAGCGGGTTCAGCGTCGAGTGGGCGTGGTTCTTCTCCGAGATCCGGGCGAACAGCTCGAAGCTCGTGCCGCCGTAGCGGTGGCCGTACTCCATGCCGATCTGGGCGAAGACCCCGGGCATCGTCTCGGTGCCGATGCGCCCGTCGAGCGGGCCGACCGCGCCGAACCGGCCCTGCGGCGCCCAGGTGGCCGAGTCGCCCACCCGCTCGCCGCCGGCGAGCAGCCCGGCGCCGGCGAGCTTCTCCACGCCGACGGCGAGCCCGAAGTCCGCCTCCCCGGCGCGCAGCGCCATGTGGACGACGCGGATCGCGGTCGCCCCCGTCGCACAGGCGTTGGCCACGTTGTAGACGGGGATGCCGGTCTGGCCCACCTGCTTCTGTAACGCCTGGCCGATCCCGCCGCCGCCGCGCAGGTTGCCCGCGGCGAGGACGCCGATCTCCCGCATCGTGATCCCGGCGTCCGCGATCGCGTTCATGGTCGCCTCGGCGGCCAGGTCGATCAGATCCGAGTCGGGATGCTTGCCGAACCGCGTCATGCTGATGCCGAGAATCCAGACGTCGTCGCTGGCCATGGTCGTCTCTTCCTGCCGAAGATGTGGGGCGGGTTCGCGGGACGGGAACGGACTTCAGGGACGGGGGTCAGGGACGGGGTTCGAAACCGAAGCTGACGGCTTCGGTGCCGGCCTGGTCGACGCCGACCGGGGCGAGCGCGAGGCGGACCTTCATCCCCAGGCGCACCGCCTCGGGCGTGGGCGCGACGTTGATGAGGTTGGCGCGCACGCTCGTGCCGGCGCAGTCCACCGTCGCCGACACGAACGGCACGGGCACGCCGGGGGCGGCGTGAGCGACGATCGTGAAGGCGCGCACCTCGCCCTCGGTGGGGACGTCCACCTGCGTGAAGGAGGTGCCGAAACAGTTCGCGCACGCGTTGCGCCGGTCGAAGAAACGTGCGCCGCACGCGGTGCATTCGTGGGCGACCAGATGCGGGCGTTCACCGAGGACCAGATAGTCGACGAACGGGACGGTCTGCGGCACGGGCGGTGCTCCTCACGGGTCGTGAACCGTCCCCGGCCGACCGACCGGTGGACGCGGGCGGTCCGCGGCAGGGTTGCGGCCGCCACCAGCCACCCCTTGTGGGCTTACCATCCACCCCGGACAAGCGGCAACCGGTTCGCGGCCCGGCCGCGCGGCCACGAGGTCATCCCGCCGTGCGCATGCGCATCACTCGGCCGCCCGGCCGTCCGTCCTGGGTCTCGCTTCAGCTGCCCGCGGGACGCCGCACGGCGCGCCACATGCTGCCCGAAAGTGCCGAGCAGGCGGAGCTCAGAAACCGTCCGTCCGCGTTTTGCCTGGTCGCGGGATCGCGGGAGGAAGACACTCGCCACAACCCACCCGATACCTGGACATGTTGCTACGATGTCGCGACCACGAAATAAATGCTCCGCGGGCGGGTCATCAATGCCCTGATGGCGAGGAGAATCGGCTTGGACGAGCTCGACCGGGCCTTGTTGCGCCTGTTGCAGCACAATGGCCGGCGGACCAACCGGGATCTCGCCCTGGCCACCCACGTGGTGCCCTCGACCTCCCTGCAGCGGGTGCGCTCGCTGGTGGAACGTGGCATCATCAACGGCTTTCGCGCCGAGGTCGATCTGGCCGCGATCGGCCGGCCGGTGCAGGCCCTGATATCCGTGCGGGTCCGCCCACCCTCCCGGACGGTCATCGAGGCTTTCCGCGCCTGGGCGGCCGACCTCTCCGAAACGGTCAGCCTGTTCTCCACGACCGGAACCTTCGATTTCCTCCTGCACGTCGCGGTGCCGGACGTCGACGGGCTCTACAGCCTGGTCATCGACCAGCTCACCGCCCGGCCCGAGGTCGTCGACGTGCAGACCAGCCTGGTGTTCGACCACCGTCGGGCAGCCGCGATCGAGCCGATTGAAGCAGCCGACCCCGAGGAATAGCGCCACACCGACCGCCGCGGACCAACTTCGGCCGTGAATGTCCGCCGACTCGTGACGGCGGCCCGGCGATGCCTCACCCGGCCGCTGGGCCCTGTCCCCGGGGCGTCCCTGGGCTTCGCTTCGGGACGGCTCGGGCGACCCGGTACCGCTCGGGCCACCCGGCGGCGATCCGCGCGATGGCCTGTAGGCCCGTGCCGACGCTGTACTTCACCGTGACGCCGGCCCTGGTACCGGCTGCGAACAGGAACCGTCGGAGTTTCTTCGGCACGCTGGTGACCGCGACCGACGCATCCGTACAGCATCCACGCATCCGTACAGCATCCGTAACGTCAACGACCGGTGTGGCCCTGTCGCGCCGGCTGGTGCTTACGGCTCGAGAAGGTGACGAATCCGAAGGTCGGCAGGGCCAGACCGGCGATGATCGTGCGGGTATCGGTGCCGGCGACGGGAAATGCCCGGAGCGGATGGCTCCCGTCCCGCCGGCCTCCCGCGGTGCCGATGACGACGAAGTAGGCGATGGGCACGGTCAGCCCCGCGGCCCGACCAGCGGAGCCATGGCAGCGGAAAGCCAGGCCGGCGAAGATGGCGGCTTTGCGGATCACCCCGGCTGCCAGGGGCCCGGCATCGTCATCGTCTCGGCCCGGAAGACGCCCCGCTGGCTGGTGTGGAGCGTGCGCCCGGCAGACAGGTGGAGTATCGGGTGCACAGTCGACGGTCGGTTCTTCAAGATCCACATCGGATCGGTCGTGGCGGATGAGGACCGCTGCAGGTATGGCAGCCGCGAAGGCTTCGGTACGCAGGCCTATGACGTCGGGAAACGCGCCACCGAAAGTCCTGACCTGGCTGCCGGTACGTTGTTCGGCTTTGTGTCGAAAGCCGACTCGCGCCACTACCGGACAGAGTAGTCCGGCGATCACGAAGACAGCGATCCCTGCCGCTCCATATGCCATATCACCTGTCCTGGTCGCAAGCCGCCTCCAAAGAAGCGAGATCCGCGCAGTGCCGCACCGGACCGGCTTCCTCCTGTCGATTCCGCAACACCGACCGCTCCGATGGCCGAGTTTCGCGTTTCTGGGTGTCGCCCCGGCGGCTGTCGCACCCGGGCACCGCAGGACCGGCAGGAGAGCCGGACCCGCGCGGTCAGAGTGACACCCCGTCCGGGTCGCCCAGCGGCTCCCTGCTTGTCGTCGACCTCACCCCGGGCGGCGACAGATTCAGGTCACCCATAGTGACAGACATCCTCGTCCCGTCCGGTCGATGAACCGTCCGTGCTACCCCGTGGCCCGGAAACCGCAGGTCAGGCCTGCGCCGGGAAACACGGTGTGGTTCCGTGGACACCCCACGCGAACTCTCAGAAAACGGGCGCTCTACCCTGATGACGATTCCGCATGGACCGGTACGGGACGGATCGGCGGTTCCGGGACGGATGGTCGGTTCCGGGCCGGGATGGGCGGGGGAGATGGGCGCGGGCTCACCACCGTGGGCGCGGGCGCGCAGAGCGGCGGTCGGGCCGTCGGCGGACGCCTCGTCCCCACCGACGCACAACCCCGGCCCGATGAAGCTCCCGGTGCCGAGGCAGCCCAGCCCGGGGGAGCGGCCCGCCGCGGACCGGCGGGTGCGCCCGCGGCGGCGGTCGGGCCCTGATGGACGGCTTGGCGGACGGCTCGGCGGACGGCTCGGTGGGTGGCCCCGCGGGCCGGGTCGGGCGGCCTGGTCGCGGCCGGCGTTCGCCGTCGCCGTGATCTGCGCCTGTTCGTTCACGGCGAGCCTCGTCCTGCAGGCGACGCTGTACCGCGACGGCTCCGGCGACGCCGACGAGGCCGCCTACGTCCTGCAGGCCCGGATGCTGCTCGACGGGCACCTGACCCTGGACGCGGCGACGATGGAGCCGTTCTTCCGACCCTGGCTGACGGGCGAGCACGACGGCCGGCTGTTCACCAAGTACCTGCCCGGCTGGCCGGCGCTGCTCGCCGCCTCGCAGGCGGTGTTCGCCACCATGACGGTCGCGCCGGCCCTCGTCGCCGCCGGCTGGGTCGCCGGGACGTACCGGCTGGCCCGCGAGCTGCTCGACGACGCGGCCAGCGCCGTGCTGGCCGCGGCCCTGCTGGCCGGATCGCCGCTCGTCGTCGTGCACACGGCGCTGCCGCTGGCCTACGCCTGCGGCGCGGCCACGCTCACCCTGGCCAGCGCGGCGCTGCTGCGCGGGGCCCGCACCGGCGCGCGGCGATCGCTGCTCGGCGGCGGGGCCGGCGTGGGCTTCGCGCTGCTGCTGCGCCCCTTCGACGCGGTGCTGGTGCTGGCCGCGGTGGTCGTGTTCGCACTGGCGCGGTTACGCCGCGAGCCGCGGGCGATACCCGCGCGGGTCGGCTGGGCGGTCCTCGGCGCGGCGCCGTTCGTCGCCGTGCTGCTGGTCTTCTGCCGGTCGGTGACGGGCTCCGCGCTGCGGATGCCGCTGTCCGCGTCCGATCCGCTGGACCGCTTCGGCTTCGGCCCCCGGCGGATCCTGCCCTCCGAGCCGACGTTCGTCTTCACCCGCCACCTCGCGCTGCGCGCCCTGGAGCAGACCTGCACCGCCGCGCCGGGCTGGCTGTTCGGCGGCGTGGTGGTGCTCGCGCTCGCCGCCGTTGGCGCGGTGGGCGCGCGGCGGCGGGCGCAGCGGCTGCTGCTCGTGGCGACGGTGGCCGCGGTCGCCGGCGGATACCTGTTCTGGTGGGGCTCGGCGTTCGCGATGCCGGGGCTGCGCGACGGCCTCGGTCCGCACTACCACCTGGCCGCGGTGACGCCGATCCTGATCCTCGCCGCCGACGGCGCCCGCCGGCTGTGGTCGGCCGCCGCCGCCCTGCCACGGGCCGCCGCGCTGCGGCCCGTGGCGGCCGGCGTGGTCGCGGTGACGATGGTCCTGCTCACCGCGTCGGCGCTGCCCGGCAAGGTCGACGGGCAGCGCTGGGTCAACGGCCGCAACGCCTTCCTCGCCGCCCTGCTCCCCGACACCTACCCCGCCCCGGCGGTGGTCGTCGTGACGCCGCAGGTGCCCAGCCGGTACACCCAGGTGCCGTACCAGACGCTGCGCAACCGGCCGGACCTGCGCGGCGGCGTGCTGTACGCGGCCGACCTCGGCCCCGCGACGGCGACCCTGCCCGACCGGGTGCCGGGGCGGGCGCTGTACCGGCTGCGCCCGGACGAGATCGCCGACCCGGCGGCGTCCGCCAGCTTCTACGGGTCCTTCACCGCTCTGCGTCAGGTCAGCGGCGAGCGGATCACGGTGCACCTGACCGCCCGCCTGCCCGCCGGCGTCCCGCCGGGCGCGTTCGCCTACGTGCGGCTCGGCGCGGTCACCCGGACCTTCCCGGCGACGCCCCCCGCCGGGCATCACATCGAGGCGACGATCGTGGTCACCGCCGGGAAGCCGGCCGGCGTCGGCGAGATCGGCGCCGGCGCGGCGACGCTGCCGGGGGAGCTCGTCGTCGGGCTCGTCCAGCCGACCGCCGCGGGCCCCGCCCGCTGGGAGGAACGCATCCCGCTGGCGCGCCGGCCCGCCACCGGCGCGCTGACCCTGCTCACCCCCGGGCTGGGCTGGCGCACGGTGCCCGGCCGTGCCGCGGCGGGATGGCTGCCCGCGCCGGTCCGTCCCACGCTCGCCGTCGCCGTCGGCCTGGGCTGATCCGGCCCGTGCGGGGCCGGTGCCGGGGGCCGGGGCGGCGGCCTGATGTCCCCCGATCGGGCCGGTGCCACCACCCCCCTTACCGGCCCATCGACTGGTGATAGTGCTCACCGCCGCGACTGCCCGCTCGGCCGCGCGACCCTCGTCGCGGTCACCGTCATCACCCCGAGTTCCCGCGAGCTCATCGCCGCCGCCGCCGTCGTCGGGCTCCCCCCGGCGGTTATGAGCCCGTTCGCAGTCGCTCTACCTGCGGTTATATGGGTCGCCGCAGCGGGGCGGGCGCTGCGGCGGCGGAGGCGTGGGCGGCGGGCGTCCGGGCGGTCCCGGGTTCGCCGCGCGCCGCGGGACAAGGACAGCCCTCCCTCGATCGCGGTCGCGGAGACGGTGACGAATCACCGGAGGGATAGATCGCCTCTACGGTTGCCGTCGTGCGGGTCATCTGGGCGGCCTTGGCCGCGATCGTCATGTCTGTCGGCTTCCTGGCCGGCTGCAACGCCTCCGCGACCGGTGGTCCCCTCAACGCTGCCGGCGGCGTCGGCACGAGCACCGCCACCGGCGGGGTGCCCGTGAGCGCCACCGGCGACTCGTCCGCGGGCCTCTCCGGCGACTCGTCGGCGGGAGCCGGCCGCGGCTCGCCGGCCGGCGCGGGCGGGGCGCTGAGCGTCGCCGCGACGGCGTCGAGCCCATCCTGCGGTGGCAAGGTCACCGACGTGCAGGATGTCGAACGGCTCGTCAACGAGCCGGTCGGCTGCCCCGGCGCGCTGAACACGTTCTGGCACGGCGAGCTCGGCGACGCCTGGACCACGCCGCGCTTCGTCCCCTACCACGACGGCGAGGTACCCGACGACGAATGCGGCCGTCAGGTCAACGACCCCCGCCAGTTCGCCGACAACGCTCTGTACTGCACCCTCGACGACACCGTCGCCTACAGCGTCGACTTCCTCGACGAGCTGACCCGGATCGGCGGCCCCACCTACCCGCTGTTCGTCCTCATGCACGAGCTGTCCCACCGCGGCGACCGCATCGGCGGGAACCTGGGGGTCGTCACCCGCGCGGAGGAGAACCAGGCCGACTGCTTCGCCGGGCGGCAGGCCTCCGCCGCACACGACGCCGGGCGCATCGCCGTCACCGACGCCCTGCAGGGCGCTCTGCTGTTCTACAGCCTCGGCGACACCAGCGGCGGCTGGTTCGCCCAGGAGCCCGCCAGCGCCCCCGACGCCCACGGCTCGCCCCGCCAGCGCGCCCAGGCATTCGCCTTCGGCTACCTGCGCGACAGTGCCACCTGCTACCGGATCGGCAAGTCCGAGACCGGAGACGTGTCGTTCTGACGGCCGGTCCCCACCTCACAGGCCAGTGTCAGTGACGCTCGGTAACCATCAGTTCGGCCAGGCTGCGCCCATCGCTTTACGGTGAGTCATGACCTTCAGGGCTGCGTCCGATCAGATCGAGGTTCCCGCCGGGGTGGGCCTGACCGCCGTCGGCATGGCGTGGGTCCGGGCCCGGGAGAGCGCGCGCCACGACCGGCTCTTCGACGACCCCTACGCCGAGGCGTTCGTCGAGGCGGCCGGGGGCACCGGCGCCGTCACCGGCCCCGCCGCCGTGTTCCTCCACTTCCTCGACGTGGTGGACTCCCACGGCGTGCACCGCACCCGCTTCTTCGACGACTACCTCATCCGCGCCGCGGGGGAAGGCCACCGCCAGCTCGTCCTGCTCGCCGCCGGCCTGGACACCCGCGCCTACCGGCTGTCCCTGCCCGCCAGCACCCGGCTGTTCGAGGTCGACCTGCCGGAGATGGTGACGTTCAAGCAGACGGTCCTCGACGCCCGCCACGCCACCGCGCAGACCAAGCGCATCACCGTCCCCGCCGACCTCGCCGGCGACTGGGCGAACGCGCTGACCCGCGCCGGCCTGCGCACCCGGGAGCGCACCGTCTGGCTCGTCGAGGGCCTGCTGCCCTACCTCGACGCCGACCAGGCCGCCCGCCTGCTCACGACCATCGGGGAGCTGTCCGCCCCGGGCAGCCTGCTGGGTTTCGAGTACCAGGCCGCCGACACGTGGCTGCTCGACGAGCTGCGCGCCACACCGGAGCTGGCCGAGTTCGCGAGGCTGCTCAAGGGCGGCCTCGACGAGCCCGCCGTCGGCTGGCTGTCCCGCCACGGCTGGCGGGTACTGCACACCCAGCTGCGCGCCGACCTCGCCGCCGCGGCCGGCCGTGACGCGCCCGGCCCGTTCGCCGACGGATTCCTCATCGCCGCCCGCCGCTGACCGCCGCCGCCCACGGTCCGCCTGCCGCCTGCCGCCTGCCGCCTGCCGCCTGCCACTCGCGGCCGGGGCCACACATGGCGACGGCCACGGCCCCCCGGGGATGATCTTCCCGGGAAACCGTGGCCGAGTCCCGCCTGCCGACCGGTGCGACCTGCGCCGGTCGGGCCGCGGGTCAGGGGGCCTGGAAGCCAGCCGCGGTCAGCACCGCCTCGCCCTTGTCGGAGGTGACGTAGTCCTCCCACGCCTTGCCGCCGGCGGCGTTCTTGCCGCCCTTGAGCGTGGCGATCGGGTAGTCGTTGATGGCCTTGGCCGACTCGGGGAACTCGATGCCCGTCACCTTGTCCTTGGCAGCCTGCACGTCCGTGCGGTAGACCAGCGCCGCATCGACCTCACCGAGGGTGACCTTCGACAGGGCGGACTTGACGTCCTGCTCCAGGGTGACGGGGGTCAGGTTGGTGCCGGCCGCGGCCAGCGCCTTCTTGGCCGCCGCGCCACAGGGCACCGCCTCGGCGCACAACGCGACCTTCACGCCCGGCTTCACCAGGTCGGGCAGGTCCTTGATGCCCTTCGGGTTGGCCGTCGGCACGGCGATGACGAGCTGGTTGCGCACGAAGACCTTCGGCGCCGAGGAGTTCTCCCCGGCGTCGGTGACGGTCTTCATGGTGGCCGGGCTCGCCGCGGCGAACACGTCCGCGGGCGCGCCGGAGGTGATCTGCGTGGCCAGCGCGGAACTACCCGCGAAGGAGAACTTCACGGTCGACCCCGGGTTGGCGGCCTCGAACTGCTTGCCCAGTGTCGTGAACGACCCGGTCAGCGACGCCGCGGCGAACACGGTGACGGTGCCTGTGACGCCACTGGAGGCACTGGTGGTGGCCGGCGCCGGCGTCGCGGCCGTGCCCCCGTCGCTTCCGTCGCTTCCACACCCGGCGGCGAGCAGTCCGGCACTGGCCACGACCGCCAGCGCCGTCTTCACCCTGCGAAATCTCACGTATCCCCGTCCCTAGGCACCACGGCCGGTCACCGACGCCATAGCGCGCACGGTCGACCGCCTCATACGAACGTCCACTGTTGGCTGTGCGGTCGGGCGTCTCAGCGTCACCCACTGTCACCGAGCCGACCCGTGGCGACCCCGTCGTCGCCGCGGACGCCGAGCCGTGCGGAGTACTCCGACGGCGACGGCACCCGCTCGCACCTGCGGAAGCCGCTGGTGGGCGATGCCGCAGATGCGAAACTGGATGCATGATAGTGCCGCTTGTACGTTCCGACCAGGTGGGGGTGCTTCAGGCCCGTCCGTAACTGCGGTCCAACTGCCCGGTCGGGTCGTCGCGCCGGGCGATGGTCAGGCGGCCCCGGACATGGCTACGGCCCGCACCCCGTCGCGGGGTGCGGGCCGTAGACGCTGCGGCCGGCCGGATGGCCCGAGGCGACCTGCGTGGACTCGGGTGCGGGCGAGCTCAGGGCAGGGCGTGGAAGGTGCGGTCGTGGTAGATCAGCGGGGCTGCGCCGGGGTCGGTCGCGGCTTCCAGGACCAGGCCGACGATGAGGAAGTGGTCGCCGGCCTCGATCGGCGGGCGGGTGGCACAGCGCAGCCAGGCCCGGCCGCCGTCGAGCAGCGGCTCCCCGGTGGGCAGCGCGGTCCAGCGGGTCGGCTCGGCGAAGCGGTCGATGCCGCTGCGGGCGAAGCGGCGGGCGACGTCCTCCTGCTCCGAGGAGAGCAGGTTGACCACGAACGTCTCGGCGGCCTGCAGGTGCGGCCAGGCCGACGCGTTCGACGAGATCGCGAAGACGACCATCGGCGGTTCGGCGGACAGCGACGCCAACGACGTCGCCGTGAAGCCGACCGGTCCCACGCCGGCGTCCGTCGTGATGACGGCGACACCCGCCGGGTGGCCCCGGAAGACGGTCCGGAACAGGTCGCCGTCGACGGCGCGCGCCCTGGGGGCTCCCTGGGTCTGGCGAAGCGAGGCGGTCATACGGATGCTCCCGAGGTTCGAGGGACGGATGGTGTTCGACCGGTGCCACCGACCGGGCCGGGCCACGCCGACGGCCGGGCCTGTCCGGCCGGTCGGTCGGAGCCGCCTGCCCGGGCGACCCGGCCGGACTGCTCCTGGCGGCCGGAGCCTGTGTCGAGCCGGGCACTGCCGGACACTGTCGGGCCGCTGGGTGCCGCACCGCGCGGATCCCAGGCCGGCGGCGAGGCCGGTCGGTTGACCGTGTGTCGCACCGTGGCAACGGAGGTGGACGGGTGTCGAGGCGTCGGCGTCGGCGCGAGGGCTGGAGGCGGATGGGGACACGTGCTGGTCAGGGCCACCGGCGCAGGAACGGGCGGCGGG
>NZ_JAMPTM010000196.1 GCF_025403375.1 Frankia gtarii
TCCGGGCCACGATCGCGGCCCTGCCCGGCCGGGGCGAGGACCCGGCGGTCTTCGACGCGCTCGCCGACCGGCTGGCGCTCGACGGCTATCTGCTCACCGTCGTCCCCGACGGCGGTAACCGGGTGTCGGCCCTCGTCGAGTGCCGGGTCCCGGGCGCGCCGTTCGTGCTGCTCGGCTCCGACACCGGCGCACTGACGGCATTGGCGATGGTCGGCTCGCCCGCGGTGCGCCCCGACGGTCTGGTCCTGCTCAGCCTGCCCCTGCTGCACCTGCCCGTGGCCGGCCTGCCCGTCGAGGAGCCTTCCCCGCGCGCCCTGCCCGATCTGCCCATCCTGCTGCTACACGGCGCCGCCGACGAGGTCAGCCCGCTGCCCCTGGTGCGCATGACGACCCGGACCGCGCCGCGCGCCGAACTCGACGTGGTCCTCGGGGGCCACGACGTGCTCACCGGACCGGGCCGACGCTGCGTCGCGGCGCGCACGGTGCTGTTCCTGGAGTCCCTGCTGGACGCCTGAGCCCGCCCGGCCCCCGCCCGGTCCCCGCCCGGCGTCCGGATCCGCTCCGGAGGCCGCATCGCCGCGGGCGGGCAGGCCGTCAGGCCGACAGGTACCTGCGGCGCACCGCCTCGTCGATCATGATGCGGGCGTACTCCCACAGCGCCGGCGAGCCGTCCTCGATGGTCTTCTGGTGGACCAGCACGTCCGCCCGGGTCACCCCGTGCGGACGCCAGGTGCTCCCACCGGTGTAGAAGTTCAGCAGCAGCGGCTGGACCCGGTCGAGCGCGCGGGCGAACCGGGCGTCGGGGGTGCGCCGGGCCTCGAACTCGTCCCACAGGGCCCGCAGCTCGTCCGCCTGGTCGCCGGGAAGCTGCGGGAACAGCCGGTCGGCGGCGGCACGTTCACGTTCGGCCTGACCGGCGGCGGCCTGGGTGTCGTACAGGAACGTGTCGCCCGCGTAGACCTCCACCAGATCGTGGATCAGCAGCATCCGGATGACGCGCCCCTGGTCGACCTGCGCCGCCGCGTACTCGCCGAGCACGACGGCGAGCATCGCCAGGTGCCAGGAATGCTCCGCGTCGTTCTCCCGCCGGGACAGGTCGATCAGGTGGCTCTGCCGCAGCACCGACTTGAGCTGGTCGATCTCCAGCAGGAACGCGATCTGCCGGGTGAGGCGCGGGTCGGTGACTCCCGCGGGCGGCTCGACCGGCCGCGCCGCCGGGTCCGCCGGCCCCTCGGTGACGGGGATCGTCGACACGTCGCTCCTCGCTGCTTGCCGCTTGCCGCTTGCCCGCGTTGCGACCACCGAGGATACGGCTGCTCACGCGGGTTTTGCGCTGGTCGGCCGATCGGCGCGGTTGTCAACTACTCCGCTACTCCGCATTTCCGGCCCGACTCGGACAGGGGGCTCACTTGAAGTAACCAGATCTGCGGGGTACGCGTACGCTCAGTGACTGTGACGGTCGTGGTGTCGCCGCCGCCCGCTCCCGGCGGGGGGCCGGATGCACGGCGCCGCGGGGGCGTCCGGCGACGGTGCGAGGGTGGCGAACCCGGGGCGCCGGTCCCGCCCCGCACTGGCTGGGTCGTCCGAGCCGGGCGGCTGGCGCGGACCGTCGCCGCGCGCTGCGATGCCGGCGTTCGGCTGCTCGGGCTGCTCGGCGTGCTCGTCGTCGCGCTGGCGCTGTTCGGGCTGACCCTGCGCGGCGTCGTCGCCCACCGTCTCGACGCCACCGACGATCTGGTCACCTGGCAGGGGCGGGCGTTGGCCACGGCCCAGGAGCTGCGTGCCGCGCTGTCCCAGGCGGACGCCGCCGCCGCCGCAGAGGTGTTCGCCCCCATCGAACTGCTGGTCGACAAGGGCGAGCCGGTGGCCGAGCTGCGGGCCCGCTACGACGGGATCAAGGCCGGCAAACCGTTCGAGACGAGCGTGGCCGAGGCGGCCCGCGACGTCCTCGATCTGCGCCGCCTCGACCCAAGGCTGTGCGCCACGGATCCGGACCCCCGACTCGGACTCCCCGTCCCAGACCCGGCGGCCGTGGCGGGAGACAGCGGCGACGGCGATGGTGGCGACGGGTCCGACTTCGCGATCGCCGGAGACGGGCCGGCCGGCGGGGCGGACCAGGCCGGCGGGATGGACCAGGCCGGCGGGATGGACCAGGCCGGCGGGATGGAGCCGCCCTGGTCCGAAACCGGGGATGCGCGTGCGCCCGAGGCCGCGGGCGGGCCCGGGGTCGCGGGGGCGCTGGGGGGCGTCCCGTCCGCGGCGTGTCCGCTGGACCTGTTGGCCGAGGGCATACCCGTCTACAACGGGATGGTGGAACGGGCCCGGGCGAACAACCGCGCCGGCCTGTCCGTGGGCGAGGCCAACCTGCGGGCGGCCTCGACGATGATGCGCACCCGGATCCTCCCCTCGACCGAGGTCCTCGTCGCCCGCTACGCGGCCGCCGTCGACCTCGCCTACCAGCAGGCCACCGGGTCGCAGGGGGAATGGGCCATCGTGATCACCGGCGGCTTCGCGCTCGGCTCGCTGGTCGGCGTGCAGCTGCTGCTGGTGCGCAGGACGAACCGCCTGATCAACCCGGGCCTGGTGGTCGCGACCGGTGCGGTGCTGGCGGCCATGATCTGGACGGCGGTGGCGTTCGGCACCCAGCAGACCCGCCTGGACACCGCCCGCGACGCCGGCTACCGGCAGATGACGCTGCTCGCGCGGTCGAAGACGCTGGCCCTGGAGGCCCGGGTCGACGAGAACCTGTCGCTGACCGCGTTGGGCAACGGTGTCCGTTTCGACGAGCACTTCGCCTGGGTGACCAGGGGGTTGGGCTTCGACTCGGCCGGCGACCGGCTGCCGCCCGAACCGGTCACCCGCCGCGGGTCCCTCGTCGTGGCGCTCGACAGCCATCAGGGGGCCGACCTGCCGCCCGGGCTCGAGACGGACCTGCGTTCCTGGCTGCGGGTGCGCGACTCGGTGGTGCGGCTGCTTGCCTCCTCGCCCGACTCGGTCGTGGCCGCCGCCCACGGTCCCGGGGACGCCGGCTCCACCGGTGCGGACCCACGCTCGTCGGACACGTTCGGCGAGGCCGTCACCCGCACCCTCGGACCGGGCACGGCCGCGTTCACCCGTTTCCTCGGCAAGCTGGACGTGGCCGTCGACAACGCTCGCGGCCGGTTCGAGGGCGATGTGCGCCGGGCGGCCGACGCCCTGCGGGGCCTGGCGCTGGCCGGCCCGGCCCTCGTGCTTGCCGCCATGGTCGCCGCGGCGGCCGGGATGTGGCCGCGGCTGCGGGAGTTCCTGTGACGAGCCGCGACGCCCTCGCCCGTCGTCCCGGCCGTTGCCGTCGTCCCAGCCGGCCTGGCCGTCCCAGCCGTCCCAGCCGTCCCAGCCGTCCCAGCCGTCCCAGCCGTCCCGGCCGGCTGGTCGCGGCGGGGCTCGTCTGCTGTCTGGCCCTGCTGGGCGGTGCCGGTTGCAGCACGGCGCGCAGCCCACTGCCGATCGAGGCCGGACCGCTGCCGCCTTCCCCGGCGCCCCCGGCCGAACCGACGCCGGCGCCGGCCGGGGCGGTCAACCCGGATGGCACCTGCCGCCAGGACGGCCGGCCGGTGCGCTCGACGCGGCCGCCGCTGAACCCGATGCCGCCACCGGGTCACATGCCGGTCGGCAGCCGGATGCGCCTGATCGCCGCGGACCGGGGCTACCTGCGGGTCGGCATCGTCACCGACGCACCGCCCGCGGGGCTGATGAACTGGCGCACCCTGCGGCTGGAGGGGTTCGACGTCGGCATCGCCCGCGCCGTCGCCGCGGCGATCTTCGGACCGGACGGTGTCGACGACCACATTCAGTTCCGGGCGGTCACCACGTCGGAACGGGAGGATCTGCTGCGTTCCAACATGGTCGACATGCTCGTCGCCACGATGACCATCACCTGCGAACGCAAGCGGCAGGTGCGGTTCTCCAGCGTCTACTACGAGTCGACCCTGCGGCTGCTGGTCCGCCAGGATGCGGGCTTCACCGACATCGCGGACCTCGCCGGCCGGCCGGTGTGCACCTCGGCGGGCAGCACGGCCAGCGAGAAGCTCGCCCGGTTGCCGGTGCCCGCCCCGCGACCGGTCACCCGTTCCCGCATCGCCGACTGCCTGGTCGCCCTCCAACACGGCGATGTCGATGCGATCGTCGGCGACGACGTCCTGCTCGCCGGGCTCGCCGCCCAGGATCCCTACACGACGGTGCTCGGCCCGCAGGCGTTCGGGGCGGCGTTCGCGGCCGGCGGGCGACTCGACGAACCCTACGGCATCGCGATGCCGATCACCGGCGATACCGCGGGCGACGACGGGTTCGTGGCGTTCGTCAACGGAGTGCTGAACCAGATCATGCTCGACGGCACCTGGTCGCGGCTGTACGACGAGTGGCTGCGGCCCGGTCTGCGCGTCCCCGGCCGCCCGCCGCTGGCCGATGCCGGCGCACTCTGAGACCAAGGCCCGCGAACCGTGATTAACCTCCAGCATCTGCCGACCGCTATATGGCCAGGATCGGCACCAACCGGGGCGGCGAACCCAGCCGACGAGGTGATCAAAGCCGAACCCGGCGGTGCTGCGGCGGCGGGCGGGCCTTGGTGGCCGGCTCCGGCGACAAGCCTTTAGAGCAGCGTGCGGGGGCGGGCGCGGTTCGCCTGGTCCACCAGCCGGACCCGGCTGGCCCGATCGGGGGTCAGCCGGGCCATCTCCCGGTAGGTCTCGGCCAGCCCGAAGCGCAGCTCCCGTTCGACCATGGCCCGACCGAGCAGGGTCGGCGGGCGCGGAGAGTCGGGCGACGGATGGCCCGCGGGGACCAGGGCCAGGGCGGCGGTGAGGATGTCTCGGCGCAGCTCGGCGCGACGTCGTTCACCGAGGTCGAGCAGGGGGTCGGCCAGCAGCGCCGCGGCCCGTAGCAACGCCGCCGACCCGGCCGCCGGGGAGTCCGTCTCGGGGATGCGGGCGACCAGCACGCCGATCATCCGGGCGCGCGACGCCGTGTAGGCGGAGGAGGAGCGGGGTACCCGCTGGTAGGCATCGATCTTGCCGCTCGCCTCGGTGCGGCACCGTGCCAGTCCGAACGCGGCGCTGGTGACGCCGGGGTCGATGGCGCCGACGACGTCGAACAGCTCGGCCGCGCGCTCCCGCGCCGCCTGTCGCTCCCGTGCGGAACCCGCCGTGGTCG
This sequence comes from Frankia gtarii, assembly GCF_025403375.1. Lineage (GTDB taxonomy): Bacteria > Actinomycetota > Actinomycetes > Frankiales > Frankiaceae > Frankia > Frankia gtarii. The sequence continues at coordinate 5,188 of NZ_JAMPTM010000196.1, forward strand.
CGACGTCGGCGAGCGCCGTCGCGAGGGCGAGGCGGGGGGCGAGTTCCCCGGGAACCTGCGAATACACCCGGTCGAAGTCCGCCGTGGCCAACCCCGGCCGCCGCGCGACCAGGGCCGCCAGCCCCCGGTACCAGTCGATGCGCCACTCCCGGGGGGCCGCCGCTGCCGCGGTGTCCAGGACGCGGGCCGCCTCGCCGAGCTGCCCGGCGCGGATCCTCGCCCGGGCCAGCGCCAGGTGCACCTCCGTGGTCACCGGGACGATCGCGGCCAGCCGGGCGGCGAGCGCCGCCGGGTCCTCGTCGGGCCCGGCGGTCAGCGCCGGCGCGCGCGGGTCATCCTGGTCGACCCGCAGCTCCGGCAGCACCTCCCAGGCGGCGGGTGGCCCGGCCGGGCCGGCCTCCCCGGTGGGATGCCCGGCGGCGTCGAACCAGCGGCTCGCCAGCGGCGGAACCGGCCCCTCCGTACGGGCCACGATCTCGTAGAGCACGCCGACCAGCTCGTCGGCCAGTTCGGTGACGCTCTGGAAGCGCCGCTGCGGATCGGTCGCGGTGGCCCGCCGCAGCAGCCGGTCCAGCGACTCGAACTCCCGCAGCGGGGGGTGCGCGCGCCGCGGTGGCAGCACATGGCGGTAGGCGTCGACGAACCCCGGAAAACGGCCCAGAACGAGCCGGGCCAGGGTGCGGGCGACGGCGAAGGTGTCCGTCGTCACCGACGGTGCGGTGCGCTCGACGCCACCGGGGCGTTCCCCGTCGTCGTCGAGCTCGGGCGCGCGGTAGCCCGGGGTGGACAGGTAGCCGGAGACCAGGTCGTCGAGGCGGCGGGCCCCGCCGAGGTCGATGAGCTTCACCCCGGACGCGGTGACCATCACGTTGTCCGGTTTGAAGTCGCAGTAGACCAGGCCCATCCGGTGCAGGTGGCCCAACGCGGGCAGCACCCGCAGCAGGTAGCGCAGTACGTCCGCGGGGGGTGGTGGGGCGGGGTGCCCGTCCGGGCCGGGTGGGCCGGTGTCGGCCAGCGCGGTCAGGGAGATCCCGGGCACGTACTCCATCACGATGTAGTCCTCGCCCGCGTGGGTGACGTAGTCGAGGATCTTCACGATCGCCGGGTGGGACACCGTGGTGAGGATGCGCCGCTCGCCTTCCGCGATCCGCCGGGCCTCCGGGTTGGCCGCGTCGAGCAGGCCCTTGAGCACCACCCAGGCCTGCACGTCGTCGTCGCCGAGGTTGTCGTCGGTGGCCGCGTACACCCAGCCGAGGCCGCCATGGGCGATCACGCCGTGCACGGTGTACCGGCCGACCCGTTCACCGGGGCGCAGCTTGACGGTGAACGAATAGCGGTGTCCGCACCCACCGCAGGTGCCGTCGAGTGCGACCGTTCCCGACTGGCCGGGTCGGGCCACCGGGGCGCCGCACCCGGCGCACTCCCGCAACCCCACGGGCACACTCGGCGCATCCAGCAGCGGAGGGGTGGAACCGGGCGGTGGCCCGATCCGGCGGGGCAGGCGCAGCGGGTCGCGAGGGACGCCGGGCGCGGGGCCCCGGCGGGGGGAGATCGTCCGTGGGACCGGTACCGCGCCGACGCCCACCACACCCGCGCGGCTGTCGCCGTCGCCGGGCCGGGGTGAACCGGTGAAGCGGGCGCGGGTGGGTTCGGTGGGCTCGAGCCACCGGTCGGGCTCGGCCGCGCCGCCGGCACGGCGCTGCGACGGCGAGTCCGCTCGATCCTTGCGGTGCTCCGCGTCGGGCAGCGTCGCGCCGTCCTCCGTCATGGATCCTCTCCGCCACCGTTCGCGCTGCCACCGCCACCGCCACCGTTCGCGGCCCGGCTGGTGCGCTGCCGCGCCGTCAGCGTGCCACGGCCTCGCACGTTCGTCGTGGCGCGACGCCCTTTGCTCCCGACACGGACAGTTCCGGGGCGGCGGTGCACCTGTGACCCGGAAGTCGGTCGTATGCTGACGGAATTCTGGGCTGTGGCCCGGACGTGGCCCCGCTTGTCGTCTGGTGGCCTCGTCGGCTGGGCGGAGTCTCGCCGCTTTTCTGCCGGCGGGTGATGACGGTGAGGACGAAAAACCGGGGCCGGTCGAAATCCGTCGACGGCCGCCGTATTTCGGCGGCCGGCGCACGGCGGGCTTCTGGTCGGTTCGAAGGACCCGGACTTCGCCGGTGGCGTGGCCTTTCCGGCGATGGTCCGTGTGAGAGGGATCGGCGGCATCCGTGCGGTGTCGGCGCCGCGGGGTCGCGGGGTCGCGGCGTCGCCGAGCGTGGATCGAGCGGATCCGAGCGCAGCCACGGGCCGACCGGGTTACCCGGTCAGCCCGTGGCTGGAACAGGTTCTGTGGCTGCGGCGACGCCGTTGGTGGGCGGGAGTGCCGGAGCTCAGCCGGAGGTCAGTGGTGCACCGGCCGACGACCGGTCACGGCCCGGTAGATCAGCAGCGCGATGATCGCACCGATGATGGAACCGATCAGGCCGGAGGGCTGGAACGCGCCCTCGTCGAAGTCGTGGCCGAACAGGAGGTAGCCGAGAAAGCCGCCGATGAAGGAGCCGACAAGGCCCAGGCCAATCGTCGCCGGAATGCTCAGCGCATCGCGACCCGGAACCACCAGGCGGGCGACTGCGCCGGCGACGAGCCCAAGAAGAATCATGGTGAGGATGAACCAGAGCACGAGAGCCTCCGCAATTTTGCCGTGGCCGGCGGCGGTGCCAGGGTGCGCCGCTTTCCTGTTCGCCGGGGTGATCGCGGGATGTATCCCCGGTGCGGCCCCAGTCAAACTGTCCGATTTCGCAAAAGGTTCCCGAGTGCTCTGGGGTAAGTGAGATCGAACCTTTTGGTCACCCCGTGCGGCGCGGCGCGCGGGCCGACCACCGGCCGTCCTCGCGGCGCACCGCGATCGGATGCTCGAAGCAGGCGCTGACCCGCTCGGTGGTCAGCACGTCGTCCGCCCGCCCGGACGCCAGCGCCCGCCCGCCGCGCAGCAGCATGGCATGGGTCGTCGTGACCGGCAGATCCTCCAGATGATGGGTCACGAGCACGCTCGCCAACTCACCGAACTCCCCGGCGAGCGTCTCCACGCTCGTCAGCAGCCGTTCGCGGGCCGCGACGTCGAGGCCCGTCGCCGGCTCGTCGAGCAGCAGCAGCCGCGGCCGCGGCATGAGCGCCCGCGCGATCAGCGTCCGCCCCCGCTCGCCCTGGGACAGCACAGGCCAGCGGGCCTGGCGGATCGCCGCGATGCCCAGCAGCCCGACCAGCTCAGCCACCCGCCGCCGCTGCACCTCGGTGGGCCCCCAGCGCGGGACGAGCTCGATCGACCCGGTCGCCCCGGTCAGCACGACCTCCTCGACGGTCAGCGGCGAGCGCAGCGGATGGCGGGGGTCGACGTGCCCGATCCAGCCCCGCAGCACCCGGACGTCGACCCGGCCCAGCCGGTGCCCGAGGACGTCCACGCTGCCGCGGGTGGGGTGGCGCACCGCGCCGCACAGGTTGAGCAGCGTGCTCTTGCCCGCGCCGTTCGCGCCGAGCAGCGCCCAGTGCTCGCCGGGACGGACCGTCAGATCCACGTCGGCGAGCAGCTCCCGGCCCTCGCGCACCAGGGTGACACCCGCGCAGTGCAGCACCGGCGGTTGTGTCAATGCGGGCGCCCGTCGCCGCGGTCGCGCAGCGTGGCGCGCATGTCCCGGGCGGTGTCCCGCGCGCGGCGCTTGAGGGGCCCGAGCGTCGCGCGCAGCCGGTCCCGGCGACCCTCGCCCCCCGGTCCGGCGGCACCGACCTCGCCCTCGCCGAAGTCGTGGTCGGGATGGTCCGCCGCTCCCAGCCGCCAGTAGCCGCGGGTCGAGACCTGGGCGCGGTCCAGTCCGGCGTCGAGGAGCTGGCGGCGGATCCGGCGCACCGCCGACGCCTCGCAGGCGACCCAGGCGGCCGTGCCCGCGGGCAGGGCGGTCGTCGCGACGGACTCCGCGAGCGGCTCGCCGGCGGCCCGGGTGCCGCGGTGCAGCCAGGTGACCGTGGACGCCGCGCCGGCCGGCAGGTCGCGGCGGCGCCCGGCGTCGCGGACCTCCGCCAGCACCGTGACGGCAACCAGCGGGGGCAGTCGCTCGAGGATCGTCGCCAGCGCCGGCAGGCCGGTCTCGTCGGCGGCGAGCAGGTGATGGGTCGCCCCGGCGGGGACCTCGTACCCACCCCCCGGCCCGGCGATGGCGAGATGGTCCCCGGGTCGGGCGCCGGCCGCCCACCGCCCGGCCGGACCCTGCGCGTGCAGCATCATCTCGATGTCCAGCTCACCGGCGTCGGGGTCGAACCGTCGCGGGGTGTAGGTCCGCACCACCGGGCGGGGCTGCTTCGCGGGGAAGACCGGCCGCCCGTCCGGCCCCCAGCTCGGGATGGCCGGTTCCCGCTGCCCGTCGACCGGAAGGAAGATCTTGATGTGCTGCGCGGGCCGGGGTATGGCGAAGCCGGCCAGCGCGGGGCCGCCGACAGTCACGGTGACCATGTCGTCGGTGAGCGGGGTGACCCGCACGACCTGCAGGCGTCTCGGGGCGGGGCGGGTGCGTCGTGGCCGCGGCGCGCCCTCACCCGGCGCCGGTCGCGCGGCGGGAGCGAGTGGCCCGGACGGGTCGGATTCGGAGGTCGACATCGTCCTCTACTCTGCCTTTCATGACCGCGGGACCGGACGGTGGGTCCATGCGCCTCGGTGCAACGACCGGCCCGGCGTCCGTGCGGTCGCACACTTCGGCGGCCACTCCGGACAAAGCTACCGAAATGTAAGCCAGTGCTCTGGCCTGCAGGCTGGGGTGGTGGCCCCGTCCTTTCCGGCTCGCACGGTGCCGGGCGTCGGAACGGCGCCGGGCGGTGGCGCGTTGAGCCTGGCGGTGGGCGAGGGCGGTTACCTGTCGGTCCGGTCCGGGGGGCGCCGATGACGTTGGGCGCAGGGGTCCGCCGGGCCCGCGCGCGCCGGTACCTGATGTGCCGGCCGACCTACTTCGACGTCCGCTATGCCATCAACCCGTGGATGGACCCGCGCCAGCCGGTCGACACCGACCGGGCCTGCGCGCAGTGGGAGACGTTGCGGGCGCTGTACCGCGACCTCGGCCACACCGTCGAGCTGATCGACCCGCTGCCGGGCCTGCCCGACATGGTCTATGCCGCCAACGGCGGCCTCGTCGTCGGCGGGCGCGCGCTCGGGGTCCGGTTCCGCTATCCGCAACGCAGCGGCGAGCAGGAGCCCTACCTGCGGCGACTGGCGCGGCTGGCCCCGGGCGGGGTGTACCGCCCGGCGCTGGTCAACGAGGGCGAGGGCGACTTCCTGCCCGTCGGGGACATGATCCTTGCCGGCACCGGGTTCCGGTCGGAGCGGGCGGCGCATGCCGAGGCGGCCCGCATCCTGCGCCGCCCGGTGCACTCCCTGACCCTGGTGGACCCGCGCTTCTACCATCTGGACACGGCGCTGTGCGTCCTCGACGACGATCTCGTGGCCTACCTGCCCGCGGCCTTCGACGACGCCGGCCGCGGGCTGCTTGCCGCCCTGTTCCCGGAGGCGATCAGGGTGAGCGAGGCCGACGCGGTGGCGTTCGGCCTCAACGCCGTCAGCGACGGGCGGCACGTGGTGCTCGCCGCCGCCGCCGAGGGGTTCGCCGCCGAGCTGCGCCACCGGGGGTTCGAGCCGATCGGGATCGAGTTCGATGAGCTGCGCCGCGGCGGCGGCGGGATCAAGTGCGCCACCCTGGAGATCCGCGCCTGAGCGGACTGGTCCCGAGCAAGCTGGTTCTGGGCGGACTGGTTCTGGGGGGGACTGGTTCTGGGGGACTGGTGGAGCTCACCCGACCGCGGCCCGGCCGGCGAAAGCGCGGGCGAGGCGGGCCATCCCCTCGGCGATGCGCTCCGGCGCGTGGGTGGTGAACGACAGACGCAGCGTCGCCGGGTCCGGTGCGCCGGCGAAGAACGGCGCTCCGGGAACATAGGCCACGTCGTGGGCGACCACGGCGGGCAGCAGGGCGGCGGCGTCGTGGCCGGCGGGCAGCCGGACCCAGACGAACATGCCACCCTCGGGCCGGTTCCAGGAGCTGCCGGCCGGCAGCGCCTCGGCGAGCCCGGCGAGCATCGCGTCGCGCCGCTGGCCGTACACCGCGCACAGCCGCGCGATGTGGGCGTCGGGGTCCGCCTCGGCCAGGTAGCGGGCGGCGGCCGCCTGGTCGACGGTCGAGGTGTGCAGGTCCGCGGCCTGCTTGGCGATGACGCAGGCGCGGCGCAGCGTCGCCGGCGCGCGCAGCCAGCCCAGCCGCATGCCCGGGGCCATGGTCTTGGAGAAGCTGCCGAGCAGCACCGTGCGGTCGGCCGCGGCCGGGTACGAGGCGATCCACGACTGCGCCGTACCCTCGTATCGCAGCTCGCCGTAGGGGTCGTCCTCGACGATCCACAGGCCCTGGCGGGCGGCGATCTCGGCGACGGCGCGGCGGCGGTCCGCGGTCATGGTGCGGCCGGTGGGGTTCTGGAAGGTGGGCACCAGGTACAGCAGCCGGGGACGTTCCCGGGCGACGAGCTCGGCCAGCTGGTCGGGGAGGATCCCCTGGTCGTCGGTGGGGGCTGCGAGTACCCGAACGCCGGCGAAGCCGAAGCACTGCAGCACGGCGAGGTAGGTCGGGTTCTCCACGACGACGGCGTCCCCGGGCTCGAGCAGGGCGCTGGCGAGCAGCGTCAGGGCCTGCTGGGAGCCGGTGGTGATCAGCAGGTCGTCGGGGTCCGTCGGCAGGCCGCGACGACCCAGGCGGGTGGCGACCGCCGCCCGCAGCTCGGGGTCCCCCTCGGTGGTGGAGTACTGCAGCACCCGCCGGGGATTGTCGGTGAGCACCTGGTCGTAGGCGCGCCGGATGCCGGCGGCGTCGATCAGTTCGGGGGCCGGCAGGCCGCCAGCGAACGAGATCACCTCCGGCCGGGCGGTCAGGGCGAGGATCTCGCGTACCGGGGAGGTGCGCACCGACCGGGCGCGGGCGGCGAGCGCGGGTGGGGCGGCGACGGTCGTCATGACGGTGTGACTCCGGTTCCGGTTCTAAGGAGGGACGGCCGCCCGGGGGCCGGGTGGCGTGGCCGATGTCCCGCCCGTCGACCGGGTCGCGGCGGCAGGCGAGACATCGAGGTTCCCGACGCCGGGCCGACCGTCTCGGCCGCGCCGGGGAACACCGGCGGGCATCCCCTCACGGGAACGCCCTCTTCGGGGTGTCCCAACATCTGGACTGGTTCTCTCAGATGGCGAGCATCTGCATGCTATCGCGCCCGGACGCCGTGACGTCCGGACGGGGCCGGCCAAGCCCGACCTGGCTCAGGCGTGACGATTACTTTCTGTGACGCTGTGACGGGGAGCAACGAACCGTCGATGAACCGTCAGTAGGTCCGGTGGAAGCAGAATGGAGTTGCTCGGTCAAGGGTCGTCCACACGGCCCGAGCACGGAAAACCGAGGCCGGGCAGGCCGAGACAGGCACTAGAGCGTAGACGGGGGGAAGCCGGCATGAAGGCTATATACGAGGCGCCGGAACTTCAGTCTCAGGGCACGTTCCGTCAGGCTACCAGTTTCGTTGTCTTCGTCGGGAGCTTCGGAGG